>CAYZFG010000001.1:0-129249 GCA_964477665.1 uncultured Staphylococcus sp.
CGCGTCTCGTGGGAGCGCCTCCGGGATACGTAGGTTACGATGAAGGCGGTCAGCTTACCGAGGCCGTGCGCCGTAAGCCCTACTCTGTAGTGCTCTTCGATGAAATCGAGAAGGCTCACCCGGATGTATTCAACATCCTTCTTCAGGTGCTTGACGATGGCCGACTGACTGATAACAAAGGCCGTATGGTCAACTTCAAGAATACCATCATCATCATGACCTCCAATATGGGTTCTCACGTTATCCGTGACAACTTCGCAAAGATGACGCCTGACAACCGCGAGGAGACCATCGAGAAGACCAAAGGCGAGGTCCTTGAAATGCTTAAGCAGACTATCCGTCCCGAGTTCCTCAACCGTATCGACGAGATTATCATGTTTACCCCGCTCAACGAGGTTGAAATTGAAGAAATCGTCGGCCTCCAGATCAAGAGTATCCAGAAGATGCTCCAGCGCAACGGTGTCAGCCTCCAGGTTACTCCCAAGGCCATGCATTACCTGGCCGAGGAGGGTTACGATCCTGAGTTCGGTGCCCGTCCCGTCAAGCGAGTTATCCACCGACAGGTGCTCAACCAGCTTTCAAAGGACATTCTCGCCCAGAAGGTTGACCGCGAACGCCCGATTGTAATCGACGTTGAAGACGACAAGATAGTTTTCCGTAACTGATTATAAGTAAGTTTAACTATAGTGGCGCTTAAGGACATGAACCTTGAAGCGCCACATTTGTTTTATAATAAAGGACTTGAAAACAAATAGATATAACGATGAAAAAGTTTTTATACTTACTTTTTGCTTTGCCCGTATTCGGATTGCTTGCCGCCTGCGACGATGACGACAGAATGCCCCACGTTTCCGTCAAGGTTGATTATGAAGGGGCGGTGGATGTCGACGGCACTCTGTATGTAGTTCAGGGCGAACCGTTTTCCATCACAGCCGTCACCGTTACGCCTGACCAAGGCACAGGCAACGCGATAGTCGGACCGATAAGTTACGCGTGGGATTATACCTACGCCGGTACTGCCGAGGTTGCTCCTTACGGTGTCACATTCGATACTTCGTCAATGTATCCCGGCAATCACCTTCTCCAGCTTACAGGCACTGTGGCTCAAGTCGATAAGTCGCTCATGACACTTAATCTCGCATTCCGTGTCAAGATAGTACCGTCGGCCGATGATATTCCTGAAATTGATGATGCCACATCAGGTGGCACTCTCATAAAAACCGTCAATACGGCGGACTGATAATTTACCCGTTCTCCTTAATTCTCAGCTGCAGCCCTTAGCGGGGTTGCAGTTTTTTTATTAACTTTGCGTTTGTGAAAATCAAAATCAAAAATATGGTGTGCCGCCATTGCGTGGCAAAGGTTGCCGAAGTAGCATCGACTATACCCGGGCTTGAGCTGCAAGGCGTGGAGCTCGGAGCTATAATCGTGGGCAACAATCCGTCGCCGGATGACATCAGTCGCTTTGACGAGGGTCTGCGCAAGGAGGGTTTTGAAGTTATTCATTCCCGTGATGAGGAAATAGTGGCCGACATCAAGGGGCGGCTCATTGAATTGTCGCGCAACAGTGAGGGCGCGCGGGCTGATATTGCAACGATACTTCAAGAAGCCATGCACACTTCTTACCGCACTCTTTCGCGCACATTTGCAGCCACGGAAGGTCGCACCATCGAAAACTATTTCACCGCCCTGCGCATAGAGCGCATCAAGGAATTACTTCTTGACAATCAGCTACCTCTCAGTGAGATAGCATTTGTGACAGGTTTCTCCTCAGTACCGCATCTCAGCAGCCGCTTCAAGCAGGCTACCGGTATGACTCCCACTCAATTCCGCGAAATGGGGCGTCGCACTCCCCTGCCCGAGGTATAACGCTTTGGCAGAAATCTGTAACGGATAGCAGGTGTTTTATTAGTAATTTTGCACTTGTAAAATTATACAGTGCATTACTACTATGAACTTCTTAGACTCACTTTTATATATGCTCAACGAGATGTCGCCCTACATCTTGCTGGGCTTTCTTATCGCCGGAGTACTTCATGCATTCGTTTCGCGCGAGACATTTGCGCGTCACCTCTCGGGCAACTCGCTCGGCACGGTGGTAAAGGCTGCACTCATAGGTGTACCTCTGCCCCTTTGCTCTTGCGGAGTGCTTCCCACAGCCATAGCCATGAAGCGCAACGGTGCATCGCGCGCTGCGTCTTCAGCTTTTCTCATCTCCACGCCTCAGACCGGCGTTGATTCCATAGCCGCCACATGGTCGCTCCTTGGACCGGCATTCGCAGTACTTCGTCCCGTGGCAGCTTTAGTGACCGCCGTGGCAGGTGGTGCAGCGGTAGGTACTACCGAGCGAACGGATACTGAAAAAGGCAGTTGTGATTTTGCCCCCGACGCAGCCGACGAGCGCCCAGCCACATTCATGGGAAAGGTCGCTGCATCGCTTCGCTACGGATTTGTTGACCTTGTATCGAGCATAGGACTTTGGCTCACTGCAGGTCTTATAATCGCAGCTCTTATCACGGTGTACGTACCGGCTGATTTCTTCGCAATTCTCGGTAATCGCCCTATACTGTCGATGATCCTTGCATTGATTGTAGCGGTGCCGATGTATGTGTGCGCTACCGGCTCGATTCCCATAGCCCTCTCGCTTATTCTTAAGGGGCTTTCTCCCGGCACTGCATTTGTGCTTCTCATGGCCGGACCGGCGGCCAACTTCGCATCATTCACTCTCATCTCTCGCGAGATGGGACGTAAGGCTGCCACCGTGTATCTTGCCTCCATCATTGCCGGTGCGATGGCAATGGGCTTGGCAATCGACTATTTAATGCCTGCTCACTGGTTTGCCATAGGTCACGGCACAGCCATGCACGGAGCTTGTCACCACGAGTTCAATAATTTCTCCACTTTCTGCTCGGCAATCCTCGCCGCCCTCCTCATCTACTCTCTTATACGCCGATTTTATAACCCACAAATTAATTATACTGACATGACTAAAGAATATATCATCACGGGGATGAACTGTCCCCACTGCCAGAATGCAGTTAAGAAGGCCATCGCCGCAGTCGACGGCGTGAGTGCCGTAGAAGTTGACCTTCAGGCCGGAATCGCAACCGTCGACGGCTCGGTTGACCACAAAGCTGTCATCGAAGCCGTCCATGCAGCAGGTTTTGAAGCCCGCGAGAAATAATTCGGAATTTTTGCGTAACTTTGCCGCATAACTTCTAAAACAGATTATGACTATGGACGCTTACGATCAGCTTGTCAACCGCATCAACGATGCCGTGGCAGAATTTATAGCAGGCGAAGAACTGTATGACGACGATACTCAGGTAGAAATCAATCCATCGACTCTCGAAGTGAAGCTCGTTGACGGCGACACTGACAGCGACGATCTTGACTACTACTCGGTAATGGACCTCGTGAATATGCCCGCCGATGATTCAGGCGAGTGGGTCCCCGACGATGACGCCATCCAGAGCGTCGCCGGTGAGTATTTTGAGGATAAATAATTCTATCTTCTCAATCATTAAGGCCACCCGCATCCCCCGCGATGCAGGTGGCTTTCTTAATTTGTTAAATTTTAGCTTAATTTTAATAAAAAGTGGTCTTTTTTAGCGTTTCGCCGTATAACATTGCACGGTTTTTGCCGTCTATAGTATAAAAGTCAAAACTAACATTTAGCCTTAATCAGTTATGAAATTAAGCAATAAAATCATTCTGCTTGCAGCCGGTTCGGCAGTACTGGGCTCGGCTGTGACCACATTTGCACTTCAGAACACTATCAATCCCTCCGCCCCCGTCGCTGACAATGTCATTGCCGATCCCGGAGTGGCGGCCGGTTATTATCGCGTAAATTCTCCGCTCGAAGAAAATAAAGCTGACTTTACTACGGCGGCTGAAAACACTATAAATGGCGTAGTCTCCATCAAGAGCTTTGTCACTCCCCGCTATCAGGCTCGCAATCAAGGGGGATATTTCGGTGATCCGTTCTTTGATTACTTCTTCGGTAGTCCGCAGCGAAACCAGCCTCAGCAACAGGAGCAGCCCAAGCAGCAGCAATCGGGTCTGGGCTCGGGTGTGATAATAAGCGAGGACGGCTATATCGTCACTAACAATCATGTCATCGACGAGGCCGAGCGCCTGGAAGTGACACTGAATGACAACCGCACTTTTGATGCTACGGTTATCGGTACAGATTCATCGACCGATCTTGCTCTCATCAAAATCGACGCGACCGACCTTCCCGTAATCCCCATAGGCGACAGCGAAAGCCTCAAGGTGGGCGAGTGGGTTCTTGCCGTAGGTAATCCTTTTGGCTTCACCTCTACGGTCACTACCGGTATCGTTTCGGCCAAGGCGCGCAGCATATCGGGCGTCTCCCACTCCCGCCCTATGGGTATTGAATCGTATATCCAGACCGACGCCGCCGTGAATCCCGGCAACTCGGGTGGTGCGCTTGTCAATCTTCAGGGCCAACTTATCGGTATCAACACTGCCATCTATTCGCAAACCGGTAACTATGCCGGATATTCGTTTGCCATCCCCACTTCTATTGTCAAGAAGGTAGTGGGCGACATACGCCAGTATGGTGCCGTACAGCGCGCGGTGCTCGGTGTGTCGATTCTTGACCTCAACAATGAAGTTGCCCGTGAGCACAATATCACTGCTGTGAGCAAGGGTGTGTATGTAGGTTCGGTCGCTGACCGCTCCTCAGCTCTCGAAGCCGGCATCAAGGAGGGCGACGTAATCGTGAAGATCAATGGTGTGAGCACTGACAACGTGGCTCAGCTTCAGGAGCAAGTGGCAAAATACCGACCCGGCGATACTGTGAAGGTAACTTTTGTTCGCGACAACAAGGAGCAGACCGTGGACGTAAAACTCCTCAACACTCACGGCACCACCAAGGTGACTAAGCCTGACAGCATCAACTCGCTCGGAGCTGAGTTTGCCGCAGTTGACGATGATGTCCGTCGCAAGCTCGGTATATCAGGAGGCGTTCAGATCAAGAGTATCAGCGAAGGCCGCCTGCAAGAAGCCGGAGTTATAAAGGGTTACATCATCCTTTCGATCAACAATGTAAAAGTTTCCTCGCCATCTGACGTAGAGAAGATCTATCGTCAGATAATGAAGAGCGACGATGACGACAAACTTCTCGTGCTCCGCGGAGTATATCCCTCCGGACGCACCAAGGCTTACCTCGTAAACCTTGCCGAAGAATAATCCGACTCCCCTTATATAATTACGCCCGGCGTGATCTCACCGATCCACCGGGCGCAATTGTTATTTATACTCAGCGTATCTAACACAAGAATGGCAAATTAATTTTTGGAAAATGCACAATTAAAATTAACTTTGTTCTTAAATAAAAAACTAAACCCGATAGCTTGACTAATCAGGGGCTACCGGGAATCAACACTGCAAATTTAGTGCTAATTCTATTAAAGAACAAATTTAATCTCAAAATTATATTTAATAATAGTGAAATTTTCCGATTTTCAACATATTTTATCTCCTGAACGGCTCAACAGATACCTCGACGCATGCGGTAATGACACTCGAAAGACAATGACACTATATCGTCTTAACCTAAATTTATCGCAAGAAGTCTTTACATTATTGAGTTGTTTTGAAGTAGCTTTACGAAATGCTATAGACAGCCAACTAACTGCACGATTTGGAAAAGACTGGTTGCGGGACGCAGTATTGCCTGGTGGTATATTCGACAAACCCAGTTGTCACGATAGTGCTAATATTATTCTAAAAGCATACAACCGCCTAAATCGCAAAGGAGAATATTCTCATCCTAAGCTTTTAGCAGAAATGGAATTTGGTGTATGGAAATATATGTTTGCAAACCCTCAGTATCGAGCTACTGGGCAACTTCTGCTAAAGATTTTTCCCAACAAGCCCCGTTCTTCAAGCGTAATTCAATACAATCATGCCTATATGTTTAATGAGTTAGATGGAGTAAATATCCTTCGCAACCGAATTGCTCATCACGAACCAATATGCTTTGCTCGCAGGAAACATATAATTGGAACCGGTTACATACTCAACGTTTATCAGACAATTCATAAATTGTTCATGTGGATGGGTATTGACAGCCATTCTCTGCTATATGGGCTTGATCATGTTCAGCAGGTGTGTAACAAGATCAATCAAATATGAGGACAATATCTACAGTATTACGAGTTAACCCGTTTAGTGTATTTGGATAATCAAAACAAGTTTTTATCTATCCCTCCGGGAGAGGAGAACCCATATCACTACGGGGGCACCTATGAGAGGCGTAACGGCATTGAGTGGTAAGGATGTATCAGTTGGTATTACGCATAGAATGTTGCATAACAAGGCTACCGCGGCGCCGGTTATCATCGTGGCCGGAAGGAGGCGTCGGTGAAGGTCAGTGCGGAATATCAATCGTGCAATATGCGGGACTGACAATCCTAAGAAAGCTACCGGTCCGCAAAAGGCAGTGACTGTAGCTGTGAGTAATCCTGTAGCCAGAAGAAGGATGTTGCGAAGCCGGGTCACATTGAGTCCCATATTGCGTGCATATCCGTCACCGAGCATCATGATGTCAAGTGGTTTGATAAGAAGAAGCGAGAGAGCGAGTCCGGCTATTGAGAGTCCCGCAAACAGCGGCATCCTTGCCGTAGTAACATCGGCAAAACTACTCATACCCCACATCACATAGCTCTGCACCCCCTCGGCAGTGGAGATGAAGTTGAGCAACATGATCACCGACGAGGCGAGGTAGCCTATCATAATACCCGTAATAAGAAGCATCAGTGTATTTTTCAGCCATGACGAAAGCGCAATGAGCACTCCCATTATAGCAATACTTCCTATAAAAGCTCCGGCTACTACAGCTGCATAACCTTGAAGGGAGGTCACACCCACCCCGACACTTCCGCCCATCAGGAGCATCACGATAGCAACGCCGAGTGAGGCTCCTGAATTAACCCCGAGCACTGACGGACCGGCAAGCGGATTGCGAAATGCCGTCTGAAGCATCAGTCCGGTCACAGCGAGCGAGCTTCCGGCAAGCAGCGCGGTGACGGCCATTGGCAAGCGCGATTTCAGCACTATAAACCGCTCAATCTCACTCCCCCCATCACCCGTGATTATATCCACGATTACTGACGCAGGAATATCAACCGCGCCGAGGAATAGATTCAAGGCGAAGAGAATCAGGGTCAATATGCAAGCCGAGAGGAATTTCACTTGAGTTTATGGAAAAATCGTGGAGCGGCATTATCCGCTACTTCGGGATGGATTACCTTTATTAAATCTTCAAGAAACACCGAGGGATGAAACGGCGTAATTGAAAAGTAATCTTCTACCGATGAATTTGCTCCCCACACGTTGCCGTCGCGAAATGCTCGCGATGCACTGTAAAGATTGTTTTCCGATGCGAGTTGGGCAAGCGTAAGTGGACTTGATTGGGAATACCTAATCAACCACACCGGGGCGTCGCCTGCTTCATGAATCACCTTCTCCCCGCTAAGCGACGCGCTACCTGATCCATCGAGATAGTCAAATGGATTTTCACCTCCGGCATCAGAAATATATCTAGCTATCGTAGCGTCTTTCCGAGGCACATACCACACTCCGCCATACATCACGTCGAGCAGTACACGAGGCTTTTCAGTTACATTGACAACCTTTGCTTTCAGGGCATTATAACGCGCTTCTTCTGCGTCAAACATTTTACACGCCTCTTCATACCGCCCGGTAAGTAGTCCGAAAAACTTCATCCACTCGGCTCTGCCAAGCGGAGAAACTTCCATGTAATCAGCACATTCTATTACCGGCACGCCTATCTGACCGAGTTTTCCGTATGACCCTGAATTTTCATAGGGCGACACGAGCACACCATCAGTCCGGAGCGATATTATTTTCTCGATTGAAGGAGAAGTGTGCATTCCGCAGTCAGCTATTTCGCCCTGAGCGATCTTTGCCAATGTTAATGAATCGGTCACGTAAGGCACATCGGCAACTCCTTTTACTGCGTCAAATGCTCCTAATTCCTTTAACAGGTCGGTGTGGATGGTAGAGTACACTACCGCACTTTTCAGCGGCGTCCTTACTATTGTTCCTTCGGGATGATTCCCAGGTACAGTTAGGGAGTCAGGTACAAGAATATAAGTGCGGAGGAGTCGGGTGGTGTCCCATGGATTCGTAATCCTTACTACGTCAAAACTATCGCTACGCTCAATGCTTAACAGAGTGGCGTATTTCAGAGGGACATGACGTCCGGCTGGTGTTGTATTACCGGAGCTGCCGCTCCCGCACGAGGCGGCGAGCAGCATCAGCACCGGAAGCAGAAAAGAAAACGTTTTATACATCAGTTATTTGTCAAAAAACACCATAGCACGGGGATTCTGACCACCGCAGTCAAACGTCTCCACAAACGAGCCGTCGCGACGGAATCGGTAGCAATCGCCATTGCTATACGTATAGAAAGTGGTGTTGACATATATATCACCGGTTTCATCATCCACGGCCATCGAGTATACGCTGGCCGAAGCGAGTTCGGCGGGGGCATTTTTCAGGAATGAAGCATTATTGACCGTTCCGCGCTTGATGTCATAGGAATAGAATGAATTGGTAGTCGTGAAAGGAATGGTAGTGTAATCAGTGCGCGAATCCACAAGATAAAGCATGTCTCCGCCCTCGGTCATATCGGTAGCGTAGCCTATCACCGTTACCTGATTATCGTTACGGGGGTCGATAATCTGGAGCACATAGCTCTCCTGTGAATAGTCGTTGGAAATCACGAAGATCTTATCTTCAGCCTCGATTACTCGATTGGGATTCGGAGCCACGGTTACTGAGGGGAGTTGGGTAAACGAGCGTAGGTCTACCACGATTATCTCTGTAAGATACACGTAGTTATTATCAATTATCGCGTAAGAGTTAGCCACATAAAGTTTGTTATCCTCAATGGCTACATCCTCAAGGTTCTGGGCATTGGTCATTAATTTGGCTTTCACTTCGAGTGTCTGACAGTCAATCTTAGCAATCACACCGCCGTAGAATGAAGCGTAGATGTAACCGTCCTCGGCTTCAATGTCGCGGATGCCTCCCTGAAGATCGGGGTCTGAGGCAAACTGATTGCGATTCATCTCCACGCCGGCCGAGTTGAGTCGGGCAATATAGTTTGACCCGTAGACCGCTACATACATATTATCGCGGTACTTGATGAGGGCATTACCGTTGTCGCCGAGCTGCACTCCGTTTTGTTCCTTGAAAATATCGCTTATGACTTCTCCCTGCTTTGCGGGGTCATAATAAGAAATGTTGGCATTGTTCATGCCCATGGTACCTTCGTTGAGGATAAACACTCGATGGTTGCCAAGCTCGACTTTCGACCCTGTGTCATCGAAGTCTTTGTCGTCATTGTCACTGCATGATACCATCACGCCGGCCATTGCGGCGAGAATCGCAAATGAATACTTTACGTTGCTGAAATTCATGTTTTTTCTATTATGTAGGGTTGTTAAAATTTCACACTTGCTGTAAGTCGCCAGGAACGTCCCGGCATGGGGTAATATTTTATCACTTCATAGTGGGCATCGGCCAGATTGATTATTTCGCCGCGCAGAGTGATGGAGGTTTGCCCGGCCTTAAATTCCCGACTTGCAGTGATATTCTGCTCCACATATCGCTCAATGAGATTTGCGGGTATATTTTGCGACATAAAATATTTCTCACCCACTCCCACGAGCGAATAACCTACCGTGACCCATGGGGTGGCAATGGTAAGCCCTGCGTTTCCGCTGTTGCGGGGTGTATAAGGCAACTGCTGACCATAGTTTTTGGTAGAGCGTGAGGTCTTGTCGAGAGCTTCCTGATGAGTGAACGAGCCGGTGAGAATCACATTTATATTCCTCGGCAACTTCACGGCCGCAGCGAGTGTAATATCCACTCCGCGGATTATCACACGGCCATAGTTAGCCATGTGCCAGGCATAGGTGCTTGGGAAGGCTACTATCTTGTCATGCACGGTGTTATAATACCCGTCGGCTGTCACGGTGATATAGTCGAGCCAGCCGCCTGTTGTCCGGGTATAAGTCACACCGAGGTCATACTCCTTGGCGCGCTCTGGGCGCAGATTTACGTTGCCTATACGATCGTAATACAGGTCGTTGAACGATGGTGCCCGGAATGAATCCTTAAACATTGCTCTTACATAAAACTCCTCGTTTGCGATGGGGCGGAAAGAAACTGAAAGTGCCGGAAGAAGGCGGTCTATGTCGTCGGGACGCTCGCCGCTGCTTACATGCTCGGTAATAAAAGTATTTACAAGCGTGGCCGTAATGTCAAATCGGCCCGGTGTCCAACGCGCACTCGCCACGGTGAGTGATGTAACGCGCCGGGGGAAGGGACATTCACCCATCGTGCTTGAAAGTGTATTATAGTATCCGTCCTGCGCAAGTGATACTGACAATCCTCTAAGCGGTACGTATTGAGCCGCAGCTGAGAGCATACCTTCCTGCTGGAGATGGACATCTTTATATACCCCGCCGGCAAACTGATTGCCCGTTTCGCGGTCACGGTTAAAGCCGTAGTTATATTTAGCTGTAGCGCGCAGCCGCCATTTCGGTGAGAGGCGGGTGGTCATCACTGCCTGCATAAATGCATTTCTGTCCCAAAGTCGCTCGGTACTTATGGGATTATATAGTGTCACAGCGCCCGGCAGTCCGCGCACTGATGAGTAATAGTAACCTTTGATTTTCAGTTCAGTGTCTTCCGTAGGAGTATAGAAGAGATTAGCCTCAGTCTGCCACGAAGTTATGTCACTGTTGATTCGGCGCTCGGTGGTGGTGACACGACCGTTGACGAGGCGGAAAGGATAATTACCGTCGGCCCGCATGAAGGTACCGTCGACAGCTCCCGTCCACTTTTCGGAAAACTTTTGCCACCAGCGAGCCGAAGTGTTCACGTAGCCAAACGAGCCACCTTTCACCTCTACCCTGCCGCCATAATTCTTTCCTCGGTTGAAGGTCGGTCGAGCAGTTGTGATATTTAGCACGGCAGCCGACGAATACATTTTGGCCGGTTGCAGCGGGTCATTGTCCTGTCCCACGGCAAGCGAGAGCATCTCTACATTGTCGAGCGAGAAGCGGCCTATATCAATCTGGCCACCCTGACAGTTGCTCACCGGCACGCCATCGTAGCACACTCCCGTGTGAGCCGCGCCCATATTGCGCACTGATACGGTCTTTAATCCGCCAAGTCCACCGTAGTCCTTTACGTTGACGCCTGCAAAGCGTCTTACGGCGTCGGCTAAATCGTTGACTCCGAGCGTGGCAAGATTATCGGCATAAAGCATCTGCACCGGGGTGCCGGCGGTGATTTTCGCAACCGGTCGCCGGGCCGTCACCGTGACATCATTAAGCACAAGAGAGTCGATACTCTCTCGGGAGAGCACCGGCTGCGTACAGGCAATCGACATTACCGATATGCCAAGTATGATATTTGCCTTGGTCATAGAGTGTTGAACAGTTTTATTTCCCGAAAACGTCAAACAAGTATTTAATGATTCCAAGGCAGGTCTTCCGGCTTCTCCCTCAGCAGCAACCTTCCCATCGCTATCGACAGTGGTTCCACATCAAAGTGGATGCTGTTGAGTCCTGCACAGATGGCAGGCAAGAGTCACGGCAGCGGGTCTGTCAGGGATTTTCACCCTGTTCCCTTTTCATTGCATGAGCAAACCATGAAATCCGGCACAAAGGTATTACATTTTTCTCAAAATGTCAAAAGTTTTTTCAATACTTTCCCGTGCGGCGGAGTGCGAGGAGCGTGATATCGTAGGCAGAGAATATAAGAATCATGCCCACCGCACCCACTACTCCCCAAGTCAGGGCGGCCGCATAATCGTTCAAACCGGGCCTTAACTCACTCATCGCAGCTGCGACAGAAGCGATGAAATTTACAATGTAAGGATAACATAGCGCCACCACTACTCCGAAAAGGAATCCAGCGAGCCCCGCTACATACATTGCAAAGCGATTGAGGCGTTGAGTCTTTTCTATGCGGCTCTTGACCACATCCACGTCGAAGAGGCGTGATTCAAGTCGCGACATAAACAGTCGGTCAGACTTCATATCAGGCTCGAAGTCCGACAGCAATCCTTTAATTCTTTCTTCTTCAGTAGTTTTCATATTTATTCCTCCAGCAATCCTTTAAGGTGGCGACGACCGCGTGACATCCGTTGCTTGACCGCATCTACAGTCGCGCCGGTTATCTCTGCAATCTCTTTGAGCTCATAGCCTTGCATATAATGGAGTAGAATCACGTAGCGCTCGCTTTCACTGAGTTGGCCCAGGGCGGCGTAAAGTTCCTGATACTCAAATCCCTTATCGGCACTTTCCCGCGCACCAATATTTTCAGCTTCATTTATGTCAGTATGAATCTGACTCTTGCGCATCGCTGACAGGTAAGTATTGTAGGCGATACGGTAAATCCACGTGGAAAACTTACTGTCGCCGCGAAATCCGTCGCTTGCAAGGTAAGCTTTCATAAATGTATCCTGAGCAAGGTCATCGGCCATATCGGTGTCGCCACAACACAGAGCAGTCAGAAAGCGGCGCACCACTCTCTGATTACTCTCCACATATTCTATAAATTGTCGGCGATCCATTATGGGGAAATCAATCTTTGTCGCTCTTACTTAAGTTTCTGCTTACAAAGTAGACGATGAGATAAGCTAACCCTACTCCTGCACATACGCATCCTATACACCAGTAAATAGGAGCTTCAGTCCAACCATCGCTGTTCTGCAGGCAACCTATTATAATAAAAGGTATTCCTACGAAAAAGAACGCACAGCCGCGAAGGAGTCGCTGCAACATCACTTCACGGGCTGATACGGCAGGTTTGCGTAGTCCGTCAAGTATTTTGTCAACATCCTGCACTGAATTGTTTTCTACAGCCTTCATAAGCACTTCGGCATTCTTGTTGTCACGGTTAATCTTGGCTCGCATTACCAGCCATACGATCATCACAGGGAGCACCACCACAATAGATACCGGTATGAGTGCTGTGGCAAGTTCATTGAAAAAAGATTCCATAGCTTTAAGTTTTTTATGTTTTCCTTTATGACGCGGATAAATGGCAAAAGGTGACATATCATGCATAAAATTACGAAGAAAATTTCATTTCAGATAGTTGATAATTACGGAATATGCAATATAATTTAAGAAAAGTCTTTCAAATTGTTTGAATTTCCCAAAATAATCCTTACCTTTGCAACCGATTTAACCAATCAGGTTACAAATTTCTAAATAACTTACAGCAAAAACAGCTAACAATGAAAGCGAAAGAAGTCATCGCAGATTTACACCGCCGGTTTCCTCACGAACCGGAGTATCTTCAGGCAGTGGAAGAAGTGCTCACCTCTATCGAGGATGTCTACAATGAGCATCCCGAAATGGAGCGCTACAATCTCGTAGAACGTCTGTGTATCCCTGACCGTATTTTCTCGTTCCGCGTATCGTGGGTTGACGATAAAGGTAAGGTTCACAACAATATGGGCTACCGCGTGCAGCATAATAATGCCATCGGTCCGTATAAGGGCGGTATCCGTTTCCACTCGTCGGCCAATCTGTCGATTCTCAAATTCCTTGCTTTCGAGCAGACTTTCAAAAACTCTCTTACAACCCTCGCCATGGGTGGTGCCAAGGGTGGCTCCGATTTCTCTCCCCGCGGCAAGAGCGACATGGAGGTGATGCGTTTCTGTCAGGCGTTCGTAGAAGAACTCTGGCGTCACATCGGTCCTGATACTGACGTTCCCGCCGGTGATATAGGTGTAGGCGGTCGCGAGGTAGGCTACATGTATGGTATGTACAAGAAGATGGCCCGCGAGTTTACAGGTACTTTCACCGGAAAGGGTCTGGAATTTGGTGGCTCTCTCATCCGCCCCGAGGCTACCGGTTACGGCAATGTATATTTCCTTCTCGAAATGCTCAAGACCCGCGGCATTGACCTCAAGGGTAAGAAAGTGGCTATTTCCGGCTCGGGCAACGTGGCAACTTACACAGCAAAGAAGCTGCTCGAACTCGGAGCGAAAGTTGTATCAATGAGCGATTCTGACGGCACAATCCATGTACCCGACGGCCTCACCGAGGAACAGCTCGACTACATTTTCAAGCTCAAGAACTTCTACCGCGGCCGTATCCGCGAGTTTGCCGAGGAATACGAGTGTGAATATTACGAGGGCGAGCGTCCCTGGCTGCGCGTGAAGTGTGACATCGCCATGCCTTCGGCCACTCAGAATGAAATCGACGGCGATGACGCCGAGGCTCTCGTAGCCAACGGCTGTATAGCAGTGAGCGAGGGTGCCAACATGCCCTCAACCCCTGAGGCTATCAAAGTATTCCAGAAGGCCAAGCTGCTCTACGCTCCCGGTAAGGCTGCCAATGCTGGCGGTGTGTCAGTTTCGGGTCTCGAAATGGCTCAGAACTCCCAAAAACTCAACTGGACTGCCGAGGAGGTAGATGAAAAGCTCCGCGGTATCATGAAGGATATTCACACCCAGTGCGTGAAATATGGCACCGAGCCCGACGGTTATATTAACTATGTAAAGGGTGCCAATGTGGCCGGCTTCATGAAAGTGGCTAATGCCATGATGGCTCAGGGTATATTGTAAGAAATTTCTCTGCAAACCATATTTCTTCCCGTGGCGTCGCGATCTTGACAGGTCGCGACGCCTTGTTTTATTAGAAATTTGTGCGTATCTTTGTAATCATCTACAATGACTTTTCAATGACTCGAAATATACTTTTATTCATATTATCGGCCGCATGCCTTGGAAGTGCATCCGCAGGGGTAGTCAGGAGAGTTGACGCACCCGACGCTCCCTCAGGGCTCGACGGCAAAACGATCGCCGTATGGCCAAGTCACGGCGCATATTACAGCGCTTCCGACGACCGCTGGAAATGGCAGCGAGCGCGCCTCTTTGGCACGGTTGAGGATTTATATTCACAGAGTTACGTAGTGCCTTTTCTTATCCCCATGCTTGAGAATGCCGGCGCTTACGTGATGACTCCCCGCGAGCGTGACTATTCTGAAACCGAAATAATAATCGACGGTGACGGCGGTCTCTCTACAGGGCATTTCCGCACTCACAACGGCCACGCCAATAAGTGGACAACCGATCCTTCTCTCCACGGCTTCGCCCACAAAGAAAAGACTCTCAGGCCTCGCTACAACCCTTTCCGCTCCGGCACGGTTAAATCAGTAATTGCCGAAAAAGATGCCGAAAAAGCTCCGCGAGCTGAATGGTATGCAACTGTTCCTGAACGAGGCCGTTATGCTGTATACGTAAGTTATGCCTCTACCCCTTCGAGTGCTCATGACGCTATTTATCGTGTCAACTCCGCGGCGGGAAGTGAGGATTTTATTGTGGATCAGCGCATGGGTGGCGGCACATGGATTTACCTCGGGACATTTGATTTCCCGACGGGAGATAGCGACCGACCGATTGTAGAACTGATTGCTTCGTCATCTACCCCGGGAGCCGTGGTGACCGCCGATGCTGTAAAGATAGGCGGCGGAATGGGAAATGTGGAACGCGGAGGAAAAGTCAGCGGTCACCCGCGGCGCAACGAGGGTGCGCGATACTGGCTTCAATGGGCCGGTATGCCCGACTCCGTTTACTCTGTCACAGGATTTTCTGATGATTACGTGGATGACTATAAGTCGCGCGGATTGTGGGTAAACTATCTGTCAGGCGGTTCGGTTAAAAATCCTGACATGAAGGGATTAGGTATTCCCGTTGACCTGTCGCTCGCTTTCCACACTGACGCCGGCACCACTTCCGACGGCTCTACCGTGGGTACCCTCGGAATCGTCAGTTACGGCAAGCGTGACAAGCTTGGCGACGGATCTTCCCGCGCTACCGTAGAGGGCTATGCCGAATCGGTTACTTCGCAGATTGTCAACGATGTAAGAGCTCTTTATGACCCTGTGTGGTCTAAGCGTTCCACACGCAACCGCAGCTATCACGAGGCCTCGTCACCCGTAGTTCCCGCTTTGTTGATTGAACTTCTCAGTCACCAGAATTTTCCCGACATGGTCTATGGCCTCGACCCGGAATTTCGCTTCACGGTAGCCAGAGCCGTTTATAAAGGTATCGGTCGCTACCTTGCGCAGAAGGATGGAAGGCAGTTTGTAGCCCAACCGCTACCGGTCAACAGTTTCGCAATTTCAGGCAGCGGCAATGATTACATACTTTCGTGGAAAGCTACGGCTGACTCTCTCGAAGTCACTGCGAAACCCGATTATTATATCGTGGAAGAGCGTGTTGGCGACGGTGCTTTTACTGAATTTGCCGTGACTGATTCTCCTTACATCACCGTCACGCCTGAGGATGACAATATCTATTCTTACCGAGTGCGCGCGGCTAATGATGGCGGCGTGTCGTTTCCCTCTGAAGTGCTTTCGCTGAGCAAGCGTGGAGCGGGAATGCGTGATCAGGTATTGATAGTCAACGGCTTTACTCGTATCTCAGGTCCCGATATGATTCCCGGACGCGGGTTTGACTATCTCACTGACCACGGCGTGGCTTTCGGTATCGACAATTCCTTTACCGGTGAGCAATATGACTTCAATCCGGGCCACGAATGGCTGAGCGATGATGCTCCTGGATTTGGTGCGGGTAGGGCTTATTACGACCGCAAACTCCTAAAAGGCAACGACATGGATAATGTATTCATACATGCCCAAGCGCTTCACGATGCCGGTATTCCCTTCATCTCATCAAGCCGTGAGGGTTTCATCTCCATGATGCCTGAGTCGCCGGTTGTTGACCTGATTCTCGGAAAGCAGAAGGAAATTCACACCGGTAAGGCTAAGGGAGGCGAAAGCCGAAAGACGTTTACTCCTGCGCTTCAAAATGCCCTGCTTCGCTTCCTTGAGGGAGGCGGGCGTTTGCTCGTTTCGGGCAGTTACCTGTCGACTGACCTTGCTGAAAACAATTATTCTTCGTCAGAACAAAAATCTGCTGACATCAAGTGGCTTAGAGATGTACTTGGAGTAGTTCATTCTTCGGATAAAGCTACGGTGGAAGGTAAAGCGTCAGTGGTTAAGTCACCATTCGCATCGTTTAAAGCGTCAAAAATAGCTTTCAACACGTCGCTCTCGCCTGATTATTACGCTGTTGAATCACCCGCATCATTCACTCCGGCACCCGGAGGTGCGGTGATAATGCGCTATGACGAAAACGGTTATCCGGCAGCCACGGCAATAGAAAAGGATGGTTATAAGGTGGTTGCAGTAGGTTTCCCGCTTGAAAATGTTACTGACAAAAGGGCGCTGTCCTCTTTTATATCCACAACTTACGACTTCTTTAAAGCCCCGGTTTCTAATGTAAAAATCGTTGAAACAAAGGCGGTTGACCATAAACCTAAAGCTTCATCTTCAAAGAAAACCTCAAAATCCAAAGCCAAGAAAACTAAAAAACGCAAGAAGAAATGAACGATAAGAATTATACCCTGATAAAACTTTCTCCTGCCGGAGAGGTCGCTTTCGAGCCGCTTGCTCTTGACCGCATAGCCGGTGTTATCGCCACTCCCGGTGTGAGCGTGGTTTACTCCGACTATTTTATTGAAGAAAAGCGTGTTAACCTCATTCCCTACCAAGATGGAGCCGTGCGCGACGATTTTAATTTCGGATCGATAGTGGCTGTAAAAACGTCACTTCTTCCGGAAAATTTCACCCATCCCGGTAATAATATCGAGTGGTATCGCCTCCGCCTGGCCCTTTCAAGAGCGGGTAAGATTATTCATATTCCCGAGCCTCTTTATGCGATTAAAGATAATGAGGACGAGGCGAATAGCCAGTTTGACTACGTGGACCCGCGCAACCGCGACTACCAGATTGAAATGGAGAAGATTTGTACCGAGCACCTTCGCGAAATAGGAGCGTTGCTGACCGATGCTCCACGCACTGTGGATTTTGTCGAAGGCTCATTTCCGGTGGAAGCCTCGGTGGTGATTCCGGTGCGCAACCGTGTCACTACGATCGCTGATGCTGTCAATTCTGCGCTAAGTCAAGTTACTGATTTTGAATATAATGTGATAGTAGTCGATAACGGTTCGACCGACGGTACTCTCGAAGTTCTAAAGTCAATAACCGATCCTCGCCTCCACGTTATCTCCGTACCGCAGGGATATAATACTCCCGGCATAGGCGGGTGCTGGAACAGGGCTATTTTCAGTGAACACTGCGGTCGCTTTGCCGTACAACTTGACAGCGACGATGTCTACAGCTCACCCGAAACGCTCATGCGTATTATCTCCAAGTTCCACGAAGAGCAGTGCGCCATGGTGGTGGGCAGCTATACGCTCACTGATTTTGACCTCAATGTAATCCCTCCCGGACTTATCGACCACCGTGAGTGGACGCCTGATAACGGCCGAAATAATCTACTGCGAATCAACGGCATAGGCGCTCCTCGTGCTTTCTATACTCCGGTTGCGAGAGCGATCACATTCCCCGATGCATCCTATGGCGAGGACTATGCGATGGCGCTTGCCGTGTCGCGCCTATATAAGGTTGGCCGCATTTTTGAGTCCTTATACAACTGTCGCCGCTGGCACGACAACACCGATGCTTCACTCAACTCAGCAGCCGTCAACCGCAACAATCTTTTCAAGGATACACTGCGCACTCGCGAGTTACACGCCCGTATCGCGCTAAATTCCGGTAAGTTATGACTCTGAAGGAAGCCAAAGAGATAGTTGACCGTCAATGCGCAGAGTGGCCTCTGTGCGGCGATAACTTTGCTGCGCTGCAGGGTGTGGAGCGGCGCTATCTTCGCGACGGCGATGGTAAGCTAATTACCACCCTCCTCCACAACCCGGCCCGCATCGGCTCTTCCGCCGCCCGCCCGGCAGCGGAGCGGCCATGCTTTCTCTGCCGGAAAAACCGCCCCGCCGAGCAGTCGGTAATATATCATGGCGACTACGAAATACTCGTCAATCCCTTCCCCATTTTTCCGGTTCATTTCACCATTTCTCACCGCGAGCATATACCTCAGACGATTCAGGGACACATTAAAGCAATGCTTGAATTTTCTGATGTATTTCCCGAATTGACAGTTTTTTACAACGGACCTCAATGCGGTGCCTCCGCGCCCGACCATCATCATTTCCAAGCCGCAGATTTTCAGTTTGCTCACATCATTGGCGAAAAATCTATCGCATGTGGGGAAAACTGCATAGAAATTGCGGCTGACAGTGACGAATATTTATCTGAAACACTTGCTCGACTCATATCTATCCTGCCCTCGCAAGAGCCTGAGCCAATGATGAATATACTCGTGAGCAGGCTGGCTGACGGCAGAAAATGCGTGACCGTTTTTCCGCGCCGTCGTCATCGACCTACGTGTTATGGCGAGGTGATCGTCAGCCCGGCATCAGTGGAAATGGCGGGATATATGGTGACCCCGCGCCGCGAGGACTTTGATTCCTTAACGGCTGAAAAAGCTAAAGAAATAATTGAAGAAGTATCACTCTCCCCTCTTGAAATCAATAACTTATGCAACCAATTATAGCAGTAGGTCTCCTGTGCGAACCGTCCGTATCATTTTCCTTCACCGGAATTTTCTCCGCCCCGGGGCATCCTATCGTCACCGGTGAGCAGAAGATCGAAATTTCGCCATCGGGAATGGCGCTTGTGTGGAATGGGGAAACTGTTCCGGCAATCGAATTTTCACCCACAAGCCCCGATGGAAATTTCTTCGAGATTGATGGTATCACCATAGGCGTAAAGTTTCACTGGGAACGTAAGGAATCGCAACGCTTTCGCGGACGTCTCCGTTTCGTACCCGAAGATGGTAAGGTAAGAGCTATCAACGATGTGGAAGTTGAGGAGTATCTTAAAAGCGTGATTTCAAGTGAGATGAGCGCAACAGCATCGCTCAATCTTCTCCGTGCCCATGCGGTGATTTCCCGCAGTTGGCTCTTGGCTCAGATTGAGGGAAAGCGAGCTGATAACCCTGACGTTATCGTCCGCGATACGTCCACAGAGCGCATCAGATGGTGGGACCGAAGCAACCACCGTAATTTCGATGTGTGCGCTGATGACCATTGTCAGCGATACCAAGGTATTACCCGTGTGTCGTCGCCCAATGCTATAGGTGCCGTCAATGATACTCGCGGTCAGGTGCTTATGTATGACGGTGAGATATGCGACGCACGATTTTCAAAGTGCTGCGGGGGTATTCTCGAAACGTTCGAAACCTGTTGGGACGACACTCCATACCCCTACCTTGCCGCCGTGCGCGACCTTCCCGCCGAGACACCGGTTCCCGATGCATCGTCAGCCACGGGTGCTAAAAAATGGATCGAAGATTCTCCCGATGCTTTTTGCAACACGTCTGATTCGCGCATTCTCAGGCAGGTATTGAATAATTATGATCAGGAGACGGCTGACTTCTACCGCTGGAAGGTGGAATATACCGGCGAACAACTGACCGAGCTCGTCAACCGCAAGCTCGGCGAGGACTTGGGCGAAATTACCGCCCTCACGCCCCTCTCCCGCGGCGCGTCGGGCAGAATTTACCGTCTGAAAATCATCGGCACCAAGAAAACCGTTATCATAGGCAAAGAGCTCGAAATCCGTCGCGCACTTTCTGAAAGCCACCTGTATAGTTCGGCCTTCTATGTAACTCACGCTGCCGGAAAGTTCACGCTTCACGGAGCCGGCTGGGGTCACGGCGTGGGATTGTGCCAGATAGGTGCAGCTGTGATGGGCGACATAGGTTACTCTTACCGTGAGATTCTATCACATTATTATAAAGGTGCTGAAATTAAAACCGTCTACTGATGAAGCCAGTCAAGTCTCCCTGGTGGTGGGTTCCCACACTCTATTTTGCTGAAGGGTTGCCTTACATCGCAGTAATGACCCTATCGGTGATACTTTATAAGCGCATGGGGCTCTCAAATACCGACATTGCCCTTTACACCGGATGGCTTTACCTGCCATGGGTGATAAAACCGCTATGGTCACCGCTCGTGGATATGTTCAGCACCAAGCGTCGCTGGATAGTGGTGATGCAGCTCCTTATAGCCATAGCACTCGCCGGGGTTGCACTGACGCTGCCCATGAGCTCATTTTTCACCTACTCGCTGGCTTGCTTCTACATGGTTGCTTTTTTCTCGGCCACCCATGATATAGCAGCCGACGGTTTTTATATCCTCGCGCTCGACACTCACGACCAATCGCTGTTTGTGGGCATCCGCTCCACTTTCTACCGTATCGCTACCGTGGCCGGACAGGGCGGCGTGGTTATCGTGGCCGGTTTTATGGAGGAATACCTCGGCTCGGTTCCCGATGCGTGGAGCATCGTATTTATGGGCATGTCGATATTCTTCTTTCTTGTGTCATTTTATCATTGGTGGGCTCTTCCTTCTGCTGAAAAAGTCATTGAGAATAAGAAAGATACCACGGTAAAAGCCACCGTGACGGAATTCTTCAATATCTTCAAGCGGTTTTTCACCAAGCCGGGAATCCTTACCGCCATCCTCTTCATGCTCGTATATCGACTGCCCGAGGCTATGCTGGTCAAACTAATCAATCCTTTTCTCCTCGACCCCGCGTCGGCCGGCGGTTTAGGCCTGACCACCAAGCAAGTAGGCATCACTTACGGCACTATCGGCATAATAGGTCTTACGCTTGGCGGTATTATAGGAGGTATCGTGGTGGCGCGAGGTGGTCTGCGCCGGTGGTTGCGTCCTATGGCGTGGAGCATGTCGCTTACCTGCCTTTCATTCTTGTACCTCAGCCTGTTTCCTGATTCATCGCTGTTGACCATAAATGCGTGCGTCTTCATCGAGCAATTCGGCTACGGTTTCGGCTTCACGGCCTACATGCTTTATCTCATCTACTTCGTGGAAGGTCCCGACGCAACGGCCCACTACTCGATATGCACCGGCTTCATGGCTCTTGGCATGATGCTCCCTGGCATGGCGGCAGGATGGATAGAGGAGCAAGTGGGTTACACGATGTTTTTCGTCCTCACGATCGCTTGCTGCGCTCTGACCATAGGCGTGGCATCACTTCTGAAAATCAACCCTTCATTCGGTAAAAAATGAATCGCTATACATTATTATATATCTTATTGACCGTTTCTCTCATCGCGGCGGCTCAGGTCACTCCGGGAATAGAGCGACTTGAAGAAATGGATTTTGCTCCGCTCAAAGGCAAGCGCATAGGACTCATTACCAATCCTACCGGCGTAGACCGCACCCTGCGATCTACTATCGACATACTCCATGATGCCCCTGGCGTGGAACTCGTGGCTCTTTTCTCTCCCGAGCATGGCATACGCGGCAACTTCTCGGCGGGTAATAAAGTGGCTGATGATGTCGACCCGGTGACCGGAGTAAAGATATATTCTCTTCACGGTCGAAATCTCGCGCCCACGCCAGAGATGCTGCGGGGAATCGACGTGATGGTCTACGATATTCAGGATGTGGGAGCTCGCTCGTATACCTACGTTTCCACTCTCGGCCGCTCGATGGCCGCATGTGCCCGCGCCGGCGTGGAGTTTATGGTGCTCGACCGCCCAAACCCGCTTGGCGGACTCAAGGTAGAGGGGCCAGTAGTAGCGCGCGGCGAGGAATCATTCGTTGGTCAATATCCCATACCTTATTTATATGGTCTTACACCGGGCGAACTCGCCCGCCTGCTCGCCGGCGAGGGAATGCTCGGGGCAGGTAACAATCCCCGCCTCACCGTAATCGAAATGGATGGATGGGAGCGAGACATGCTCTATGCCGATACGGGGCTCCCTTGGGTGCTACCCTCACCCAACATCCCCACAATGGAAAGCGCAATCTACTATCCCGCGACAGGCATTGCCGGTGAGCTCGACGGCCTCTCGATAGGCATAGGTTACACCTTGCCCTTTCACCTCTTTGCCGTGCCGGGCACTGATGGCCTCGAATTGTCACGCCGCATGAACTCACTCGGCATCCCCGGCGTAGCCTTCCGACCCATCACCTTCAAGCCCGGCTACAGCAAGCACTCCGGAATCACACTCTCGGGCGTGGAAGTTTATGTGATGGATCCCGAGGCTGCCCCGCTCACTCTTATTAATTTCTACCTTCTTCAGGAACTCGAAGCCATGTATCCAGGCAAGAGGCTGCTCGACGCCGAGAAAGCGCCCCGCCTGCAGATGATGGACAAGGTAATCGGTGACCGAAGGGTGCGAGAGCAGTTCAGCCGCCGATATAAAGTAGTGGATATATTGCCGATATGGAACAAAGATGTGGCCGATTTTACCGCCACGAAGCAAAAATATCACCTCTATCGCTGAAAAAGGCAAAAAAATTATTGCAAAATGCTTTTTGCAGTCAAAAAAAACCATTACTTTTGCAATGTTAATCATGTTATCCTAATTAATTATCCAATTAAGAAATTACCACTATGGCTTACGTAATCACTGACTCTTGTGTGGCTTGCGGCACCTGTCTGCCCGTTTGCCCCGTAGGTGCAATCTCTGAAGGCGACATCTACCACATCGATCCCGAAATGTGCATCGACTGCGGTTCTTGCGCTGAAGTTTGCCCCAGCGAAGCTATCATCCCCGGTGAATAATCCCGAGCGATAGACTGAAAGCTTACAAAAAGAGGTGACGGCCTGAATAAAGCCGCTCATCTCTTTTTTTATTATTATTTTTCTACACAATATCGTCGGCCATTCCGGAAATTTTTCTTAAATTTGCCTCTATAAAACGATTTATTCCTAAACCCAATTAAATAATTAACCTATCATGGTAAATTACAAAGACTTAGGTCTCGTAAACACCCGCGAGATGTTTGCCAAGGCCATCAAAGGCGGTTACGCAGTTCCCGCTTTCAACTTCAACAACATGGAGCAGCTTCAGGCTATCATCAAGGCTGCTGCCGATGAAAAATCGCCCGTAATCCTCCAGGTTTCAAAGGGTGCACGTAACTATGCCAACCCCATCCTGCTCCGCTACATGGCTCAGGGTGCCGTTGAATATGCCAAGAGCCTCGGCTGGGAGCATCCCCAGATCGTGCTTCACCTCGACCACGGTGACTCTTTCGAGCTCTGCAAAGACTGTATCGACAATGGCTTCTCGTCAGTGATGATCGACGGTTCTCACCTCCCCTTCGAGGAAAACATGGCTCTCACCAAGAAAGTGGTAGACTACGCTCACAAGTATGACGTGACTGTAGAAGGTGAGCTCGGCGTGCTCGCCGGCGTTGAAGACGAAGTTTCTTCTGACCACCACACCTACACTGACCCCGAAGAAGTTATCGAATTCGTAAGCAAGACCGGTTGCGACTCGCTCGCTATCTCTATCGGTACCTCTCACGGTGCTTACAAGTTCACTCCCGCCCAGTGCACCCGCGACCCGAAGACCGGCCGCCTCGTTCCTCCCCCTCTGGCATTCGACGTGCTTGAGAAAGTTGAGGCTAAGCTCCCCGACTTCCCCATCGTGCTCCACGGTTCTTCTTCAGTTCCCCAGGAATACGTCGATATCATCAACGAAAACGGTGGCAAGCTCCCCGATGCTATCGGTATCCCCGAAGAGCAGCTCCGCAAGGCTGCCGCTATGGACGTATGCAAGATCAACATCGACTCTGACAGCCGTCTGGCCATGACCGCCGCCGTGCGCAAGGTATTCAACGAAAAGCCCGCTGAATTCGACCCCCGCAAGTACCTCGGCCCCGCTCGCGACGAAATGGAACGCCTCTACAAGCACAAGATCGAAAACGTGCTCGGCTCCAACGGCAAAGCCGAATAATCAACACATAGATTATCCCAACAAAAGTAACCGGACAACCCATGTCCGGTTACTTTTTTTATGCGATGTGAGCAGAAATCATTTTGGTCAGACGGCTAAAAGCCGGAGTTGATTAATTCGGTGGCCATACGAAGCCCAACATTTTCCGTCATTATCGCGAAAGCCCCTTAAATTGAGCACTGTAAGGGCGCCTCCAAGGAGCGTCCGGCGGAGAATGGTGCGCAACCTACTTGTTGTGATTAAGTTACTATTTTGCTCTGTCGGGCGCTCCTTGGAAGAGCGCACTGAAAAAGTACAACTTTCGAAAATTGACTTTCATTTTGCTATTAAACAGCCTTAATTTAACTTTTGTTTATATTAACTTTTGCGGATTTTATCAACTTTTGGGGTGTTTTTTGAGTCACTTACGATTTTTTGATTAGCAAAATGACACGGCCTCTGACTTTTTCAGTGCTCTCCCTTGGAAGCGCCCCTACATATCAAGGACAAAAAAAATTTCACAAAATCAGTTGAGTCATTTTTCATAATTTTGTATCAACAACCTATCATAAACATTTATCCGTTCCTTAGTAAGTTGAGTTCCATTCCTTAAGCTCAATTTTCATTTAGCGATATGGTCAGCCTTGAGTTCAACTACTAATCGGTTTCAAAATTGGCTATATTATCATCACTGTCGCACCAACCTGCGCCCGGATGTTTGCGATGAATTACCATTGATCCAACTATCAAAATAATTAGCAATAGCGTATTTTCATTTAGATGTTTTCTTTTTCTTTGTAAAATCAAATTTTTATCGTAAATTCGCGTCGAATTAATGCGCATTAGTTCAATACATTGTTAACGAGAGGCGTTATGTCTTCTTCTTGTAGATGAAAAGCGTAGGAAACTTACCATCGAGAACAAGAGAGGTCGTAACTGTCTCCACGTCATCCGGCGTGGAGCTGTTATACCCACACCTGTTCTCAAAGGTACTCCTACCACCTTCATCTTAAGGCGTGGCATAGCAGCCCACGCCTCTTTTCATTTTATAACGGCCTACGGGGCTGCCTGGCCACCCAATCATATCATAAGATGAAGACCAAAAAAGTTTTAAGCTCAATGCTTTGGCTGTTTATGTCATTATGCGTGGTTTCATGTGGAGATAAAAGTGAAGAACCGCAAGATACCTCTGTTCGACTTTCTTCGTATTACGTTAATTTCCAAAGCTCCGGAGGGTCTCGTACCATATATCTCGAGAGCGATGGCTCCATCTCTTCAGTATATCCCTCAGCAGGGTGGATATACGTAACCGAACTGAGTAATTCCGTCACGATTACCACAGGAACTAATAATAGCACTGCAGAACGTTCAGGAAATGTAATGGTGTATAATGAATATGGAAATTACGCAACCATCGACGTTACACAACTTGGCTCGAACAATTCAAGCGGTGGAAATGACTACCCAAATGGAGGCAATGATAATCCGAATGGAGGTAATGACAACCCCAATGGTGGCAATAATAATCCCGGAGGTAACGGGGGCGGTACCATACAAAAGCCTGCAGCGCCCACAGGGGTCAGCGTGTCTAATGAGGGTAATAAATATATCCCTGACGTCAGAGTACGATGGAATTCTGTCAGCGATGCTACATCATACTATATTTATAAATGCTCCACAGCAAATGGAAGCTATTCCAAAATTGGAGAAACATCCTATGCTCAATATGGATATAGTGACACAAATGCTCCAACAAATGGCGCTTCGGCTTATTATAAAGTAAAGGCTGTCAATAGCGCTGGCGAAAGTGCGTTCAGCAGCTATGCTAAATATACCTCACCAAATAATGATACATCATTTGCACCCGCAACTCCCAATGTTAAAACATCAGGAACATCTTCAATAACTGTATCATGGACTTGCGAAACCGGAAGCAATTATGGAAAGGCTAAAAGCTATGAAGTATATAAAAGAAATCCTAACACTTCAGAGTTTGAATTAATGACAACTACATCAAGTACAAGTTGGAGTGATAGGAATACACACCCCGGTATCAACCGTTATGGCGTAATAGCAGTGAATGATGCAGGTAAATCATCTATGGGATTAGGTGCAAGTAATGAAGTACCCTTATCCAGACCTACAAGTTTTAGCGCATCAAAATCGGGCTCTGATGTAAAATTCACATGGTCAAAAGTCTCCGGTGCAACAGGCTACCAAATATTTGAGAGTTCATCTGCGAATGGCACATACTTCATATTAGACCAAATCGATGATGGGAGCACAACTACCCACACAAGATATTACCCGGCACAAGGAACTACAAAATATTTCAAAATCAGAGCTGTATATAGTGCAGCATATAGCGGAAGCCCTGTTTATAGTGATTATTCATCATACAAATCGGTAACTTTCTAATTAAATAAAGGCTTCAACAATAAACACCACTCTTCTATATAACAAACAGTCATTTAGCTATAAGCTGAGTGACTGTTTTATATTAAACCAAAACAATGATTGAGCGAAATAATTGTAATATCATCCCCCATGTCGCCCACATTTGGCGACGGGGGTTATGATGACTTTACATCGTGGTAATGAATACTATTTATTGTTACTTCCTGAAAATATAATCGGCCTGTTATCGCAGGAACTGAACGACTTCACTTCGCCTCGCTTTCCTGGGGAGAGATAATGTACTTGTCATAGTAGGAAAGGAGGAGGGTCGTGAGAGGGATGGCGATGATAAGGCCTATGAAGCCCATGAGAGTGCCCCATATCGAGAGGGAGAGGAAGATGAGCGCAGGATTGAGGCTCATGGCTTTGCCTATGATGCGCGGAGTGAGGTAGAGATCCTGGATGACCTGAACCACGCAATACACGGCAAAACATTCCCACCAAAGTGTCCAGAATCCTATGCCGGTGCCTACAGAGTAGACGAGACATATCAGCGTAGTGGGGATGAAGGATATGAGTTGCAGATAGGGCACCATGTTGAGCAGACCGATAAACATACCGAGCACTATGGCAAGCGGCAAATCAATAATCAGAAAGCCGATGCTGAACAGTATTCCCACGCAAAATGCCACGAGTGCCTGACCGCGGAAGTATTGATTCATAGAGCGCTTCACATCGCGAGCTATCTTGAATACCGGCTTGCGGTAGCGCGGTAGAATCATGCGGCGAAGTCCGCGACTGAGTTTGTCATAATCAATCATTACAAATACCACATACAGCAACACTATCATCCATGAGAATACAGCAAAGAGGATGGAGATAGAGCCTGTTATGACCGACCACGATGCCGAGAGAGCTTCCTCAGCCATGCGGCTCCACTCTTCGTGAGAGAGCTTTGAGGCGATGAGCTCAAAGTCAATATTGCGGCGCACAAATTCCTCAAATCCCTCAGGCAGGAATGGCACCGAGTCACGCGAGGCGGCATAGCGCTTGATAATAGCAGCCATCTCGGTGGCCTCGTCCACTATCATAGGTATGAGGAAATAAAGTATCACTCCGAGGAAAAACGTCAGCTCGAAAAGCGTGACCATCGTAGCAGCCACTCGTCCCTTCAGGTGGAGCAAGCGGCGATTGTATTGCAGAAACGGTTCAAGGATATAAGCGATAAGGCATCCCACGAGGAAAGGCAGGAGCACACCTTTCAGGGTGTTGATGAGCCAGATAGCACCGGCTGCAAGCACGCAGTTGATGACCAATCTCACCGTGCGGTCAAGATCAAACCGCTCTTTATTAATCAGATTCATAAGAGTATGTTACATTTAAGCCACGAAATTAATAAAAATAATCGCAGACAATTCATATTTTTCGTAATTTTGCAAAAAATTATCAATAAAATCTAAAACGATACGACAAAACAATGGCCAATGTAAAACAAGTGCTTTCTGACAAAGCATGGGCCCGGTGGACCGCGCTGGGACTTCTTGCCATGGCGATGTTCTGCAGCTACATCTTCATGGACATCCTCTCACCTATCAAAGACCTTCTGCAATCCACCCGCGGCTGGGACTCTACAGCCTTCGGTACCATGCAGGGCTCCGAGACATTCCTCAACGTATTTATTTTCTTCCTGATTTTCGCCGGTATCATCCTCGACAAGATGGGTGTAAGATTCACCGCCGTGCTTTCGGGAGCCGTGATGCTCGTGGGCGCGGTGATCAACTGGTATGCGCTCACCGATCAGTTTATCGGCAGCTCGCTCGACGTGTGGTTCACCAACCACCTCAATCATATCCCGGTATTTGACGCACTGGGTATCGCACCGTTCTATGAAGGAATGCCTGCCTCGGCCAAGTTCTCGGCTGTGGGCTTCATGATATTCGGTTGCGGCGTGGAGATGGCAGGTATCACCGTGAGCCGCGGTATCGTCAAGTGGTTCAAGGGTCGCGAGATGGCGCTTGCCATGGGTTCGGAGATGGCCCTCGCCCGTCTGGGTGTGGCAACCTGTATGATCTTCTCACCCATGTTTGCCGAACTCGGCGGCGTGATTTCCGTATCGCGCTCGGTAGCTTTCGGTGTGGTACTGCTCATGATCGCCCTCATCATGTTTATCGTTTACTTCTTCATGGATCGCAAGCTCGACTCGCAGACCCATGCTGAAGAAGAAAAAGATGATCCCTTCCGCATCTCTGACCTCGGTCAGATTCTTACAAGCAGCGGTTTCTGGCTCGTAGCACTCCTGTGTGTACTTTATTACTCCGCAATCTTCCCCTTCCAGAAATATGCGGTCAACATGCTCCAGTGTAACCTTACGTTTACTGACGTGGCACCCGATTCATTCTGGGGCGGAGAAGCCGTCACACTGGTTCAGTATGTAATCATGATCGTGGTAGCTGCATCAGCATTTGCAAGCAACTTCTCCAAGAACGTCTCGCTCCGCTATGCCATGCTCGTCACTTCGATAGTGTCGCTCGTAATCTTCTGTTATATGGGCTACATGCGCCAGTCGGCCGGAACGATTTTCGCCGTGTTCCCCCTCCTCGCCGTGGGCATCACTCCCATCCTCGGCAACTATGTGGATCACAAAGGTAAAGCCGCGTCGATGCTCATTCTCGGCTCGCTCCTGCTCATCGCCTGCCACCTTACATTTGCATTCGTTCTTCCCCAGTTCAAGGATAGCCCCGTGGGTGGCGTGATTGTGGCCTACCTCACCATCCTGGTGCTCGGCGCCTCGTTCTCACTCGTGCCGGCTTCACTCTGGCCCAGCGTGCCCAAGCTCGTCGACGGTAAGATTATCGGTTCGGCCTACGCTCTTATTTTCTGGATTCAGAATATCGGCCTCTGGCTCTTCCCCCTTCTCATCGGTAAGGTGCTTGACAAGACCAACCCCGACATCGTAGAAGCTGTAGCCAACGGCACCATGACTGCCGAGCAGGCTTCAGTAAGCTACAACTATACCGCTCCGCTTGTGATGCTCGCCGGTCTTGGCGTGGCCGCTCTCATACTCGGTATCATCCTCAAGTATCTCGACAAGAAGCAGCACCTCGGCCTCGAACTCCCCAACATCAACCCCAACACTGAAGCAGAAGAAGCCGAAGTGGCCGCTGCCGAAGAATAATCATATTTTCTCATATCAAGCAGGGTGCATTCACAGCATCCTGCTTTTATTTTAATATACTCCTGTTATGGTAATACAGAAAGAATTTCGCCTCGCGGCCAAGCGGCGCGGATGTCACCTCGTGACGGGTGAAATCATGCAACATCTTCCATCACCTCTCCCTGAGAGCGGACTCCTCAACCTATTTGTCAAGCATACATCTTGCGGGCTGACCATTAACGAGAATGCCGACCCCGACGTGCGCACTGACCTCGCAAGCATCCTTGACCATATAGTACCGGAAGACATGCCTTACTACACCCACACCTTTGAAGGTTCTGACGACATGCCCGCCCATGCCAAGTCTACCCTCGCCGGCGTGTCAATCACCATACCCATCACGCGCGGCCGCCTTAACCTCGGGCGCTGGCAGGGAATATATCTGTGTGAATTTCGCGACTACGGCGGCGAAAGGTCTATAGTGGCTACAGTGTATTCCTAACAATATCGCAGCGCCATTTCCGTTATAATAATATGCAACAGGAATACGCCTCTACCCTACTTGAAAATGCCGTGACCGAGCTGTCACGCCTCCCCGGAATTGGTCGCAAGACAGCCTTGCGACTGGCCTTGCATCTACTCAGAGCCGATGAGCACGTGGGGGTGGCCTTAGGTGAGGCTATAATCAATATGCGTAAGGGCATAAGATACTGCTCTGTGTGTCACAATATCTCGGAGACGGAGGTGTGCCCAATATGCTCTTCACCGTCGCGCGACACTTCTACAGTGTGTGTAGTAGAAAGCGTGAAAGATGTAATGATATTTGAAAATACCGGTCAGTATCACGGCTTGTATCATGTACTTGGCGGGGTGATTTCTCCTATGGACGGCATAGGTCCTGACTCACTGGAGATTGACTCTCTCGTGGAGCGCGTGGCTTCAGGTGAAATCAAGGAAGTTATCCTCGCGCTCAGCGCCACGATGGAGGGCGAGACGACCAACTTTTACATCTTCCGCCGCCTTGCCCCGTATGCCGGCGTCAAGATAACCCAGCTCGCCCGCGGCGTGGCCGTAGGTAACGAGATTGAGTATGTGGATGAGATTACCCTCGGGCGCTCGCTTATGAACCGCACCCTCTTTGCCGATTCACTGAAGCAATAACTGCATCACATAGGCATCTCGGTAACTCCGGCCGTTTCTTATCCACGACCGCAACCTACCCGACACCTTGAATCCTGCTGATTGAAAAGTGTGCCGGCTCGCGATATTATCTACTCCGGCTATACTGTAAAGCTGATGGAAGCCCAGATGCCGCCCGCAATAAGTGCTTAAAATTTTAAGAGCAGCCGCGGCGTAGCCATTACGTCGGTGAGGTGTGGCAATGAGTATTCCCACGCCGCAACGCTGATTGCGCGGATCGAAATCATATAAATCCACAGTGCCGATCGCTTCTCCCGATTCAGTCTTCACTATCATAAACCGTAGCTGCCGGGCCTTGTAGATATCAGGCTCATAATTGGTCACATAATCCTGAAGCAACGCGCGGGAAAACGGAGCAAGCGTAGCTCCGTCGTCCCACACATCTGTATCGTTTTCCCAGCCGTAAAGAATATCTACATCCTCCGGCTCAAGGGCACGCAATGATATTATGCCGTCGGTCAGGTTCACTCGCCTTCAAGCAGGAATCGTTCGACATCAAGGGCAGCCTTGCAACCCATACCGGCAGCGGTAATAGCCTGACGATAGACAGGGTCGGCTACGTCACCGGCAGCAAATACGCCCGGGACATTAGTGTGAGTCGTAGCTCCCTTGACCTTAATATAACCCTGCTCGTCGAGGTCAATGTAGTCCTTAAACACGGCCGTATTGGGGGTATGACCTATGGCGAGGAAAAAGCCGTCGATAGCTATGTCATATTCACGCTCTTTATCGGTACCCTTGTGCTCAACGAGGTGAGCGCCCTGCACCACACCGTCGCCGAAAAGCCCTACGGTATTGGAGTTATAAAGCACTTCGATATTTTCCTTCTCGTCCACACGCTTCTGCATCACCTTTGATGCACGAAGATGGTCCTTGCGCACGATCATATATACCTTCTTTGCAATATTGCTCAGATACAGAGCTTCCTCGCAAGCCGTATCGCCGCCACCTACTACTGCGACATTCTGATTACGATAGAAAAATCCGTCGCACGTAGCGCAGGCCGACACTCCCATGCCATTGTACTTCTCTTCGTCGGGGATGCCGAGATAACGCGCGGTAGCTCCGGTGGATATAATTACGGTCTCGGCTGTAATTTCCATTCCATTGTCGGTCTTCACCGTGAACGGGCGCTTGCTGAAATCTACTTCTGTAACATAACCGCTGCGAATATCGGCGCCGAAACGCTCGGCCTGCTTGCGAAGGTCGGCCATGAGTTGAGTACCCTCCACACCCTCGTGGTAGCCGGGGAAATTTTCCACTTCCGTGGTGATGGTAAGCTGACCGCCGGGCTGGTTACCTTCGATCATAAGCGGACTGAAATTGGCGCGCGAGGCGTAGATGGCAGCGGTATATCCGGCGGGGCCGGAACCGATGATAAGGCATCGTGTATTGAGCTGTTGACGTTCCATATTATGAGATATTTTTGAAGTTTTACTTTAATGACACATTATCTGAGATCCACTACTTCCACTCCCGGAAGCATCGAGGGTGAAAAACGGAAATGACTGTCAGGGAGCCTCATTCCTTCGCTGATCGACTTGACATTGATGGTGAGCACGGAACCTGATGACATATATATAACAATTCTCGACGGGAAAAGTGTTGACTTTTTCAGCGACAAAATGATTTTTTTTATGTCACCCTTAGCTTTCGGCAACATTTCTATCGAGATGTCGCCGTCCTTGTCTCCGAGCAAGCGGGATGTGAAATTGCTGCGGAAAGAGTTGATGATAGCAAACGGATTGACCTGCGCAAGCTCCTCAGCGGTGGGCTCGGTGACGTTCACCTCCCCTATCTCGGCCGAGTAAGTCCACTGGGTCTTGCCGTCGTACCACGACTTGATCTCGCGGCTTTCAACGTGAAACTTGTCACCCGCCACGGTAATATTTCCGCTCATGGATTGGCCGTCGGCAGTGACGGTATAATCGGCGGTGACTGACTTGGCTGATGCTAATTTACTCGCGGCTCGCGAGAGCACGGCATCGGCTGTCTCGGCCTTGAGCGCTATGGCTGCAACCGCCACATATATAAATAACAGGAATCTCTTCATACTTGAAATGTTAATTACGCTGACAAAGTTAACGAAAAATTTTCACAATCTCGGTCGTTTTCCTCAACCATAAAGGTGTTCGGATGTTATAATAATATACAACAACCATTAAAACTATTTGTTATGAGCGGAAAAACTGACCTCTTTACGTCAATCATAGTTGCCGGAGTAGGCATAGTGATGATATGTCTCTATCAGCGCATCGAGCTTCTGTCATGGATCGTGATGCTGATAGGAGCAATGTTTGCAATCCCGGGCATTTTCTCCATTATCATGGGAATGCGCAGTAAGGATAAAGGCGGGAGCGGCACTATGACGCTCACCGGCATGGGTGCAACGGCATTAGGCGCATTCATGATTCTTATGCCTCAGTCGTTTACAGGTATACTCGTGTTCTTGTTTGCCGGACTGCTGATAATAGGTGGAATATATCATATCGTATTCGTTGCCTATCTTTCGCGGCCGTTTGTACTGCCGGGTTACTATTACATAATTCCCGTGCTGATGATACTTGCCGGTATAGTATTGCTTACCACAAGCGTGCGCACGCTCAACCATGTAGTGGTTCTTATCACCGGTATCTCATTCGTAGCCTGGTCAATAAGTACCCTTATGGAGTGGATTGCCACCCACCCTTCCAAGACCAGCGAGGGTGAAGAAACCAAGCAGATTACAGAATAATCCTTATATATTACTATTGCCCTGCGGCAGACTTTAACCAAAAGGCCTGCCGCTTTTTTACGTATATACCGTAAGTTTTTTGGCAAGATGTAATGCTTATTTCACGAGTTTTTGTAACTTTGTCATGTCAACATAAAAAACACTCGTGAAATGAATAAAGACATTGACTGGGGTAGCTTGGCATTTGGCTACGTTCCTACTGACTATAACGTGCGTTGTTACTACCGTGACGGCAAGTGGGGTGAAATAGAAATTTCATCATCGCCTTACATGGAGATGCACATTGCTGCGACCGCTCTGCATTACGGTCAGGAAATCTTCGAGGGTCTCAAGGCTTTCCGTGGCAAGGACGGAAAGGTGAGAATATTCCGTCTGGAAGAGAATGCCCGACGTATCGCCGACTCGGCTCGCGGTCTGCTCATGGCTCCCGTTCCCGAGGATCTTTTCCGCGAGATGGTAATGAAAGTGGTGAAGCTCAACGAGCGCTTCATACCGCCTTACGGCACAGGTGCGTCGCTTTATATCCGCCCGTTTGAAGTGGGTATGACTGCTCAGGTGGGTGTGAAGCCTGCCAAGGAGTATTGTTTCGTAATCCTCGTTTCGCCCGTAGGTCCCTATTTCAAGGAAGGATTCCGCCCCACCAAGATTTGTATCATGCGCGAGTATGACCGCGTGGCTCCCAAGGGTACCGGTCGCTGGAAAGTGGGTGGCAACTACGCAGCGTCGCTTGCATCGGGCGAGCGCGCTCACGAGATGGGCTACTCGGCTGTGCTTTATCTCGATCCGCGCGAGAAGAAGTATCTCGATGAATGTGGTCCGGCCAACTTCTTTGCCATCAAGGACGGAAAATATATCACACCTGCCTCTGAATCAATACTCCCTTCTATCACCAATAAGAGCTTCATGCAGATTGCCCGCGACATGGGTATGGAGGTGGAGGAGCGCCACATCACCGTTGACGAGCTCGAAGATGTGACCGAAGCAGCCGCAGCAGGTACCGCAGCCGTGGCCTCGCCCATAGCTGAAATCGACGACCTCGATACCGGCAAGAAATATGTGATAGCCCGCGACGGTAATCCCGGCCCTGTCACCACGCAGCTGTATAATACCCTGCGAGGTATACAGTACGGCGAACTTGAGGATACCCACAACTGGTGTACCGTTGTCGACCTATGAAATATCAGGAAATAATTGATCTTCACTATCCCGTCGGCACCCGCCGGCGGGATATATATTTGCACCACTGCCGCCAGGTAGCCGACAAGGCTCTTGAAATCGCGCAGCGCAAGCATCTTCCTCTCGACCGGGATACAATAGAGACGGCGGCCATGCTCCACGATATAGGGATATTTCTTACCAATGCTCCCTCTATCGACTGCCACGGCGACGCTCCTTACATTGCCCACGGCATACTCGGGGCTCAGCTGCTACGTGAAGCGGGATTCAGTGAAGATATATGTAATGTGGCCGAGCATCACACCGGTGCAGGTATCACCGCTGAGGAAGTCGAGGCTCAGCATCTTCCCATTCCGGTAAAGGATTACATGCCCGAGACGCAGCTTGAACGGCTCGTGTGTTATGCCGACAAGTTTTACTCCAAAAGCGGTAAAATGCAAGAGAAGCCGCTCACAGCTGTGAGGGCTTCCCTTTTGAAGATTTCCGAGGCCACGCTCAGTAGGTTTGATGAGCTCGACCGCGAGTTTGGTTGATTATTTATTGGCGCGCTTGCGCTCAAGTTCGTCAAGGATGATTTTGCGCAGACGGATATGATGAGGTGTCACCTCCACATATTCGTCTTCCTTTATATATTCGAGAGCCTCTTCGAGCGAGAATACCACGGGAGGAATGATGCGAGCCTTATCGTCGGCACCGCTGGCGCGCATGTTGGTAAGCTTCTTTGACTTGGTCACATTTACCACTATATCATTTTCCTTGGCGTTTTCACCCACCACCTGACCGGCATAAACCTCTTCCTGCGGGAAGATGAAGAAGCGGCCGCGATCCTGAAGTTTGTCTATAGCGTAAGCGTAGGCTGTACCGGCCTCCATAGCGATGAGCGAGCCGTTGGTGCGACGCTCTATATCACCCTTCCAGGGCTGATATTCGTGGAAGCGGTGAGCCATGATAGCTTCACCGGCCGAAGCGGTAAGCACATTGTTGCGCAGGCCTATGATACCGCGCGATGGAATGAGGAATTCGATATGCAGGCGATCGTTCTGCGTGGTCATCGACACCATCTCACCCTTGCGGCGGGTAACCATGTCGATGATTTTGGAAGAGTATTCCTCGGGGACATTGATGGTCATCATTTCCACCGGCTCGCACTTCACGCCGTCGATTTCCTTGATAATAACCTGAGGCTGACCCACCTGAAGCTCAAATCCCTCGCGACGCATAGTCTCTATGAGAACCGAGAGATGAAGCACACCGCGGCCGTAGACCACCCATGCATCTTCGCGGTCGGCTTTAGCGATGCGGAGAGCAAGGTTGCGGTCAAGTTCCTTTTCGAGGCGGTCATTGATGTGACGAGAGGTAACATACTTGCCGTCGCGACCGAAGAAAGGACTGTCGTTGATGGTGAATGTCATCGACATCGTAGGCTCGTCGATAGCGATGCGGGGAAGCGGTTCGGGATTCTCGGGGCTCGCTACCGTATCACCGATTTCAAAACCGTCGATACCCACGAGAGCACATATATCACCGCTCTTCACGCTTTCAACACGCTTGCGACCCATACCCACAAATGTATGCAGCTCCTTGATTTTCTGTTTTACAACCGAACCATCCTTGCGGCAGAGAGCTATCTCCTGACCTTCACGTATCTCGCCGCGATGCACGCGACCTATGGCGATACGTCCCACGTAATTGGAATAGTCAAGCGAGGTGATAAGCATCTGCAAGTCACCTTCGAGAGTCTCCGGCTCAGGAATATTCTCGATGATAGCATCGAGAAGCAGAGTGATATTATCGGTAGGCTTATTTACGTCAGTACTCATCCAGCCCTGCTTGGCCGAGCCGTAAAGAGTGGGGAAATCAAGCTGCTCCTCAGTAGCGTCGAGATTAAACATGAGGTCAAATACCATTTCCTGAACCTCCTCAGGGCGGCAGTTGGGCTTGTCGACCTTGTTAATCACCACTACCGGTTTGAGGCCCATCTGTATAGCCTTCTGGAGCACGAAGCGGGTCTGAGGCATCGGCCCCTCAAAGGCATCCACGAGCAGCAGACAGCCGTCGGCCATATTGAGCACACGCTCCACCTCTCCGCCAAAGTCAGCGTGTCCCGGGGTGTCGATAATATTGATTTTATATCCGTTATAGTCGATAGAAACGTTCTTGGAGAGGATAGTTATACCGCGCTCGCGTTCGAGATCGTTGTTGTCGAGAATGAGTTCGCCGGTCTCCTGATTGTCGCGGAAAAGTTTGCCGGCCAGAAGCATCTTGTCCACGAGAGTGGTTTTGCCATGGTCAACGTGAGCAATGATGGCTATATTTCTGATTTTCTGCATAAATAAGTTTGTTTCTAAAAAATCAGCGCAAAGTTACGGCTTTTTCCCCACACTACAAAAAAATTCCGCTGTACCCACTAATTGAATGATACTTTGACATCGTAAACTCTATATAAAGGGAACCTACTGGTGTCGGAGACACCTAATTGTCAGAAACCCCGTACTTTAGTGCGGGGAAAGAGGGTTAGAGGCAGTTGCGTCCGGGTAGGACGCATCGTGTGAAGTGGATTGCTGCGGCTGCGTTTGCTAACTCACACAAAGCGTCCCACCTGGACGCGGGTTATGGATCATACGCTTTCCCCGCACTAAAGTACGGGGTTTCTGACAATTACGTGCCTCCGGCACGCCTTAGCTTACGACGCAGTAACTTCTTAATTGAGTTCAATCTTGTAGAGACATTCCACGGCGATGTATTCGGCTTGCCGCTTCGATCTGCGAAGAATGGAGTGTCGGGTGTAGGGATGTCGCTGTGCGACGTTTCCGAGTAGATCCGTCGGTAACTTTCTGCATAACAGAATAATAGCTTGTTGCTATGATTGGAAACGTCGCACAGCGACGTCCCTACATCCGCAAATGGCAAAATGGCGTCCGAAGGCCGCCGAACTACTCGTAGCACCGACTGCCGAAGCTCAGCGGAGGCGTTCGGGGAAAGTGTTGATAATAAAATCAATGGCGTCTGAAGGCCGCCGATTAAAGAGCCGTGCCGAGCAGCAACATTTTTTTAACACATTTATTTTTTGCTGTCAACATGGGGTCTTGCTACGTAGTTCCGAAATAATAGGTCACCGCCGATATGGCGATGCCCTGTTATTTCGGTTTTATTGTAGATTACAATATCACCTTGAAGGATTTTCCTTGAAGGGTGATGATGTAGAAGCCGCCGGGGAGGTCGTTGATGCGGTGGGCGGTGGTCTTGGCTACGAGTGCGCCGCTTATGGAGTGTACTTCCACTTCTGCCCCCGCAGGTGCGGTGATGATAATTGTGCCATGGCTCGATACCACGCTTACCATGCCGTCAGCATCCACACCAACCACACCGGTCGAAGTGTCTTCCACCGTAACCTCGCAGTCGGCTGAGACATCATTGGTGGCGGTAGCTGTGATGGTGGCGGTGCCGGGGCCTACGGCGGTTACGTTGCCTTCCTCATCTACAGTAGCCACGCTCTCGTCGCTCGATGTCCACGTGAGAGTGGGGTCAGTTGCATCAGAGGGGGTAACGGTGGCGGCAATAGTAACTGTGTCGCCGGGCTTGCCAGTCCAACTCTCAGGGTCGAGAGTGACCTCGGTTACTTCGATCGTGGGTTCTTCCACCGTAACTTCGCAGTCAGCTGAGACATCATTGATGGCAGTAGCGGTGATTGTGGCGGTGCCGGGGCCTACGGCGGTAACTTTGCCGTCCTTATCTACAGTAGCCACGCTCTCATCGCTCGATGTCCACGTGAGAGTGGGGTCAGTTGCATCAGAGGGGGTAACGGTGGCGGCAATAGTAACTGTGTCGCCGGGCTTGCCAGTCCAACTCTCAGGGTCGAGAGTGACCTCGGTTACTTCGATCGTGGGTTCTTCCACCGTAACTTCGCAGTCAGCTGAGACATCATTGATGGCAGTAGCGGTGATTGTGGCGGTGCCGGGGCCTACGGCGGTAACTTTGCCGTCCTTATCTACAGTAGCCACGCTCTCGTCGCTCGATGTCCAGGTGAGAGTGGGGTCTGTAGCATCAGAGGGGGTAACGGTGGCGACGATAGCAACGGTGTCGCCGGGCTTACCGATCCAAGACTCAGGGTTGAGAGTGACATCTGATATATCTATTACGGGATTTTCCACGGTAATAGCACAATTAGCTGTGATATCATTGATAGAGGTAGCTGTGATGGTGGCGGTGCCGGGGCCTACGGCGGTTACATTGCCTTCCTCATCTACAGTAGCCACGCTCTCATCGCTCGATGTCCATGTGAGGGTGGGGTCAGTAGCATCAGAGGGATTAACGGTAGCGACGATAGTAACTGAATCGCCGGTCTTGCCGGTCCAAGTCTCAGGGTCGAGAGTTATATCGGTTACATCAATTGTGTCGGGACCTTCCACTGTAACTGCACATTCAGCCTTGAGGTCATGGGCACCTGTAGCGGTGATAGTGGCTGTGCCGATGCCTACGGCTGTAACTTTACCCTCCTCATCTACAGTAGCCACGCTCTCATCACTCGATGTCCAGGTGAGAGCAGTTTCAGTAGCATCTAAGGGAGTAAATTTGGGAGTGATGGTAAAGGTATCGTTAACCTTGCCGATCCAACTCTCAGGGTCGAGAGTGAGGTCGGTCAGCTCAACGATCATAGTGTTGAAACCACTAAATACCGGTGAAGCCTTGTATGCTGCAAGACTGCCTCCGGGGACAATAAGCGGAACATTATTTTTAAGATCATCCGAGAATACAATCGCCTCCGACCCTGATGTAGAGCACTTGGCAGGAGTGGGATTCAGAGCCACAATTTTCGAAAATTTGCAGTTGGTGAAAACGTATATTCCCAGTGAAGTTAAAGATTCTGACAATGTCAAAGTGCCATTGAGCTTACCACACCCGGCGAAAACGCCATCCCCTATAGTTTTGACGCTATTGGGAATCGTCAATGACCCGGTTAATTTCTCACACCCGTTGAAAGCGTCTTCACCTATTGAAGTAACACCATTTTCAATTATAAGCTCCTTAAGGCCATAGCAATACGCGAAAGCATATGATGAGATAGTTCGGACGTTTGACGGTATTGTCAGCGTGCCGGAAAGTCCGGTGCAGTTTGCGAAAGCGTGATCGCCAATTGAAGAAACCCTACTTCCTAACTTAAGACCGGAAAAGCCACTACAATAAAAAAAGGTTTCTGCATTTATCGTGCTTACTTTATCAGGTATAACCAACGTGCCCGTAAAACCTTTGCATGTGTAGAAAGCCGAAGCACCGATTGTAGACACGCTGCTCGGTATTATTAATTCACCGGTAAATTTACTATTTAAGAAAGCTCTATTGGCTATTGTTGTAATAGACTCGGGAAATGTGACAGTTCCGGTTAGACCATCAAAAGAGAACGCACCCTCACCGATTGTGGTAACTCTAAATATATCAGAGCTATGTACTCCTGTATGATACTCAACTGTTGACGGTATGACTATATCCTCCCCTACATGGGTAGTTAAGTCGACACCCATGACTTCAGCATCAAGAGAACCACCCTTCATAAAATATTTGATGCCGTCGATGACAGGTCGCCACTGTTGGGCACTCGACACCGCGGGCATTGCAAGGCATATTGATGCCAGAATCGTAAGAAATGTAATTCTTCTCATATAGTGTGTATTAATTATTATTCTTGCTTAGCGCAGTTCACCCAACTCAAGGAGCGCGCCGGTCATGGGGTCAAATCGAGCGTAAGAAGGGGCTTTTTTGTTGGTAAACAGTGCGGGATCCACACCGAAAACTATTCCGTATTGAGCCACATTGATAGTCTTCTCGGCTATGGTCTTGCCCTGATAGGTCAAAGTAAGGCGCGCAGTGCCCGGCACCCGATAGGCCACGCCTCCTTTGGGAAAAGCAAGCGTCTCGCCTTTTTCAGTGAGAGGCATCTCCCCTATCGAGAGAGGAGTGACGGTGAGATATACGGGTGCACCGGAAAGATCGTCGGGCCCGACGATACCTTCGGTAGCCGAGATTCGGGCCACAAGTATCTTTTCAAGCGGGCGACCGGCTTCGGTAGCGTCAGGAAGAGCTACATGGAATGTAACCACCTCGGTAGAGGTAGATTTCGTGCCGATAAACATGGCCGTAAGGGCTTCCTCCTGGTGGTCGATAGTGGAGAGGGCGATCTTCATAGCGTTGCCGTCGGAGGGCATGGCGTCGGCCTGACCGGAAACCACTTCATTACGATTGGTGCGGAGTTCGTAGATCTTGGCGGCGGCAAACTCGGCACGCTTCACTGACGAGCGACTCTGTATCATCTCCTCGGTCTGCGCCTGACGGGCAACAGGCAGCTCCAGTATGGTGGGCTCGGCAGCTTTAGCTACCGGAAGCTGCACGGAAGGCGCGGCAGGTACGTAGGACTCGTCATTGATACTCACAGGCATATTCATATCATCAACCATCATGAAAGTACCAGTGCCCCCCTTGAGGGTGACGGCATATCGTTGCTCGGGGTCGGGGGTAGCTACGGGTACTATCACGGCCTCACCGAGTGTCCATCGTTCAGTCTTGTTGAGTATCGGGGTCTCGTTGAGATACTTCTTGGCATAGAGGGCAAACTCGCCCGGAGTCTCCACCGTCTTTTCAGCCGATAGAGTGATGTCGACTGACGTGACGGGAAGCGTATACACCACGCCATACTCATTGGCCTTCGAGGCTGAAAGCTTGCGGGTAGATTGCGCGGCAGACTGCATAGCCGTGAGCGCTGCGGCAGCTGCAATAATCAGGGTTACTAACTTTTTCACGGTCGGTAATATGATTTATTTCTTGATTTTCAATATTGATTCGATGGCACGACCTACATTGTCGGCAATATCAAGAGCCGATGTGCCATACTCGCCATACTTCTCTGCGGCCAGTTCGCCTGCAAGGCCATGGATATATACACCGGCCACGGCAGCGGTACCGGGTTTATAACCTTGCGCGAGCAGACCGGTGATGATACCCGAGAGCACATCTCCGCTACCGGGAGTGGCCATGGCCGGGCAACCGGTGGAATTGAAGAAGATATTACCGTCGTGGCGCACCACTGCGGTATAGTGACCCTTCATTACGATAATTACCTTATACTTATAGGCCACGTCGACAGCACGGAGCAGTCGCGCCTCGGCCGACGTATGCTGGCCGAATATGCGGTCAAATTCACCGGCATGAGGGGTCAATATCGACCCGGGGGCGATATGATTAAGAAGCGAGGGCTCTTTAGCGATGATATTGAGCGCGTCGGCATCAAGCACTATGGGCGACTTCACATTCATAATCAGCGACTTCAGGGCGCCGCGGGTGGCATCGTTGATTCCTATGCCGGGACCTGCGCATATTGCATCATAGCTGTGGCGGGGCGACATCTCGGAAATAAGTATATCCTTGGGGTCGGGTTCAAAAAGCGCTTCGGGCACCTGCGACTGTATCACGTCAAAACCGCAACGGCCCGAGTGAACGGTGAGTTTGCCCACTCCGGCACGCAAGGCACCGCGGGCTGCCATGACGGCTGCGCCCATCATACCGTAGCAACCGCTGTAGATAAGAGCCGTGCCGAAATCAGCTTTGGAGCAGAAAGGCTTGCGGCGCTTCAATACATCAGCCACATCAGCGCGCTCCACATAGTAATACTTCGTGGCAGTGGCAGCTGCGGCCGATTTGCTGAGACCGATGTCGAGAAGCTTCCACCGTCCTACTATATCGGCATTATCGCTCAGGAAAAACGACAGGCGCGGATACTGCACGGCAAGCGTAAGCGTGGCATGAACCATATCGCGCGAGAGATTGCCCTGATTCCAGTCGCAGAAGAGGCCGGAGGGAATGTCGATAGAGAACACCGTAGCACGCGACTCGGTGATATAGCGGGCGAGCATCTTGAAGCCCCCTTCGAGCGAATCGCGAAGACCGGTTCCGAAAAGACCGTCGACCACAAGGTGCTGAGGACTGAGCTCGGGGATGCGGGCGGTGTCGATAATCTCGGTCATTCTCACTACGGGGAGCGACATGAGTTCGCCGTAGGCTTCGCGGCAGTCGCGCGACAGGCTGTTGCCCTTGATATTAAAAAGATATATTTCAGGAGAGTAGCCGGCCTCGATTAGCAACTTGGCCACGATGAGAGCATCGGCACCATTGTTGCCCGAGCCCGCAAAGACCACAATGGGCTTTGAGGTGCTGAAGCGCTGCACTATCTCCTTTACGACGCCTTCGGCAACGCGATGGATGAGTTCCATCGCCGACGTACCTTCCTGAATGGTAGCCTTGTCGATGTTGCGTATATTTTCAGTCGTGAATATTTTCATCTTGAAATTGAGGATGTAGGAAAGTGAAATGCAAAGGTAATGAAATTTCTATTATAATTGTGGGATTTGGGCCCTCTTTTTATACGGCGAAAATGATTAAAAAAGAAAAATTTTACTTGAAGTCATTTTTTTTTCTTGTTTTAGAAAAAAGTTATTATTTTCGCATCGTAAAAATTGAAACAAAACGAAACATACGATGATATATAATTTCCGACTCGTTTCAGATGAAGTGGACAACTTCAAGCGAGAAATTCAGATTGACGCTGACGCGACATTTCTTGACCTGCGTAACGCGATATGCGACTGCACCGGCTATGACAAAAGCCAGATGAGTTCTTTCTTCCTGTGTGACGACGGCTGGGAACGCGACAAGGAAATCACTCTTGAGGATATGGGCTCCGACTCGTCGGAAGACGTATACCTCATGGAGGACACCCCTCTGAGCGACCTTATCGAGGATGAGGGTCAGCGACTGGTGTGGGTATTTGACTACCTCACGGACCGCTCTTTCTTCATCGAGATGAAAAATTTCATTACCGGCAAGACTCTTAAAGACCCTCTGTGCACTGTGTCGATGGGCGAAGCTCCCCAGCAGAATGTGGATATGGATGAGTTTGATGCCAAAATCGATGCCAAGGCCGCCCGCGTAGCCGCCGATACCGATATGGACGATGATTTCTACGGTACGACGGAATTCAATGAAGATGAATTTGATGCCGCCGGTTTCGACGAAATGAGTTTTGACGAATAAAAAAGTCTGAAGATTTCAACAATCGCCCTCTGAATAAGTATCTCAGAGGGCGATTGTTATTTTCGGGCGGATGTAGGGACGTCGCTGTGCGACGTTTCCGGGTTGAGCCGACGGTAACTTTCTGTATGACAAAATAATAGCTTGTTGCTATTTTCCGAAACGTCGCACAGCGACGTCCCTACGACTGGCTTACCTCCTGGTTTTCGGCAAGATATGTTTCGCAGGCAAGCACGAGTTCATCGTACCACTCCTTGCCAAACCGCCCCGTCAACGGACCTTCGAGGAACTTGTAAAGCCGTATGCCGAGCTTGCGGCCGAGCGCTTCGGCAGGCCGGCATATCTTCCATCGGTGATAGTTGACGGCCGTAAATGTGGGGTACTCGGTGAGGCGCACGGGATAGAGCGCGCACGATGACGGCTTGCGGAATCCACCGGTGCGACCCTGCGCACATGCCTTCTCTATCGCACATAGGCACATTCCGCCGGGGCCATAGCAGGTAAAGACGCAATTCTGTCCGTCGATAATCTGAGTCACAAGGTCGCCCTCTTCATCGACGTAGCTCGTGCCCTCGCGGTCAATTACCTCCAGCGCTCGCGGCAGCAGATCTTCACGCAGGTCAGGGGTAATCTTATTTATTATATCGCGCTCCGCTTCGGTGATGGGCGCGCCGGCATCTCCATCTATGCAGCATTGACCGTGGCACTTGTCAAGGTCGCAGCAGAAAAACCGCTCGGCAAGATCGAGCGATACGAGTGTATCCTGTATCTGAAACATAATCTGTTCTTCTTCCATATATTAGTAGTCATTCATCGTCCGGAAGTAGCGGTTGTTATCCCTACGAGGCGGTCATATCGGGTACCTGACGGACGATGATATACACGTATTTCATATTCATTGACCGTCTCATAGTAATCACCCTCCACGGGCGCGGTAGCACCTTTCATCGCACCATGCGGTACCGTGAGATATTGATAGTTGTAGGCGCCTTGCTTGAGAAGCAGTGATGCTTCGTAGCGCCCGGTTGAATAGTTCCACACCATGCGCGATTGCGGGTCAAACCGCCGCATCACGAAGTCGCCGTCGAGAAACACGTCGGCATTCTCCATGCGGGGGATTTCGAGCGCAAAGTTTACCATCACATAGTCAGCGTCCACATCAGAGTCTGTGGAATTATATTCTCTTACCAGAAATCGTCCGTGCTGGGTGCTGTCGTAGAGATACCCTGATGTATTGCGGGGGCGGTCGGTAGCAAGGGTGATCTGATACACGGGTGCGTGATACTCGATATTTTCCACACCTATGCCCGGATATTGGGTGGAAATTGGCTCCACGCGGCGGTACTCGTTGCCCGCGGGAAAGATAAGGTCACGGTTATGCTCATATAGCTGAACACCGGCATTGACGCGCAGGGGACGGTTGACGGTCACAGCATTGTCGACTCTACCATTCTGAGTCACGGTGACATAAACATCACCAAACATATCCCTTACCGGGGTGCGCTTGGTGTCAACGGTCACGTTGAGTTGCTGATGCGACATGTTAGTGTCCACGTCAGTGCGGGAAGTTACTTCGGCCCGCGCATCCATCGAGAAATCACACACGCCGAAGCGCGCCTGAAGGAGTGTTTCGTCAGGGTCACTTTCGTCATATACCCTCACGAGGTAATTACCCGGTGCGGTGATGCGCATGTTTTCACCGGGTATCCTTATTGTATAATGCACATATTGCACGAGTGTGGCGCGCGAGTATCGGTAATCATCCACCGAAGCCTCGTTAAAACCGTCAAGAAATTCGGAATCCACGAGTTGCTCCGGACGCCAGTCGCGGTCGCAATGAATGAGCTGATAGCGCAGATAGCGACGGTCAGAAGCTAACTCGTCAAACGAGATCACAATCCTGTCAGCATCATCGCCGAGAACTATTACATCCGGGGCATACGGGTCGCCGTCAACCTCTATCTGCAAAGTGCGGAACGCCGGATGGAAGATTGCCGTGGAGGTATCGGTCTCGTCAGCCGCTAAGACACTGAAAGACAGAATCAACAGAAGGAAAGGAAGTATCTTCTTAAGCATCGGCTACGAGTCGGTTATAAAGTATCGTGATGGCATCAGCTATGAGTTCGGGACACGGCTTTCCGCCGGGGCGCTTCAATTCGCGGCACACAAGCGAACCGTTCATCCTTCGAAATTCCTCGCCATCGTTGCTCACCGTACCATAAAGGGCCGCTTTATCAGCGGGAGTGTGATAGTGAACCAACCCGTCGACGATAGCCATGGCCGAAACAGCACCGCAGATTTCGCGCAAGCCCCCTACCCCGGTTCCGAGTCCGGCTGTGGCACGCGACAGCAATTCGGGGTCAGTGGCCGTAATGTCGTCAAAGACCATTGCCACACACTGCGCGCAATTGTAACCCTGCTTGCGCAATTCAAGAGCACGCTCTATGCGTTGATTGAGATTCATCACCATTGTATAGGAGTAAGTCCGTGATTAACAAGATATTCATTAGCCCGCGAAAACGGCTTGCTGCCGAAAAATCCGCGCGATGCGCTCAGCGGCGAAGGGTGAGCCGACGTAATGATGCAATGACGGCGCGGATCAATAAACTCGCCCTTACTTCTTGCAAATGAGCCCCAGAGTATAAAAACAATATTCTCCCGCTCATTGGCAAGATAGCGTATAGCGGCATCGGTAAGGGTCTCCCAGCCGCGGCGGGAATGGGACGTGGGCGTATGCGCACGCACTGTAAGCGTAGCGTTGAGCATCAATACGCCCTGCCGCGCCCAGCGCATGAGGTTGCCCGAGGCGGGTGGTTCTACTCCAAGGTCATTGCGAAGCTCCTTGTAGATATTTTCGAGCGACCGCGGGAGAGGAACGCCATCGTTGACCGAGAAGCTCAGCCCGTTGGCCTGACCGGGACCGTGATAAGGGTCCTGGCCGAGTATCACCACCTTGACTTTGTCGGCAGGGCAAGCGTCAAAGGCCGCAAATATCTGGGATGCAGGAGGATATACCGTGGCGATGGAATATTCCTGCCTTACGAAGCGGGTCAGCTCCACGAAATAGTCCTTATCCCACTCACTTGCGAGCGCGCTTTTCCACGTTGGGTCGATTCTTACCTCCATTGGATTTCTTATTGGGTTGTTTTCGCGATTTTTCAGCAGATTTTCTGAATTTCACAAGTGCCTTTTCAGCTTGCTCGGCGGTGATGAGCGGATTTTCATAGGCAAGTGACAGAATATGGTCACGAGCCTCGCGCACTTGCTTGGCCGAGCGGGCATGGATGAGACGGCGCAACTTCTGGATGGTGATGGGAATACGGTAGCCAAACATCGCGGTACCCTCGGCCACGAGTTCTTCCGAGCGGCGCTTGACAGCATCGGCCTGTCCGCTCAGCTCTCCACCATCGGGATAAGCGAGGTTATCGGCATTGACGATTTTAAGGAGCATGTCAAGACGCTCGGGGGTGCCGCTCTGAAACTGGATCTTACGCATCCTTACGTCGCTGATTTTCTCGGCATCGCGACCTGCGCCTTTGAAAAAAGTGTGATACCTCACAAGGAAGGCCACGTCCTCGATAAAACCTTCTTCATAACGTAGTCGCGGGAGAATGCGCCACACTACTCGCCGCGATTCAAGGTCATGCGGTGGCCGACCCTTCTTGGATTCGGGAGGCACCGGCGTACCCTTACCCGTGTCGAGCAGCAAGGCAGCCCAACGAAGCCGGACATCATCAGGCACGAGCGTAATGGCCTTAAGTGTATGCTGCCACACGGTCTGCCCTTCATATCTTGTGGGCATTTCATAGAGCGGAACGAGCGCGGGCATGACGAAGGGCATGGCACCGGTATCGCGGAGAAGCTCCATAGCAAGAGCCGGACGCGGCGACATGAGCATTTTTTCGAGCTCCATGCGTAAGCGTCGGGGCGATACTATACGCAGTCGCTCCACATTGCGGCACATACCTTCATAAGTATCCTTGTCAATTTCCCATCCGAATCGCGCAGCAAAACGGATGCAACGGAGGATACGCACAGGATCGTCGTCAAACGTCATATCAGGGTCGGCCGGTGTGCGGAGCAAGTGGCTCTCTATATCAGCGAGTCCGCGCCCGGTGATGTCAACCTCCTTGCCGGTGGTGACATTATAAAATATGGAATTGACGGTAAGGTCTCGGCGCATACAGTCTTCCTCGATCGTGCCGAATGCGGTCTCAGGACAGCGTGAGTTGCGGTCAGTATACTTTTCACGGCGGGTCTGCACGAGCTCAAGCTCCACGTCGGGAAACTGCTTGAGGATAACCATTGCCGTGCCAAATTTAGGGTATGTCACCGGCTCACCTTCAATGAGCTTTCGCTCCTGAAGCCACTCGGCAAAACCTATGCCGCCGCCCGGAAGATCTACGGCGAGGTCAATATCCTTGATAGGCTCGCCCATTATCTCGTCGCGACAGCATCCGCCCACGGCATAGACATGCGTCTCCCACTGCGTACCTTTGATGAGATTGCGCAGATAACCGAGTATCTTATGATATTCTTGTGAATTCATCGGTGCAAAATTACAACAAAAATACAACAAAAGCAAAGGCCCGACGGTTGTCGAGCCTTTGCAAGGAGTGCTGATATGGAAATTGTATCAGATTCTTACTTTCACAGCGTAGCCGTCGATGGTGACGATCACCACACCGGGCTCAAGCGACAGCTCGGCGGAGCCGAAGGTATCGGTAACGGCAGTGGCCACGAGGCGACCGGTCACGTCAAATACATTGACCGTAGCGCCGGCCTTGGCACCTGAAACGTATACGGTGTTACCTTCTACGAGGCAACCAAACTCAGCAGCAACAACGCTTTCGATACCGGTGAAGTCGGGACCATAGTAGCCCTTATCGTCAGCGATACGGAGGGTCTTGATCTTGGCAGTACCGTTGAGGGTGGGAGCGCTGAGTTTCACGAAGTGTGACTCGGGGTTGAGAGCGAGCTCAGTGTGAACTGGCGAATCAGCCTCGCTGAACGAGCGGATTGTACGCCAGCCGGGAGCAATGTCGCAGTTGCGCGACTCCTGAACCTTGAGCTTAACGGTGCCCTGGAGTTCCGCTTCGAGATAGAGAGCCTTCGACGAGGGGCCGTAGTAGCACATGATCTTATCGGAAGTAGAAGTGAGCACGGCAGCATCGTCGGTCACATCACCCGATGCCTGTACCCAGTGAGGATAGTCATTTTGCTTATCCTGAACGAGACCGCCTACGGTAGTGAAGGGAGCGGTGGCGGTGAAGGGAGCGAAGGTGAGCGGGAGCTCGGCAGCAGCCTTACCATAGTGAGTTTCACCGTCGGCCTTGAGTGCGGGGAAGTCGCAAGTATTAAACTTAATCTCAGTAGTATAAGACTGAGTACCGGCGAGATTTACGATCGCACCCGAGGGGAACGAGAGTGTATAAGCAGTGTTGACATTGAGGTTCTCGTAAGCGATGGTGAGTTTCTTGCCCGAAGCAGTGATTGTAGCACCTTCAAATTGAGTTTTGCCGTTGATTACAGCGCCACCCTTATACTTGATATCCTGATTGAAGGTAAGCTGCATGGTGCCGTCGGCATAGCTCATGTCGGTGTAGTTAAGTTCGCCGGCTGTGAGTTCGAGGGGCTGGTCGCCACCTTCGGCCACGTAGCGCTCTACGAGGATGTCGTTGATGTTGATCTTCTTGCCGTTGGCATCGATCTTGAACTGAACAGTTCCGCCTTCAGTGTAAGTGTATACAAACTTATACATGCGCTTAGCTGCGCCGAGAGTAAGGTCAGCCACGGTAGTCTCGGTACCGTTTACGACGGTATTGAGCTTGATGGTCTTTGACGACTTGTCGGGGTTACCGGCATAGATAGTTACCATGCAAGGACCGGTCACGGTGGGAGTGCTTACATAACCGCCGGCCTTGGTGGTGTAGAACTGGAGGCAACGGTCAGAAGCGCCTTCGTCTTCGGCGGTAGCGGGACCGTAATCTTTCGTACCGTCGGCCGAATTATTTGAACCGCTCATGGCGATGATGCGGATAGCTTCAGCGCCGCAACCTATCACCATACCGTCAAATTCGCTGGTGGCATTGGCGGCATTGGATACATTGGTATTATCGGCGATCGACTCAAACTTGGCGGCCCAAGCTGCGGGCTGGTGGTAGAAGTCGGTGTAGAAGAGTACGCCGCCGGCGGTAGCCGAGAATGACCATACGGTACCGGTGGTGGTGCCTACGTCGTTCTTGGCATCAACACGCCAGTAATAAGTCTTGCCGGCCTGAAGATCTTCAGCAATCTTGTAGGAAGTAGCTGTGAGATTCTCGGCGAGGAGGGGAAGATTAGCGGCATCAGTACCTAAGTAAACCGAATACTTTACGGTACCAAAGTGAGCCTTGGTAGTGTTGGTCCACGAAAGGGTGAGACCGCCGGCTACAGCCTGCTTGGCTCCGTTTTCGGGCTGAGGATCAGTAGAGAGCGCGGGAGCCTCGGGGTCACCGATGGTTTCGGCTGCGAGCACGTCGGTGTAATCTGAATAAATACCGTCGCTGTTATAAGCGCGCACTCGGTAGTAGTATTCATTGTTGGGGGTAAGGTCAGCAGCGGTATAAGTAGTCACGCCGGCTGCTACACGGCCCTTCTCGGTGAAGTTCTTGCCGTCAGTCGACTGTTCGATGATGAAACCGTCCGTGGTATTCTTGTTGAGCTCCCAGTTCATCGAAATGGTAGTCTTGGCCTGCTCGCCTACGGTGAGGTTGACGGGCTTCTTGATATAGGGATAAGGAGCGTCGATGGTGAATACATAGTTTTCGATGTTGGCATAGCCGTTGGCGGCGATAGCCTTGGCATCGGTAGCGTCGTTGGGGTTCAGGCCGTTGGCAGTTTCCCAAGCGTCGGGTATACCGTCGCCGTCAGTATCCTGAGGCTTCACACCTCCTGAGAGCACACCGGTACCCTTGTGGGGGAGAGTTCTTTCAGAACTGATACCGTTCTTAGTACTTACGGTACCCCATGACATGAGCTCATCAATAAGATACTGATCCACTTCATCGTAAGCAGGAAGCGAGGGACCTACGTTGGCAGTCATCCAGTTGAGAGCTTCGAGAGCTGTCATCTTATTGGAAATCTCGGGAATGAGCTGTACGGCCTCGGTGGCGGTAGTATTGTACTCGGTAATGTTGGCGTTAAGGGCATCGAGTGAGCTGAACCATGTAGAGTAAGGAGCAGTACCATCCTGCTCACCCTTCATCTCATCTACAGTCATTTCGTGGCCGTTGATTACACCATCCTTATTGTCATCATAATAATTACCGGCACCGTAGTAGCGGAATGACTGGATACCGCGCACGAAAGGATTGGTAGCGCTGTTCCACTGGCCGCGCATGAAATAGTTGTTTTCAATGTCGGCCCACGAGTCACCTTCAGAGTCACTCATGATGTAGCAACCGCCGTTACCCCAGTTGTAAACCACATTGTTCACATACTGGTTAAGGCCCTTGACTTTAGGGTTACGGGTTTTGTTTTCGATATAGAGGTTTCGATAGAGAGTCACACCGCCGATAGTCTGGATAAGACCGCCGCAGGAGTGAGACTGAAGACCCTGACCGATGATGGAGTTTTGGATAGTGATATTAGCGGGGCGATTGTTTTTGTTGTCCCAGCTTACGGAGAAGTTCTCATCACGACCCCAGAGCACTGAAAGGTGGTCAAAGATCATGTCAGTACCATTGGCTACGCCGCAAGCATCAGCGCCGTTTGTACCGTTGATACCCATGCGGAAACGGATGTAACGGACGATAAGGTTGTTGGCACCTGAGAATGAAACTCGGTCGCCGTAAACCTGAATACCCTCGCCCGGAGCAGTCTGACCGAGCACGGTATTGTTGCCCTTGAATACGAGGGGCGACTTAAGATTGATAGTTCCGCATACATCAAAGACTACGATGCGGTTTTCTTTGCTCACGGCATCGCGGAGTGAACCTGTACCGGAGTCATTGAGATTTGTGACGTGATAGATTTCACCGCCACGACCACCGGTGGTATAGCGACCGAAACCTTCGGCACCGGGGAAAGCAAGCAGATTATCTGCTGCAACCGCCGTAGACGAAAGCGCCATTGCACATGCCACGATGGGGAAAAGGAATCTTTTCATGTAAGTTATAGGTTAAGGTTAAGTAATTTCAAAATATATTATTTCAATCTGCAAAATTACAATAACTCCACCAAAAATGCAAAATTTGTAACCCGATTATTGGTTAAATATAACTAAATCAGGGTAAAGAATAGCACGACCTATAAAAAAGAAAATAGGTTATAAAAAATTAAGGAACTATCATAAAACTACAAATTACTGCTACGGTCGTAGGGACGTCGCTGTGCGACGTTTCCTTGATGAGCCGATGGTAACTTGTTGCAGGACTGAATAATACCTTGTTGCACTAACCGGAAACGTCGCACAGCGACGTCCCTACATGCATAGTATAATTTTCTTAATTAAACAGTATTGAACGACGTTGCAACTACTGATTTCAAACTCATATTTAGTACCCATCCGAAGTAAGCCCCTTTTCGGATGGTTATGCTATACCTTAATAACAAAGTCGGCCGCCTCGCGGGGTGCGGGGCGGCCTTATAAAGGGGATGTAATTCTAATGATTACTTCTGGATGTACTTCTTGCCACCCTTGATTACGAGACCCTTGTAAGACTCGTTAACGCGCTGGCCAAGTACATTGTAAACGGGAGCGTCAACGTCAGCAGCAGCGTCAACGATGATGTTGTCGATACCGGCTTCGCCTACTTTCTCACCTTCGATGCGAACATACATAAGGTTGAGCTGAGAATTGTTGGGACCTACGCGGAAAGATACGCTCTTACCGGTAGCATCAAGAGTTACGGCATCGAACTTGTAGTAACGCTTGGAAACGGGATTTTCCTTAGAAAGAATTACAGTTTCACCGGCTACACCGTCGATAACGGGAGTAACGGCAACTTCGAGGAGATTATCGGGATTGGCAGTGCCACCAAGGTTAGAACCTGCCCAAACGGTTACACTTACATTACCGGTTACTGCGGGATACTGGAAATAAGTGTCACCACGAGATACGATACCTTCGGTACCGAGACGAGTGAACTGAACGCCGTTCTTGGTAGCAACCCAGTCTTCAGCTACAGCTGCATTGTAATCCTTGTCGGCCCATTCATCTTCAGTACCCCAGCCGGGCATGAAGATAGTACGGGTTACGCCCTTCTCACCCCAAGAGAGGAAAGGAAATTCGAAGTTTTCAGCGGGCATTTCTTCAAATTCGTTATCGCTGGTAATTACAGCATCAGCAGATACTTTGTAGATGTTACCATCGAGCATAGAGATACCTACACCGAGATCTACTACTGCCTTATCAGCACCTTCGGGAGTGGAAAGAACCTTGATACCGGCTGTGTTGGGCATAGCGATACCATATTTGTCAACTAAGTCATAGTTACCGTCCCAGAAGAAAGGAGACTCGGGATTAACAACTTCACCAAGCAGGGGGAAATTAGCGTAGTCAGGACCGAAACCGTAGTCAAATACTTCGGCGTTAGCTGCACATGCGGTTGCGATAGCAGCGGCAAAGAGTAAAGATTTTTTCATAAGAAAAATGGTTAATAAAAAATTTAGGTTAAAAATAAGTATTAGTCCTATTTGAAAAGGGACATCGCCGGGCAAATGGAAATCATCGCCGGGCGATGTCCTTGTATAAGGTTTATTCGGGCAGACCGCTGTAGCCGGGGTAACCGGGAAGCTGGGTCAGGCGGGGGTTATCAACGAGGGGATGACCTGCTGCTTTATTGGCAAACGGGCTGAGCTCAGTCTGATTGTGCTTGTAGCCGAAGTACAGACCCATCGGGCCATCAATCCAGTCAGGGAATTTATTCTTGTTTTCGGCATAACCGGTAGGCTTGGTAGCTATGGTCAAGCCGAAGAGGCAGGAGTTGTTTTCACCACCCATAGTAAATCCTCCGGCAATACGGGCATTACGATTCCAGTTGTTGTCCCAAGAGAGGAACATATTGGTCACGTACCATGACTCGGAAGCATCCTCGCCATGAGCAGCTACTATGTCTTTGATGCTCTGGTTGAAGGCATCCTTATTAGCACCGGTAGTAGGCACGGTCTTGACATCGAGCACAGCTACTTCAGCGGGGTCAGTGATATCAATATAGTCGATGGTGAGAATCTTGTTGCGATACTCGTTGGCGTCACGGGTGAACTTGTAGAGGCGGAATACAGCCTGATTAGCATACTTGCCTTCGCGCTTGGAGAGATCCTTGAGATCCTGCTGAGCCTTGCGTACTTCACGATCGAGAAGATTCATACGCACGAGGTCAGTGCGGAGGAGGAACTCGTCGCTCAGCTCCCACATACGTTCCTGAAGAAGAGCATCCTGGAATTCTGCCTGGCCTGAAGGTATAGCCATGTGACCGATACCGGCACGGTTGCGTACTTCCTGGAGGGCGTTGCGAGCTTCCTGAGTAGGACCACCGTTGAGCCAATTCTGAGTCTCCGCATACATAAGAAGAATATCAGAGTAGCGCACCATAGGAATATTCACGTTACGCTGAGCGGCTGCACTGGGTTCAACCTGCCACTGGATGCGATACTTACCGGAACCAATAGAAGAGAACGTGGTACCTGCATTGGCGGGGTCAGGGTTTTCAGCACTTGCCTTAAGACCGCGTACGGTATAGTGGCAGCAAGTAACGTCGCGACGGGTATCAGCGGGATCAAACGAGAGATAGTAAGTGGGGAGCTTGGACTGGAGAGTCTTGCGCTGACCGTAAACCGAGAACTGGCAACCGCCGGGCTGGCCTACATACACACCTAATGTAGTATTACCGATATTTTCGCCAAGACGAGCAAGTGACCACATGATTTCAGGAGCTACCGCACCAAAATCACGGCCTGTGTAGTTATAGAACAGCTTCATGAAGCCCGACATTTCATTGTCGCTCTGAATAAGGTAATTCTCATTCTGATTGATAACTGACTTAAGGGCATTATCAGCAATAGTGTAGATCTCACGGATGCGGGCCTGATCCTCACGGGTACCCATGTGGAGGGTAGCGGGATCGTTAGTCTCAAGATCCCAGCGGAGTGAGTAGCCGCCGGCGTGGAGACAGATACGGGCGAGAAGACCGCATGCACTGTTGCGGTTGATGCGCTCGGTGTAGCCACATTCGCTGTACCAGGGGAGGTCTTCGATAGTATTCACCATATCGTCGATGATGAAATCGTAGATCTTATCGCGGTCATAGCGAGTGGGATACATCACATCCTCGTCATACATGTGAGAGGGATCGAGGGGCTCGGCAGTGAAAGGCACATCACCGAAGAGACGGATAAGATTGAAGTAGAGGAACGCACGCTGCGCACTTACCTCGGCGATCAGAGCCTTGATCTTAGGCGTCTGGTCCATATCGCGGAGGTGAGAGAGGGCAAGGTTACATGCCTCGATTTTCTTATAGCTTTCACCGTAGGTAGAGCCGAATACGTAAGGCGCAGTAGGATCGTAAGCGTAGTTGCTCAGATAGTGCTTGTTACCTTCAAAAGCATCTTCGCAAGCAATAGTGGTCATCTCACCGGTATTGGCCTGACGGTAAAATTCCTCATGTACGATACCGTTGTAGATACCCTGCACGAAAAGGTCGGCGTTGTTCTCGTCGCGGAAAGCGAAGTCGGTGTCATCCTTGGTGTAGGAAGGGAGATCAAGAGTGTCCTCACATGAGGTGAAGAGCATCGATCCGCTGCCGACCATCGCAACTGCCAGAAGGAGATTGCGCACTGTATTGAAATTATATTTTTTCATTGTTGGAGTCATTATAAAGGTTAACCGTTAGAATGAAAGATTCAGACCTACTACATAGCTGCGCGACTGAGGATAAGAGCGCGAGTCGAAACCGGGGGTACAGATCACGTCGTCGTTGCTCGACGATACGTTAGGATCGTAACCGGAGTAGTTGGTGAAAGTATATACATTGTTGGCGGTAAAGTAGAGGCGGAGGTTGCTGATGTGAGCTTTCTTCATCCACTTCTGGGGGAAGGTGTAGCCGAAAGTGATCTGCGAGATACGCAGGTAAGAGCCGTCTTCCACGAAGTAAGAAGAAGGATAGATGATATTTGACGAGTTGGACTCGGTAAGAGACCACAGGCGACCGTTCTCATCAGGGTTAAGCTCCTGCAGACGGGCTAAGGTAGTAGCCTGCATACCGGTAGCGGGGTCTACGAGGTGATAGAAGTTTTCACCGAAGTCCTTCATGGTGTTCTGGAAAGGTCCGTAGGGGCTCAGTGCCTGACGGGTAGCATTGTAGATGTCGTTGCCGATCGAGAAGTTCATGAAGATGTTGAGGTCAAAGCCCTTAAAGGTAAACTGGTTGCCGAAACCGCCCACGCAGGTAGGAGTACCGTTACCGATCTTCTGCATCTGCTTGGTAAACTGAGGATTCTCAGGATCGTCATTGTCGGCTGCAAACTTCATGTCACCGGGCATGGCGTTGCCGCTGAAAGGCTTAACAATGCCATCTTTAAGTGTGAACGTACCGTCGCCATTGTCAATGAAGTCGTCGGTAGTATAGATACCTTCGTATTTGTAACCGTACATATCACCGAGGCCCTGTCCTACTACAGCGTAGTAAGTAACCTGTCCTTCAAGAGAAGAACCTGCCGAGAATGTCTTGTACTCAAGGTCATTATTGAGCGACATTACTTTAGAGCGGTTGAAAGAAAGGTTGAGTGAAGAAGTCCACTGGAAATTGCGGTTTGTGATGTTGACAGTATTAAGCGAGATTTCCCAACCGCGGTTGCGCATCTTACCTACATTCTGCATCTGCTTGGTGTAACCGAGAGTAGAGGGGATGGTACAAGAGAGGAGCATGTCAGAAATCTGGTTGTTGTACCAGTCAACGCCGATGCTCAGGCGGTTGTTGAACATACCCAGGTCGAGACCTACGTTGGTAGCGTGGAGAGTTTCCCACTTCAGCTTGGGGTTACCGAGCTCGGCTGAAAGAGCCATCGAGGGATTCTGCTTGTTGTTATCCATAGGATAAACACCCATAGTCACTGCGGTAGTGTAGAGGTTGTCGCCGATACCGTTGTTACCGGTCACACCGTAACCCACGCGGAGCTTAAGGTTGTTGATCACATTAATAATATTGCTTTCCTGGAAGAAGCGTTCCTGAGAGATACGCCATGCAGCAGAAGCTGAGGGGAAGTAGCCCCACTTGTTACCCTTGGCAAACTTCGAGCTACCGTCGGCACGCATTGTTGCAGTAAGGAGGTAGCGGTTGTCGTAAGTATACGATGCACGACCGAAGAACGAGAGCATGTTGCTGTGGGAGTGGCCGGTACTCTTGGAATTAACCTCGGCATTCTTGATTTCATCAAGACCGTGGTTGGGGTTGGGGAATTTCTTAAGGCTGAGTGACGTGCTTTCGCTCTCGCTGTAAGAATATTCCTGACCGAGCATTACGGTGAGATCATGCTTCTGATTGAAGGTCTTGGCATAGGTAAGGGTATTTGCGATATTCCAGCTGTAACCTTCAGAGGTACCTATCGAACCTGACTGACCGGTGTTGACGGGGTCAAGGAGATAACCTGTACCCTCAGGACCTGAGAAAGAAGTAGACTTGCCCCACTTGGCAACGTAGTTACCTGCAGTGCGCCATGTAAAGGCATCGAGGAAGTCAACGGTCACGCCACCATTAAGTTCGAGTCGACGTGCACGGTTCTTGCTGTAAACAGCGCGGTTCTGCACGAGCTGGTTGGTAGCGGAGTAAAGTGACGACATACCGCGGAGGTCACCGAGAGTCTGAGTATTGAGGAGCTGATCCCGGGTGTACATGGTACCACCGTTGATGGGGTATTTCACGAGGTCATCGAGACCGTCAAACTTACCGCCACCGTGAGTGGATGAGCTGTAGAAGAATGACGAGAAGTCAAATTTCACACCCTTGTAAAGCTCAGTGTTGATCTTTGCGCGAAGAGAGTTACGAGTGTAATCGTGGTTGGCGAGAAGACCGTCGTTGCCTACGAAGTTATAAGAAACGAGGTATTTGGTCTTTTCAGCACCGCCCGAAATAGAGAGGCTGTGATTCTGAGTCACTGCCGAGCCGCCGAAGCCCTCACCCTGCATGTCGAGAGCGTAAGAATCGCCATACATGCTGTTCATACGGTCATAAGCGCCAGTATAGAATGTGGGGTCATTGGCATAGTCGAAGTTATCGTCGTAATATTGAGTATAAAGAGCAAGGTTGTTGCGGAGCGAGAGGAGCTCATACTGATACTGAGTGTAACGGAGAGCATTGTCCATCACGTCGAGCTTCTTGGGGAGGACGTCAAATGATACGAAGCCGTTGTAGTCAATCTTGGTCTTGCCTTCCTTTGCTGACTTGGTGGTAATCACGATGATACCGTTGCTACCGCGGGCACCGTAGATTGCGGTCGAGGAAGCATCCTTAAGCACATCGATTGACTCAATGTCATTGATGTCGATATTGGAAAGGGCGTTATCCATAGGGAAGCCGTCGACGATATAAAGGGGGTCAGTGCTCTGAGTAAGAGAAGCACCACCGCGCACCGTCACGTTGACACCTGCACCGGGAGCACCGCTCTGCTGCACGATGTTTACACCCGACGCTTTACCCTGGAGAGCTTGGGCTGCCGAGACTACAGGCACCTTGGCAAGTTCGGCACCCGATACTGATGATACAGCACCGGTGAGGTCTTTCTTGCGAACAGTACCGTAACCGATTGCGACAACCTCGTCAAGCATCATGGAGTTGGACTGCATCACTACGTCGATAGTGGTGCGGCCGTTCACGGGCATTTCGAGATTATCGTAACCGATGTATGAGAAAACGAGCGTACCCTTGGAGGGAGCGCTAATCGAATAGTTGCCGTCGAGGTCGGTGGCAACACCGTTGTTTGTACCCTTTACCATGACAGTGGCACCCATAAGGGGCTCGCCGGTCTCGTCAGACACCGTACCTTTCACTGTAATGTTCTGGGCATAAACTGAAAGTGAGAATACTACCGACAGCAACAGTGCCAGCCAGTAGCGTGGGTTCTTACTTTGATTCATACACACATGGTTTAGATAAGATTATAAATAGAAAAGTATTTTAGGTATCAAGGTTAATGGCTTTCGACCCGCCTGCAGCTTCTCCTCGCTACGCTCAGAGCTCGCCAAATGTAGCCAAAAGCTACACAAAATTACATAATAAATCCGTATAACCGTTAAATGATACATTTCTTAACACATTTTAACAACGCCGATTCGGTATAAAGAGTTTCCGTAGCATACCTTTTTTGCAAATATCCCTCAAAAAAACTTAAAGTTAACTTGACCTCTTTCAAAACCGGAATTATTTCACTAACTTTGCATTAACTGCCGGGCGATGTGATACCGCCTCGCTCCATGAGAAATTATAATCAAATCAAAAATATCATACTTACAGAAAATGAAAATCAACTTCCGCCCTACCCTTTCCGCAATTATGATCAATACGGGAATCGCACTTTCGTGCCCGCTCCATCCGGCGGCTCAGGACGCTGACGCCGTCTATGCCAACTATCCCGCCTACATCGGCGACGACCTTGAACTGACCGTCACTCCCGAGGCTACAAATTTCCGTCTGTGGGCACCCACCGCTCAGGCCGTGAAGCTCTACATCTACCCTACTGACCGCAACTCGGCTGCCGAAAAGACTATCGACATGAGCCGCTCCATCGACGGCACTTGGGTAGCCAAGCTCCCCGGTCAGCTTTACGGAAAATTCTACACTTTCAGCATCAAGCATGACGGCAACTGGCTTGCCGAGACTCCGGGCGTGTGGGCCAAAGCCGTGGGTACCAACGGTGAGCGTGCCGCTATTATCGACTTCTCGCGCACCAACCCCGAAGGCTGGGACAAGGACAAAGGTCCTCATACCCCGGCTATTACTGATGCCGTAATCTACGAGATGCACCACCGCGATTTCTCAGTCGACCCGTCGTCAGGCATCGTCAACAAGGGTAAATTCCTCGCCCTCACCGAGGACGGCACCCGCAACAATCACGGCGAGGCTACAGGTATCGACCACCTTAAAGAACTCGGCGTGACCCACTTGCATATCCTCCCTTCCTACGACTACAACTCGGTCGACGAGGCCAACCTCCCCTCCAACGGTTACAACTGGGGATACGACCCCGTGAATTACAATGCTCCCGAAGGCTCTTACTCCACCAACCCTGCTGATCCTGCCGCTCGCGTCAAGGAAATGAAGGAGATGGTAAAGCACCTCCACGACAATGGCATAGGCGTGATTATGGATGTGGTTTATAACCATACGGCACAAAACGACGACTCCAACTTCTCGCTTACCGCTCCCGGTTACTACTACCGCCACCGCGCAGACGGAAGCTACAGCGATGCATCGGGCTGCGGCAACGAGACAGCCTCTGACCGCAAGATGATGAGCGATTACATCGTCAACTCGGTTAAATATTGGGCAAAGGAATATCACATCGACGGCTTCCGCTTTGACCTCATGGCTATCCACGATACCGAGACCATGAACCGCGTAGCTGAAGCTCTCAAGGAAATCAATCCCGACATATTCGTGTACGGCGAAGGCTGGACTGCCGGCGACTCTCCCCTCCCCGTAGAGCGCCGCGCGCTGAAAGAAAATGTGTCGAAGATGCCTCAGGTGGCAGTGTTCTCCGACGATATCCGCGATGCCGTCAAGGGACACTACTCCGATGCTGCTGACCGCGGCTTCGCAACCGGCAAATCGGGTCTTGAAGAAACCGTTAAAATAGGTATCGTTGCCGCCACTGCCCATCCTCAGGTGGATTACTCCAAGGGTGCCAACTCAAAATTCCCCTACGCTTCAGCTCCCACCCAGATTATCAATTACGTATCTTGCCATGACGACCTGATGCTCACCGACAAGCTCCGCAAGTCGATGCCTGACGCTACCGATGCCGAGCGCCAGCGTGCCGCCCGTCTTGCCCAGACTATCGTGTTCACGTCGCAAGGCACTCCGTTTATGTTTGCCGGCGAGGAACTTTTCCGCGACAAGAAAGGCGTGCATAATTCTTATAAGTCGCCCGACTCTATCAACGCCATCAACTGGGATCTCAAGCACACCAATGCCGAGCAGGATAAGTATTACACCGAGCTCATAAAGCTCCGCAAGGCTCACCCCGCTTTCCGCATGACTACCGCCGAGCAAGTGGCCCGTCATCTGAAATTTGACAACGTCAACGAGCCCAACCTCATCTCCTACTCGCTTATTGACAATGCCAACGGTGACGAGTGGAAGGAAATCAAGCTGATATTCAACGGCTCTGACGAGGAACGCGAAGTGAAAGTGAATAAAGGCGACTGGACTATCATAGCCCACGACGGCCTTATCAATGCCGAAGGCCTGACAACTACCCGCGGCGGCAAGATCACCGTAGCTCCCCGCTCGGCCACAATTCTTGCCCGCACGAAGTAAGAAAGCAAGTTCTTCTATATAGTTATCCCCGCCTGATTCTGCATCGGGCGGGGATTTAATTTATATCTTCTTTACTACCCGGCAGGGATTACCAACGGCAAGTGAATTAGCGGGAATGTCGCGGTTGACCACGCTTCCGGCTCCTATCACACAGTTGTCGCCGATAGTCACGCCGGGGAGCACGCACACTTTTGCGCCTATCCACACATTGTCACCCACCGTGATGGGTCGCGCGTATTCAAGGCCCTTATTGCGCTCAGTTGCGTCGAGAGGATGTCCGGCTGTATAGAATCCGCAATCGGGAGCTATGAAAACATTGTCGCCAAATGTCACCGGAGCACCGTCGAGTATCACCAGGTTAAAATTGGCATAGAAATTCTCGCCCACCTTAATATTATATCCATAGTCGCAATAAAAGGGTTGCTCGATAAGAATAGAGCCTTTGACCTCTCCGAGCAACTTGCGCAGCAGCGCCTCGCGCCCTTCCATATCCTTAGGTCGCAGGTCATTATAATCGCGACACATTTCCTTGCAATCCTGGCGCTCGGCTATAAGCGCAGGGTCATAGTTGGCATCATATATCATGCCGGCAAGCATCTTTTCTTTTTCAGTCATAGTTGTTTCTTTATTATTTATGTTGCAAAGTTAGAAAAATATGAACTATTTGCCGCCAAGAAAGGTTATATTTTCATACTGACAACTATTTATCCGAGGGATAATCGCATGAACAAATTATTAACTACATTTATGACGCTTTCCGTGTTGGCATCGGCTGCTCTTGCCCAAGAGCAGCCGGCCGACTCGGCCGCCATATATTTCCGGCAATCCAAGACCGCCCTTCTCCTCGACTATAAAGACAACGGAGCCTCACTCTCGCGCCTGGCAACCGAACTCAGCGACTCGTCAACACTGCTCAAGAAACACGTCAGAGTTATCGGCTCGGCTTCGCCTGAAGGCTCGGTGAGATTCAATGAGTATCTTTCAGAGAAGCGCGCGCAGCGGATATTTGACTACTTCTCATCGCGTGATCTCATATCGGCTGACTCTACTGAATTTGTCTATACCGGACGAAACTGGGAGGGGCTTAAAGCGATGGTAGAGAATGACACAGCTGTGCCGGCGCGCGACGAAGTTCTTGCGTTACTAACCCGCATCACTACAGGTGAGATTTCCGATGACAACCATGCGCTTTCCATGTTGAAGAGCATCGACGGAGGCACACCTTATTTATATATGTATTATCACCTCTTTCCTGCCCTGCGAGCATCGTGGATTTACGTAGATTTCCTGCATCCGGTCAGAGCACAGATCCCCATTCATTCTGATGTTCCCGCACTACTTGTAGATACGTATGAAGTTTTAGCCGCACCTGAGCTTAATATTACACCGTCATTTCCCCATCGCAAACCGTTTTACATGGGGTTGAAAACCAATATGCTCTACGACGTGCTTGCCATTCCGAGCATTGGTGCGGAGTTTTATCTCGGCAAAAATTTCTCGGCAGTGGGCAACTGGTATTATGGCTGGTGGAAAGATGATCATGTTCACCGCTACTGGCGTGCCTACGGAGGTGACCTGGCTGTAAGATGGTGGTTTGGCAAAGCTGCCCATACCAAACCTCTCACCGGCCATCACATAGGAATTTACGGAGGTATCGTGTTATATGACTTTGAGTTTGGAGGTAAAGGCTACATGGGAGGTGACCCGGGCCGAACTATCTGGGATCGATTCCATACTATGGCAGGTGTAGAATACGGTTACTCTTTACCCGTAGGACGTCGGCTCAACATCGACTTCACGATAGGCATCGGCTATATGGGTGGTCGCTTACAGAAATATATTCCTAAAGATTCCCACTACCTGTGGCAATCGACCGAAAACATTACTTGGTTTGGTCCTACGAAAGCTGAAATATCACTCGTATGGCTCATAGGCAGCGGAAACTACAATAAATTCGACAGGAGGGCAAAATGATGAAGACAGATAAATTATTCCTTTCCGCCCTGCTCGCGATGTCGCTTACAAGCTGCCACGAGAAGGAGCTTTGCTACGACCACGTGCACAGAGTGGACATCGACGTAGTGTTTGACTGGCAAAATGCGCCCGACGCTGATGCCAAATCCATGGCTTTGTATATGTATGATACCGAGTCGGGTGACCACCTGCGCTATATCTTTGACAATAATCATGGCGGACCGCTCAGTATCCCGTTCGGCACTTACAACGGTCTGTGCCTCAACAGCGACGATACCGACTGGGCGATAATACGCAACGAGAACGATATCAACAGCTTCGAAATATATACAGCCGACGCCAACGCTCTTGAAACCACCGGACTCTCCACCCGCACTATGCCCCGCGCACGCGCCACCGAGGAGGAACGCGTGGCAAAGACTCCGGGCATGATATGGAGCGACCGACAGGACGCCATTGACCTCCCCGTCACCACCACGCGCAAGACTATTACGTTTTACCCTGACGAGGATGTATGTCATTACACCGTGGATATTTACGATGTAAGCAATATATCCGCAATCGAGGGCTCGGCACTCGACGGTACCATCTCAGGTATGGCCGAGGGCTATTATCACGGCAAGAAGCAGGCGACCGATACTGCGGTGACCATGCCTTTCGTGATGACAGTGGATAAGGACAAAGCGTCGCTTCACAGTGAATTTCTTACGTTCGGCGAGTGTCCCGACGTAAAGAACTCCCACACACTCACGGTTTATATGTATCTCGACGACGGGTCAAAGAAATACTACAACTTCGACGTTACTGACCAGGTAGCCGATGCTCCCGATCCCAAGCATGTACACATCATCATCCACGGGCTCTCGATACCCAATCCCCTCACCGAGACAGGAGGATTCGTGCCCGACGTAAATGACTGGGAAGCAGTTTATATTAACTTAAATATGAATCCCCGGTGAACATTACAGTACTAAAAAACATTATATAGATATAAAAGAACAAAACAAACAAATTATGAAAGCAATTCAAATTTTACTGGCCATGACAGCCGTGGGGCTGGCGGCCTGTACAGAACAAGAGATTCCCGAAAGTGGGGCAGCCCACGACGGTAGAGCAATCGATTTCCGACCCGCAATGGGTTCACGCTCACGTGCAACTGAAACCACCAACGACAATCTGTCGCAATTCACCGCAACGAGCTTCCTCGGCGATGCCAACTATTTTACAAATGTGGTATTCTCCAAGGCCAACGACGGATTCTTCACCTCGGCCGACAAGTACTACTGGCCCGGCGATAAGTCAGAACTCAGCTTCTATGCCTACTCTCCCTCCGAAGAGGAACTCGGTGGTACCATCGTAATGGATCCCACTACCAAGCAGCTTCAGGATTTTGCGGTAGCCGAAGATATTGCCGATCAGGTCGACTTCATCACCGCCAATGCTACCGGTAATAAGGATGACAATGAGGCTTCGGGCGTAGAACTTACATTTGACCACCGTCTTGCTCAGGTGGAAGTGCGCGCCAAGAGTGATAACCAGCAGTATAAGTTTAAGGTAACAGGTGTGCGTATCGGTCGCCCGCAATACATGGGTACATTTGATTTCACCACCAATACCTGGACTCTTGACGACTGGCACGACACCGCAGTCTATACTTCATCTTGCGACGAAGTGACCCTTTCATCAACTCCTGTTTCTATCATGGGTGCGAGCGGCAACGCAATGCTTATGCCTCAGACCCTTACCCCTTGGAGTCCTTCAGGTGACCCTGACAATGTAGCCCGCGAAGCTTACCTGAGTGTACTTGTCAATATCTCTACTGAAGACGGAGCTGTAATCTACCCCTTCCCCTCCGATACCCTTAAAGATGCCAATGGTAATCCCCGTCAATATGCTTGGGCTTCAGTACCTTTGAGCGAGACTTGGGAAGCCGGTAAGAAGTACATCTACACGCTCGACTTCTCTGAAGGCGCCGGTAACGTAGACCCTGATGATCCTACCCCCGGTAAACCCGTACTCGGCGATCCTATCAAGTTTACAGTCAAGGTTACTGACTGGGTTGATACTCCTGTTAGTGAAGACATGCACCCCATCAAGAGCACAGATACTCATTAACAAGTCTTTCATAAACAACATACCCCACGGAAAGCCCGGAAATCACAACGATTCCCGGGCTTTTCGTGTATTGACCGGTCAGCGCAGTTTGATAGTCGCTGATGTATTCTTCAATCCTTGAGCGGTGGCATGGAGCGTAACCATGCCGGGCTCTCTTGAGGCTCGGAGAATTACCGAGCAATGACCATCGAAGAGTGAGCGGGTATTTCCGGTCATTGACTCGTGGGAATTAATGTCGCCATTGACCACTCCTGCTATTTCAGCCGGGCCGTCGACGGTGAAGCTGACAAGCGCGGTTGCATCAGGTACTACCCTACCCTTGGAGTCAACGGCTGAGATGTCAATATGAATGAGATCCATGCCGTCGGCGAGCGCTTCGGTCTTATCAGCCTCAGCTCTCAGAGCTACCGCTTTTCCCGTAGTCTCGATACGGTCCACTGCCACCGGCTTATTTTCTCCGGCATTATAAGCCCGCGCTTCCAATGTGCCTTTCACGTAAGGAATATTTTCCCACAGGATGCGGTTGCGTGTGGACGACTTCGAGCGGTCATTTATGCGACGACCTAAGGAGCGACCGTTGATTAACAGCTCTACCTCATCAGCATTGGTAAATGTATAGAGAGTTACGGTGTCGGTAACCTCCCGGTTCCAGTGATGCGACAGTTTTAATGTACCTACACTCACGTCGTTCCATACAAGTTTGTCATCGCTTTCGATAATGCCTATCCCCACCGTCGGCTCATCTTCCTTAAAATAACTTTTCAGGAAGGTAGCCATAGGCTTGGGGCGCAGCGAGATGTCAAACACACCATTGTTCCATCCCTTGGCAGGCCAGCCGGCCGACTCGCCGAGATAGTCGATCATTCCCCAGTAAGCCAGGCCTATCACCTTGTAGAGATCCATATCGAAGTAATTCGGTCCCATACCCGAGGTATTGGCTTCACTCTGGTAAAACATCATCCGGGGAAAGCGGCGCGAGTCACCGGGAAAATACATGTAGCGATAATTATAGGCGGCAATGTCAGTTTCAAGTGCGAGCGGGGCGGGAAGGGAATCGGTGTCCATATTTCTACCGCGGGGATGCATGGCTACCGTGACGGGACGAGTGTCGTCATAACGGTTGAGCAGTGTCTTCTGTAGTTTATATGCAGTCACGCCCCAGTCGTTGAAAGGCAGATTTGAAAGGGTCTGCAATTCATTACCTAAACTCCATATCACCACCGAGGGATGATTACGGTCGCGCTTTACCCATTCCGTGACATCACCGGGCCACTGCTCCATCCAGTCGCGGCGGCCGCCGGCGTATTGTTGCAACCACTTGTCATAAAGTTCATCTACAACAAGGATACCGTAGCGATCGCATAGATTCAGAAAATCTTCGCTGTAAGGGTTGTGGGATGTGCGGATATGGTTGAAGCCGTAATCTTTGAGCATCTTTATACGCTTCTCCATTGCTGCGGGATAGGCTGCGGCTCCGAGAGCTCCGAGAGTGTGATGATTGGCAATACCTTTCAGCAATATCTTGCGTCCGTTGAGTTTCATGCCATATTCCGGCGAAAATTCCACAGAGCGGATGCCGAATGTGGTTGCGACGCTGTCGGCCACCGTGCCGTCGTTGCGAAGTAACTTGACCGAAGCGGTGTAAAGCGAAGGTCTATCCACATCCCATAAATCCGGGTTGGGAATTACGATGCTGTCGAGCGCATACTCGTATGTGCGGGGACGCTTGCGCGACTTGACCTTTACCGTATCACTATATACAGTCTTGCCCTCGGGATCAAAAATATCAACAACAGTAGATATGAAATCAGGACGCTTGGGTTTGTATGTAATCTCTGCACCTATGGCCACAAGCGCCGAGTCGGCACTTACATCGGGGGTAGTGACGTAAAGTGGATGACGGGCGAAGTAGGTATCCTTATCAGTGGTTATGACTTTCACATCACGATAAAGTCCGCCTCCGGTATACCAGCGTGAGTTTTCAGGAGCCCCGGTTGATGCGCGCACGGCTACGACATTCGGGCCGTTGTAGTTAATGAGGTCTGTGACGTCGATTTCAAAACCGAGATAACCGTAGTCAGTGCCACCTACTTTCACGCCGTTGAGATACACGTCACCATTGAGCATTATACCTTCAAAATCAAGTAGTACGCGACGGTCTTTCCACTCGGGACGCGCTTCAAAAGTCTTGCGATACCAGCCCGTGCCCATCTCCTTAAAAGCACGCGAACTCAGGCGCGACTTGATATTTGCCACGCCATTATTCAGGTCGGCTTTTTCGTCGGCAGCCGGCTCAATCCACGGCTGCGAAATCTGGAAATCGTGAGGGAGGTTTACGCTCTCCCAGTCACTATCATCTAATTGCATGGCAGAATTTTCGGGCGAGTCAACGCGCGAAAACTTCCAGTCGAAATTAAAGTTTTCAGTGTCACGTATTCCTCCCCAAGCCGCGACCGACATGAGTAGCGGCATGAGAAGAACGATGTATTTTTTCATGGTATGGCAGTTGTGATTACTTTAGAAATTTGGGAGCGAGGAGGAAGGTACCTATCGAGAGTCCGGCATTCCATCGTTCGCCACCTCCGGTGGAGTATTGGGTATAAACGCGGATATTTCCGAAGGGCAGTGTAATTACACCCGACACCTCACCTATGTATTCAGGATGAGCGAACACCTTGCTCCAGCGCGGGGAGATGGTTCCTTCTTTAAGTTCGATACGGCGGTAAGGGAGGAATACATCAAAGGTTCCTCGCAACTGGAAAGCAGATGAAATCTTCCACACGGGGTCAATTCCGGCAGCCACGTAACTGTTGGCTCGCAGGGCCGGGTTGAAAGCGTCGTATGATGCCACGGTGGGGTTAAAAGCGTTGGCCGATACGATGGTGGCATCATAGTTGTCGAGCAATCCTTTTGTTGACCATATACCCTTGATTCTCAATCCGGTGCTGAACTTCCTGGTGAGCGGGAAATACTTCTCGGCATCAATCGAAGCCTGGAACCACTGGATATGTCCGGCCGACGAGGGAAGTACGTCACCGTCGGTCTTAAAATGCTTGCTTCCAAGAAGGTAAGAGGCCGAGGCTTGTACGTTGCATCCCTGCGTGGGAGCCAAGCGGTTATCATAGGTATTGCGGCTCCATGAAGCGAAAAATTCTCCGAGATTAAATGTGCTGAAAGCATATTCGGGCAGGCTCATTCCCAGCTCGTCGCGGGCATAGAAGCGATCGCTTAGATGCCCTATACCCACTCCTATGTCGAGCGAATTTCTCCGGGCAGTGGCGATGGAGTAGAATGTACGTGCAAAGACCTCCGACTTGGTTACAAAGTTGGGCGAACCGAATTCAAAAAACAGTCGCTCGCTTTCCGAGAATTTCTGCTGCGAGGCTTCTATCTCAAAGCTCCACGCCGTGGGTGTCACGGTAGGGAACAGTAGTTTGAGATTGCCCAGACCGGCGATATAACTCTGACCAATCCAAAGGTTTACACCGGCATTGAGCGAGTTGAAGCTCAGTGTGTTGTATGATCCGGTAAGGAACAGCATCGAGTTGGTCGACGAGGAAATGTAACCGCCCAGTCCGAGCGAGAAATTATCCTTTACAAGAGCCTTGAAGTGAAGAGAATAAAGCGAATCCTGCTTGTCAAATACCGGTTTGGGCACGAAGTTAACCAATCGTCCGGGGGTAATGGCACGGTAATATGCTTCCTTTGCAAATGCAAGACCGAAAGTATCAGTCTCATGGTGACGGCGGAACAATGATTCAAGATACACATTCTGGCTCGGCTTTCCGCCGGTAACTTTCACTGAATCAAATTCCACCACGGGTGTGTGCGACTTGAAAATTTCGCGGCGTATGTTGCGTGTGAGTTTGGGCACGCGCGAGTGAATTTTCATCTTAATGGAGTCAATCATCTCCAGACCGCGAGCATAGCCTATATCATAAATCTCCTGATATTTCGGGAAATCGAGAAGGCTGAACTGGGTGAGGTCTATATGAATATATACTCCTATATCGTGAGGGAAAGGATAGTTATCGGGCTGCATGATCATGTTTTCAAGCTGATCAAGCATATTGCGCGTGGTAGGAGAATTGGGAGTGGAAACATCCACGCCTATCACCGCGGCGGGAGCAAACTCGGTCATCATCACATCCACGGGGAAGTTATCGTAGATACCGCCGTCATACATAGGGAGGCCATCGCGGTCAATGGGCTCAAACACCATGGGAAACGACATCGACATGCGTATGGCATCGCCCAAGTCACCCCCTTTAAGCACTATTTTATGCTTGGCAAATACATCGGAGGTAACGCAGCGATACGGCACGAAAAGGTTGTCGAAATTCTCGTCGCACTGCTGAGTGTAGGGTGTAAACAGTTCCATGAAAGCAAAATTCATGGGAAGCGGATTTATAAGGCTGGTGGGGAGGCGCGATGTGACCTTCGATGAATCGTTGAGTCCGAGATTAAGATTGAGCATGGCGGGAGTCTCGGCCGGCTGAAGGAGATAGTAAGTGAGCTCGGGGGCAATCTTACCGGTCGACCAGTCAGAGAATCCTTTTGAAGCTATCAGCTCAATCATCTCTGCCGGGGTATATCCCGCGGCATAAAGTCCGCCCACGATCGAGCCCATCGACGTACCTGTGATGTAGTCGATAGGAATATCGTTATCTTCAAGAGCCTGAATCACACCAATGTGAGCGATACCTTTGGCACCGCCGCCGCTTAACACAAGACCCACGGATTGGGGATGACCGTCGGCAAGCACTCCGAGCGCCGACAGCACTGTAGCAATGATGAGAATGAACTTTTTCATATCAGTCGTGAGATTACTTTTACAAAATTAAGACTTTTTTAAATTTAAATGTAGTACTTTTGTAAAAATTATGGAAAAGTACAACGAAATTCAGCAAATAAAGCGCCGTTTCTATGCGATGCGTAATGGCGTCACGGCCGACAGTCTGCGCAACGCCGGGCTCGGCTACCGATATATTTTCGGCTTAAATCTCCCTCAACTCACTGAAATTGCAGCAGAAACTGGCTTGAACGAATCACTGGCCGCCGAGTTGCGCGACGATACTCTGTGCCGCGAGAGCCAGCTGCTCGCGCCTATGCTTTATCCGCCCGAGTTGCTCACGGCCGAGGCTGCGATGGAGTGGATTTCAAAAGCCACTTCGATAGAGGTTATCGACATTCTTTGCCACAGGTTGTTGCGTAAGATTCCGGCAGCATGGGATGTGGTGGAGGATGCAATGAAAAGCCCCGATGCGCTCACTCGCTATGCCGCTGCACGCCTCACATTCAATATGCTTTATGCCGCTCCTGACCGAGCCGAAAAGATTGCCTCAGTGCTTCGTAATGACAGCGATCCGCTCGTGGCTCGCGTGGCAGGTCAGATGCTTGACGAACTTGAATTTCTCAAGGATTGAGCCAAAGCATCGGCGCACTTTTCACCGTCCATAGCAGCTGAAACTATTCCACCGGCATAGCCTGCCCCTTCTCCGCAGGGATAAAGGCCGGGGATATGGATGTGGTTGAGCGAAAGCTCGTCGCGTGGTATGCGCACAGGCGAAGATGTGCGCGTCTCGGCGCCTATAAGCACGGCTTCATTAGTGAGGAAACCGCGATTTTTCTTATCAAAATCCTTGAATCCCTGCTGAAGGCGCTTGGCAACAAACGGTGGCAACAGCTTATCCATGCGGGCCGGATGAATACCGGGAGCGTAGGATGTATCAGGCAGGTCTTTCGACGGGCGGGAGTTCACGAAATCCTCCATGCGTTGCGCCGGGGAGTTTTGAGTCCTGCCGGCTTCTTCCCAAAATGCGCGCTCAATCTGTTCCTGATAATCCATCATCTTGAGCGGAGAATCGCCGGGCACATCTTCGGGTAGTATTTCCACCACCATGCCGGAATTTGCCCAGCGGGTGCCGCGATTGGATGGCGACATTCCGTTGACCACGAGCTGCCCGTCGCTGCTTGCCGCCGGAATGATGAAGCCTCCGGGGCACATGCAGAATGAATATACAGCGCGGTCATCGACACGAGTGAGCATCGTATATTCGGCAGCGGGAAGGTACTTGCCTCGACCGTTGCGCGAGTGGTAGCGCAGGCAATCGATAAGATGCTGCGGGTGCTCCAGACGCACACCTATAGCCAGCCCTTTGGCTTCGAGGGTTACGCCCGAGGCCGCAAGCATTCTATAGACGTCGCGTGCTGAATGGCCTGTAGCAAGTATCACCGGGCCGTGGTATTCCTTACCGTTGGCATCAACCACGCCTGTCACCTTACCGTCAGCAATCAGCAGTCGCTCCACTCTCGTGCCGAAGTGTATCTCTCCTCCGGCTTTCTCGATAGTGTTGCGTATGCCCTTGATCACCTCAGGAAGTCGGTCAGTGCCGATGTGGGGATGGGCGTCGCGGAGTATGTCCTCCGACGCACCATGCTGGCAGAATATATTCAGTATCTTTTCGATGCTTCCGCGCTTCTTGCTGCGGGTATATAGTTTGCCGTCGGAGAACGCGCCTGCCCCACCCTCGCCGAAGCAATAGTTGGAGTCAGGATCCACGATATTCTCGCGGGCGATTCTCGCCATATCCTTGCGCCGGGAATCCACATCCTTGCCACGCTCAAGTATCACGGGGCGCACACCGAGCTGCACGAGCCGCAGCGCGGCAAATAGTCCGGCCGGTCCGGCTCCCACTATGATACCTTGCGGTGCATCGCCGGGAAGGGCTGGATACTTTTCAGGTACACACAGCGATACATTTGCCGGTAATTCATCTATGTAAGCTTTCAGCGATAGATTTATCTTCACATCGCGCTGGCGGGCGTCGATAGAGCGACGGGCTATGACCACACGCTTCACCCTATCGGGCGACATGCCGAGTTTCTTAGCCACAAGTGGAATAAGATATTTCTCATCCGAGGCTGTACGGGGGTCAGTGGTAAGGGTAATATCCTGAATCATTGGCGGTCAAAATTGGTTAGAGAAGTCCTTCACGAATTTTACGGTCAGTATTGCGCATCGAAATCCACAGGGTCACGACGGCAAACACAAACGCAATGAAATCACTGGCTGCCATCGAAGCCCACACTCCGTTGATACCGAAGTATCTGGGCAGGAATATAAGGAAGGGAATGAGGAACAGCAACTGGCGTGTAAGCGAGAGGAAGATTGATACCTTGGGCTTGCCTACACTCTGGAAGAAGTTTTGAATCACTATCTGGCAGCCCACCACGGGGTAAGCTATGAAGTAGATGCGAAATCCTTCGCGGGCGAGGGCGATTAGTTGCTCGTCGATGGTGAAAAGCGAGCTCACCGTGTCGGGCATCAGTTCGGTCACGAGCCAACCGCAGGAGGTGATTGCCACGCCGAGCCATATACCTATGCGGAGTGTCTTCTTTACGCGGTCAAAGTTGTGCGCGCCGTAGTTGTAACCGAGTATTGGTTGCATACCCTGCGTCACACCGAATACTATCATTACGAAAAACATCGTGGTGCGGTTGACGATACCGTAAGCTCCCACTGCGAGGTTGCCGTCGCTGCCGCCATAGTTGAGCAGGGCATGATTGATGAATATCACCACCACGCATGCGGTCACATTCATAAGGAACGGTGACAAGCCTATCGCGTAGATGCGCTTGATTATCGCTCCGGTAAGCCACTTGTTGTCACGCTTGAAGTGAATCGAGCTCTTACTTGAAAGGAAGTGGCAAAGCACCCACACAAATGCCACACTCTGTCCGCAGACGGTAGCGGTGGCCGCGCCGCGTATACCCCAGCCAAACTTAAATATAAAGAGCGGGGCGAGTATCACATTGACCACCACTGACATCAGGGCCGAAATCATTGCCTTGCGAGGATAACCGGTGGCGCGCATGAGGTTGTTGAGTCCGATAAATACGTAGCTTATAGGTGTACCCATGAGTATCACCTGCATAAACTCGCGGGCGTAAGGGATGGTCTCGGGTTTGGCACCGAAAAATATCAATATTTCATCAAGAAATATGTAAGTTATACCGCCGAATATCACTGAATGTATCAGGCAGAGGGTCATTACATTATTGACCACATCGGTAGCGCGCGAATAGTTCTTCTGCCCGAGGAAAATCGAACTGATAGTGGCGCCGCCCACAGCGATAAGAGTACAGAAAGCCACCACGAGATTCATCAGCGGAAATGTAATGGCAAGACCGGCTATGGCCATCGCTCCCACTCCGCGGCCTATGAAGATAGAGTCGACGATATTGTAAAGCGACGTTGCCACGGCCGCGATTATGGCCGGTACGGAATATTGAGTAAGAAGCTTGCCTATCGAACTGACGCCAAGATTCTCCGTAGAACCCGCGGCGGCAGGGACAGTATTTTTATCTGAAGGAACTGATGACATGAACAAAAATTTTTACAAATTTACACAGAATTTCGCATTACCCCACCGCCACATCACTAAAAAAACTTAAACCGCCAATTCTTACTGTCATTTATTTAGCCTTTACCAATTATGTATGTGTTTTTTTATTATCTTTGTGAGTAGGTTTTTGACATTCTCTTCCTTCGGCGGGTGTGAATCTACCTCTCCGATCCCGTCGCCACCTATAAAGAATTCCTCGAATACCAATTCCGCCTCCTCTCTGAAAGGACCAAGAAATGAAGAATCTGTATATCATAGCCGGATGTAATGGAGCAGGTAAAACAACCGCTTCATTCAATGTGCTACCACAAATACTTGATTGCAAGGAGTTTGTTAATGCTGATGAAATTGCCAGAGGATTATCTCCCTTTACACCCGAAACGGTTGCCATACAGGCCGGCAAGTTGATGTTGGAAAGAATTGATGCATTACTTGATGAGGGTACATCCTTTGCAATAGAAACAACGCTCGCAACTCGGAGTTATCAAACATTAGTGCGACGAGCTCATGAAAGAGGTTTTGTGGTACAACTGCTGTTTTTTTGGCTTAAATCACCTGAAGTGGCCTGTGAGCGTGTCGAAAAACGCGTAGCCGAAGGAGGCCATAATATACCGGTAGAGACTATTCACCGGCGGTATCACCATGGACTGAAAAATCTGTTTGAAATATTTATGCCCATTGTTGATTATTGGACACTATATGACAATAATCTTCAAGCGAGATTGATAGCTGATAGCGAAACCGTTATTGACGAAGTTCTATATAATAAAATCAAAAGGAATTATGTCGGATAAGGATAAAGTAAATCAAAGAAATATATTGAACGAAGCATTGAAAGAGTCGTTCAGGAAAATGCTTGAACTAAAGAAAAAATTAGGACAACCGATAGTTACGAGTGACAATGAAGGTAAACCTGTTGTCATTAGTGCTGAGGATGCTGAAAAGATCATTTGCAAAGACTAATCTCGTGGAACTGCAATAAGCCCGGAAAGGCGATTCAAGAATTACCGTATTTGACCCTAAATGCAACAAATTATGCGATTGTAATTTTAACGAAAAGTGACACATTATTATTTGGGAATACGGAAATTTTTCGCTAATTTTGCGGTTAGAAATTCCAATAACTAAAATACAATCATCAATGACAATCGATCAGTACAATTTTGCCGGTAAGAAGGCAATCGTCCGCGTAGACTTCAATGTACCTCTGGACGAAAACGGTAATATCACCGACGATACCCGTATCCGCGGTGCTCTCCCCACCCTCAAGAAGATTCTCGCCGATGGCGGCTCTCTCATCATCATGAGCCACATGGGCAAACCCAAAGGCAAGGTTAACCCCAAGCTTTCTCTCAGCCAGATCAAGGATGCCGTAGCTAAGGCTCTGGGCACTGAAGTGGAATTTGCCGAAGATTGCGCCAAGGCTGCCGATCAGGCCAAGGCTCTCAAGCCCGGTCAGGTGCTCCTCCTCGAAAACCTCCGCTTCTATCCCGAGGAAGAAGGTAAGCCCGTGGGTATCGACAAGGCCGATCCCGCTTACGACGCTGCCAAGAAGGAAATGAAGGAGCGTCAGAAAGAGTTTGCCAAGACTCTCGCTTCGTATGCCGATGTATATGTAAACGATGCGTTCGGTACCGCTCACCGTCGCCACGCCTCTACTGCCGTCATCGCCGACTATTTTGATGCCGACGACAAGATGCTCGGCTACCTCATGGAGAAGGAAGTGAAAGCTGTAGACAATATCCTCAGCGACATCAAGCGTCCCTTCACCGCTATCATGGGCGGCTCTAAGGTTTCCACCAAGATAGGTATCATTGAAAACCTCATGGAGAAGGTTGACAACCTCATCCTCTGCGGCGGTATGACCTACACTTTCGCCAAAGCACTCGGCGGCAACATCGGTAACTCTATCTGCGAGGACGACAAGCTTGACCTCGCTCTCGACATCATCGAGAAGGCTAAGCAGAAGGGCGTAAACCTCGTGCTCGGTACTGACTGCGTGGCCGGTGACGACTTCAAGAACGATTGCAACACTCAGGTGTGCTCGGTAATGGAAATCCCCGCAGGTTGGGAAGGCATGGATGCCGGTCCCGAGTCTCGCAAGGCGTTTGCCGACGCTATCAAGGATGCCAAGACTATCCTCTGGAACGGTCCTGCCGGTGTATTTGAGTTTGACACTTTCACCGGTGGCTCGCGCGCTATCGCAGATGCTATCGTTGAGGCTACCGAAAAGGGCGCTTTCTCGCTCATAGGTGGCGGTGACTCTGTAGCTTGCATCAACAAGTTTGGTCTGGCCGACAAGGTATCTTACGTATCAACCGGTGGCGGTGCCCTCCTCGAAGCTATCGAAGGCAAGGAGCTCCCCGGTATCGCAGCTATCCGCGGCAGCAAGAAGTAAATTTCTTCTCCCCTATACTATTGCAGGAGATAAACATCCGGTCATCCGGGGTTTATCTCCTGCTTGTATTTATAATATCAATGTGAAAAGCGGCGTCACTACAAACCTTTACCTGGCGAAGTGATATTTCTTTGATGTATTGTCAGTGAATTCCATTATTATGTCGATATCGCAACCAAAGAGTGTAACCATTTCGTAGATTTCGCCAAACATTTCTTTCACCTGACTCTCGGTCATATTTGACAACTCTTTCTTAATCTCATCGAGTGTCAGTCCCATGGATTTGGGGTTAATAAACAAAACAATAGTCAAGAGATCACCTGCGGGCGACAGCTCAACTTTAGTCCAGCGCATACCACCGTCAAGGTCAGCAGGAAGTTGGGCTTGAAGTGCTGTTACTGCCGCTTGACGCTGCTCGGAGCTAAGAGTCTGAGCCGAAACTGAAGGAACGGCCACAAAGAAAGTGACAATCGCCGTAATGGCGAGAATGATGGTTTTGATACTTTTCATAAGTAATTAATTAAGTTAGAGTTATATTATACTAACGCAAGTAATCAACGGATATTGTTGAACGTACATCAGCCGACGACCTCCCGATAAGGATGTCGAAGCGGCCCGGCTCTACTTTCCACGAGTGGCTTGCCTCATCAAAATAAGCGAGCATTGAGGGGTCAATATCAATGTGGAGGGTCTTTGTCTCGCCGGGACGGAGATAAACCTTGCGGAATGCTTTGAGTTCTTTTACGGGGCGCGAAACGGAAGAGTGGTTATCAGCTACATATATCTGCACTACCTCGGCTCCGGCTTTACGACCGGTGTTACTTACCGGCACGGTGAGCGTCACGGTCTCGTCGCCCTTTATTACTGACGATGACAGCGATGGACGGCCGATTTCAAAGGTGGTATAACTCAACCCGTGGCCGAAAGGCATCAACGGCTCAATAGAATCACGCTCAAGGCTGCGATAGCCCACGAAAATATCATCGACGTATTCCTGACATGGATTCTTTCCGTCGGCATCCACCACTCCGGGATATGAGATTTCTCCTGCTGAATGAACGCGCAGATCCTCAAGGCGCTTGGGGAAAGAGAATGGCAGATGTCCCGAAGGATTGACTTTTCCGGTAATGACATCAGCCATCGACTCGCCTATCATCGTGCCGAGATACCAGTTCTGTATCACTGCCGGAACCTCGTTGAGCCACGGCATAGCATAGGCATTGCCTGATATATTGGCCACTATGACATTAGGATTGGCGGCCGCGAGTTCTGCAATCAACCGGTCCTGCCCCCATGGCAGGTTATATTCACGGCGATCGGTTGACTCGCAGTCCTGAAAACCGTTTTTATTAAGTCCTCCCACATATATAACCACGTCGGCCTTGCGGGCGAGCTCTACCGCCTCTTTTCTGAGCGAGTCAAGTGTCGACTGCGGGATAATGTCTTCCTTTCCATAACGTGGACGCCCCGAAATGTACCCTTTAGTATAAGTAACGTTGTCAAAACGCTTGCGCAGTGACTCCAGAGGGGTAAACATATCTTTTACCTTCAGATCGCTCGACCCACCCCCCTCGTTGAGGTTGCGGGTAGCGTTCTCACCCACTACGAGAATATTGAGTTGAGCGGTAGTATCGAGGGGGAGGATACCGGTATTTTTCAGCAATACGATAGACTCGTCACCTATCGCCTTAGCGGCAGCATAGTGCTCGGGAGAGGCGAGCGAACCGAAAGGCTTGTTGCGATTCATCGAGGTGCGGAATATGAGTCGCAACACATTGGCAGCCTTGGCGTTGAGCGTAGAATCGGGCAGCGAACCGTCACGCAGTTTGGCAAGGTAAGGGTCGGCGAGGAAATAATCGTTGTAGCCGAAATTACTTTCCGAGGTCAGACCGTTGGTATACGAGCCCATCTCGATATCAAGACCGTTGAGCGCAGCCTCATCGGTATCATGCGCTCCACCCCAGTCAGTGATAACCGCGCCATCAAAACCCCACTCACCGCGCAGGATATCCACAAGCAAGCGGTGATTATGGCAAGCATGCTCACCGTCATATTTATTATAAGCGCCCATTATGCTCCACGCCCTGCCATCGGTCACAGCTGCTTTGAAAGCAGGGAGATAAATCTCGTATAATGCTCGGTCAGAGACTTTTACATCTATATCACCGCGCCATTTTTCTTGATTATTGAGAGCGAAATGTTTCACGCAGGCTGCCACACCATTTTTCTGCAATTCCTGAATATAGGGAACAACCATCACCGAAGCCAGACAAGGATCCTCACCCATATACTCAAAGTTTCGGCCATTGAGCGGAGTGCGGTAAATGTTCACACCGGGTCCGAGCAACACATCCTTTCCTCGATAACGAGCCTCCTCGCCTACACTTTTACCATATAGGGCCGACATTTCAGGATTCCACGTAGCGGCAAGGGCTGTCAGAGCGGGAAATGCCGTAGCGGAATCGCATGTCCAGCCTGCATATTTCCAGTCGTTCCAGTTGATTTCAGCGCGCACACCGTGAGGGCCGTCGCTCATCATCAACTGAGGAATTCCGAGCCGGGGTACACCGCTGCTGGCAAACTTGCCATATGCATGTAATAGAGCAACTTTCTCTTCCTGTGTCATGCGCGACAAGGCATCGCTAACTCGTTGCTCTATAGGGGCATTATCGTCAAGATATAAAGGAGCAGTTGAATAAACTGACGATGCTGACAGCGCGATGGCTGCAATTATAGTTTTCCTTAAAATATTCATATCTTACAGCTTGATTTTCATTTCTTTACCATCGTAATCCACCCGCTTTCCTTCAGCTTTGACGGCATTACTTACGGGTGAATCAGGTGTGATATATACAATATTAAATACCTGATCAACTTTCATACCGGGATTCGCACCCTCGCGATTGCCTATAGTCAGACTTGCCGACTTATCGTCGTACACAAAGGGTATCTTGCTATAGAGGCCTTTTTCATAATTGTAATTTACACCTTCATCGTCGTAAAGCGTAAAGTGACCGTCGCGCCCGGCATAGACGAGTATTGTAATAGGGTCGTCGTACTTCTCTGCTGTAGACTGTACGTCGGGACCTGCGGGTATAATCGACCCGCCACGCACGAAAAGTGGCATGCGTTCGTAAGGCGCTTCCACCATAAGTTTTCCCGCGCCGGTGACGGCTTTTCCGGTATAGAAATCATACCACTTCTCCCCTTTCGGGAAGTAGACCTCGCGACTTCGCTGACCGTAGCGATACACGGGAGCAACAAGAAAAGCAGGACCAAACATGTATTGATCGCCCGTGTTGCGTGCCGTAAGGTCGGCGGTGAAATCCATCACCATAGGTCGCATGAGGGTGTAATCGTCATAGTGAGCCATCGCAGCGAGGGAATAAAGATAAGGCATGAGATTGTATCGAAGGCGGGTGTAATCAACTATCGACTTGTAAGCGGCATGATCCTCCGGAGCGATATTATACACCTCGCGATACGGCCACTGGCCATGGGCTCGGAAAAGTGGTACGAAAGAGCCAAACTGATACCAGCGGGTGTTGAGCTCACGCCATTCATCAAGGTCAGCACTCTCCTGCCCCGATTTATTCCATGCCTTGGCAGCCTTGACGTAGCGGTCTTCCACGCAGAATCCACCTATATCCATGGTCCAGAACGGAATACCGCTCACTGAGAAATTGAGGCCGGCGCGTATCTGTGCCTCCATATCCTCCCACCGTGTCGCGATGTCACCGCTCCATGTAGCGGTGGAGTAGCGTTGCTGACCGGGAAAGCCCGAGCGGGTAAGCAGAAACACTCGCTTATCAGGCACGTCGCCACGCTGGCCGTCATAAATAGCCTCGGCATTCATCAAGGCGTAAGCATTAAAATACTTAGCCGCAGGGCCGAGTGCCGTAGGAGTCATCAGTTCCTTGCGGTACTCTATATCCACGCAGTCGCGTATATTTGGTTCGCTCGCATCCATCCACCAAGCGTCGATGCCGAGCGGGACGTAGTGGTCATTGATCTGGCTCCAAAACAGCCGACGCGCCCCAGGATGGTAAGCGTCGTAAAATGATCCGAGATACCCCGGCCCTACCCAGTCGCGGATGCTGTCGCGCACGGCATTGCGGTACATCCATCCGCGCGAGTCAAATTCCTTGTAATGCTCGGTTGTAGTATAGAATTTCGGCCACACTGATACCATAACCCTTGCGTCCATAGCGTGGACTGAATCGACCATCGCCCGCGGGTCAGAGAATCTCTTGCGGTCAAACTCATGGCTTCCCCACGCATCCTGTGGCCAGTGAAGCCAGTCAATCACGATATTGTCAAGAGGAATCTTACGGCGCCGAAATTCAGCCACTGTGCTCAATACCTCATCGGCCGTATTGTATTTTTCACGACTTTGCCAGTATCCCATCGCCCACTTAGGCATAATGGGTGCTTGCCCGGTGAGCTCGCGGTAGCCTGAGATGACCTTATCCATATTCTCACCGTGAATGAAATAATAATCTATTCCATCCTGCATCTCGCCCCACCATCGCATCTGCTTTGAAGCTACAGGGTCGGCGACAGGATAAGCACGCAGTCCGCAATACGCCACATCACCGTCGGGTTGCCATTCAATTTTCACAGGCACGCGCTTGCCCTTTTTCATATCGAGTGAAAACTTGTAGGCATTAGGATTCCACGACGTGCGCCAGCGGGTATCCACTACACGCACCGAATCGACATACACCGTGACATATCCTGAATAATAAAGCTGAAAGTCATAGCGCCCTGATTCTGTGGGCTCTATTTCACCGGAATATGTTACCGTGGAGCGACGGAATTTAAAATCCTTCGGCAGTCCCGCAACGTTTTTCAGCGCCGGACGCTCAAGGTATTCAAATGTCATATCCGCCTCTCTCCGCTCAATCACTGTAGAATCAGCGGCCACGTAGCGACCCGTAAGAGCACCCTCGTTTCCGGCGGAATCGTAAAGCCTGAAAACCTCACTGAGCTTGAGATAGTCACCCGGATTTCCCCAACGGCAGAGTGAATAGCTGTCCCAGAGCAAACCGTAATTATCGGTAGAGACTACAAACGGCACGGAGACTTTCGTGTTGTATTGAAACAGCGCTTCATTCTTTCCTTTATAATTAAACTCGTTGGCCTGATGTTGGCCCAGACCATAGATACCTTCGTCATCGTTGAGTGAATCGAAAGTTTGACTTACAGTATACCCGTCAGTTCCTTCTACCGTAACCGGAGTAAAAGACTTACCTCCTGTCGACTCTTTTAAAAGCAACTTCCCTTGAATATCGTAAAACTTCACTGCCCCGTCGTCCATATTGACGAGAGCGAATATCTTGGGCGTAAAGAGAATGATGTGATACTGGGTGATTTCACTCGTATACTTACCTTGCGATTCACACGGCAATACAATGAGCGAACTGTCGGGAGCAAACTCCCCAACGGTAGACGTGACGCGGATAATCTCGGGCGTAACCACACGCAACCGGGTCTTCACTCCATCAGCTTCATACTCCACACCGTCTGGCAAGGAGTTCACGGATGTCACACGAGCAGCTGACTGTAAGGAAAACAATATGGCTAATAATACAACTAATCTCATGGCTCAGATTTTTCAGGTTGACAAAGATACAAATTTTTCTATTACCATTACAATTATAAGCCAAAAAGTCCCGCTCCGGTGAGGGGCGGGACTTGAGGTAAAACAGGATTCTAAATACTTATCAGCGAACTGATACTTTCACGCCTGCGGCTACGTAGATGCCGGGGGCGAGGGGGCCGAAGTGGAGAGCAGAGCCATCGCTGACGGCAGAGCCAACCTGGGCACCCATTACATTGTAAACGTTGACTACAGCACCGGCGGGAGCTACTACGGTGATGACACCGGCATTAGCGCTCACTGCGGTCACGGCCTCACCGTTTACGTCAGCGATCGAAGATACGGCGATGGTGAAGTCCTTGGTATCGTTCTTAGTTGCGAAAGTATACTCGTCGATGTGGTTGACGGCTTCGCCTTCTACTTTCACGTCGATTGAGTAAGTATCAGCGAGCTCGGGAACGGTTACGGTATAAGTACCGTCTTCGCCGGTCACAGCCGAAACGGTGTTTTCGCCTGAGGTAAGGGCGATCTCAACATTGGCGAGAGGACGATTGCCGTCGAGTGAGTTGTATACTGCTCCTGAGAGTGTAGCAGTGCGGTCAAGGAAGTTGAGCACGATGTCGTCAACCTTTTCAAGGCCTTCTTCGGGATTGAAAGTCTGATCTTCCTTAGTGAAGGTAGCATAGTCCTCAGCCTCAGCGGTGAGCACGTATACAAGACCCACGTTACAAACATTCATCGAGTAGTTACCCTCAGCATCGGTCACTGACTGGTAGAGAATATCATCGGAAGTGTACTTGACGAGAGCATTTTCAACGGGAGCACCGAAATCATTGGTTACGTTACCCTTGGCTACAACTACATCCTTAGCTACATTGAAGTAGGTCACGGGATAGCCGGCTTTGTACATATACCAGTCAGGTTCATCGTCGAGATCCTCAGCATAATCCTTCTTATTGGTGATCACTCGGTTGTCATAGATGTCATTCCACCAGTCATAAACGCTGTTGTCAACGGTAAAGTATACGTTGCTTGACTCAGCATCCTCAGTGAGGTGACACTGCTCGATCATGAGACGGAGCGACTTACCCTCATAAGTGAAAGGAGTAGAGAAGTTGATCACGAACATCGGGACATATTCACTTGCATAATAGTCACCTCCGGGAACAAACTCATACTGACCTTCATAAACGAGAGTCATGTCGGCCTTAGCAGCAGGAACTATGTTATCGGGATCGTAAGCCTCATCCTCGGTATTCTGAGCCCAAACCTTTACGTTCTTGGTAAGGTACTGAGTATTGTAACCGGTGAAAGTGAAGCCGGTGATCTTCACGCCTTCATCCATACCGAGCTGATCGGCACGGTAAAGAATCTGGCACTGGGTATTCTGATATGTATTGAGGGGCTCAGTAGTGGTAATCTTCACGTCACCTACCTGATAGGTAGCTTCAGCCTTTTCCTCACCTACAGTGAACTCAAAAGTAGCGAGCTCAACGCGGTCTTCACCCTTGACGAATACAAACGCACAGTTGAAGTCGCCTTCAGCGTGGGGAGTGAATCGGAGGTCGAAAGTCTGCTCTGCACCCTGAGCTATCTCGGGAGTCTCGGCAGCCTTGGCAACTTCTTCGCCATTAACTTCGAGTACAACTGAATAATCAGTCTCGGGAGTGGCGAGGATATTGCGGAGAGTGATATTGGTGATAAAGCGGGTGTTGACCTGAGCTACATCAGGAATACCCATCTTTACTACATAGAGGTCATGAGACTTATCAATAATCTTACCACCGAAGATATTATCCACGCGTACGCCACCGGCCTCAAATGCAATGTAATAGTCGCCGGCGGGCATATCGATATCAAAGATCTTGAACTCATAGGTGCCATAACCGGTACCGGTGGGCTTATCGGAGGCAAAGCGGTTTTCAGCCTCGGTAGCATCCTTGGTGTCGATCGACTTTACGAGAGTCCAGTTGACACGGTCAGGTGAAGTGTAGATCTTAAGAGTAGAAGAGGTATTGTCAGTCTTCGTAGCCATGAATACAAACTTATCACCTTCTTCAAACTTCAGCTGAGGAGTGATAAATCTTTCGCTGCTGGATGCATAAGTGTATTCAATATACTTATTACCTGCGATGGGCTTGAGGGCTTCAATAGCATCTTTTACAGCCCAGCTCTTGCCGAGTACCATACCGGCAGCAGCGTCTTCGCCTTCAAAATCCTCAGCGTACACGCCTTCAGCAGTTACATATCCAGCGAGGTCGTAGGTAAGTTCGCCGAGCACTGCATCAACGAAAGTGATTGAGCCGGTCTTGAGGCCGGGATCGCCTGCGAGCGAAATAGCTACTGCGACCTTCTCGTCTTTTTGAAGGGTGAAAGGCTGAGCATCGGTAGTGAAGCCGTCGGTTACGTTGATTGCCGTTACATTCAGGGCTGCGGTACCGTTGTTCCACATCCACAGTGTACGTGAAGTTCCGGCAGGACCTGCACCTATGTTGATTACACCGGTGATATTAACGTCGTTGTAGGTGGACTGGTTGGTGGTGTTGGTCTCCAGGAACATAAACTTGGGAGCGGGGAGATAAGGAATCACGGTGAACCAGCCAAGCGAAGCCTCGATAGAGTTAGTCAACTCATGAGAGATGATTACACCATAATTATTTGAAGTAGTACCTTCAGCAATCACGGGTGTACCGGTAAACTCAAATTCCTTCTCGACCTTAGCACCGCAAGGGATAGCTTCAGTAATATAACCTTCACCGAAGAGCGCATTATCGACGTGCTTATTTACGAGCTGCACCTTGAAACCTTCGTCGGAGGCAGCGAAGTCGACATCACCATTATTCTCGATCGACACGGTGAACTTAAATGTCACCTTGTTGTCAGCATCGGCATTGAGTGTAGTAGTGCCGAGCTTATTTGAAACGTCAACGAGAAGTGAAGCGCGATACTGCACATCAGCCGAAGTAGCCGAGAAATCGTCAAGGTCAAGATTGTTGGCACGGATTCCCACATAGGTACCGGCAGGTACGCCTGCTACTGTAACCTTGGTCCAGTCGTCGATATCCATATCTTTTACAAGATTGGACTCAGTACCTTCAAGCAGTACAAACTCGTTTGCATAGCTGGGTATGGCATCAGGATTAGCGATATTGTAGAAAGTAAGAGTAGGTTCATTGCCATTCTTACGTACCCAGATGCTTACCTCACCCTCCACTTTGGGAGTGACAAGGATGTCGTTGTAATTATAATTGCCATAATAGCTGCTATAATAATTACTGTACTGGTTCACCGAGATGTAGCCATCGGTGTGGCCCCCTTCGGTCTCAACCTTATAAGTACCCAGCGAATAGCTTGAGGCACCTCCGCGATACCAACCCTTAGGGCGCTCGGTGGGGTTTTCAAACTGCTCGACGTAAGGCGTAAGCACCTCGGCCGAAACCGAGAATACGGCAGCCACCGCCATGAGAGCAGAAACTAAAAGATTCTTTTTCATGTGAATAAAATATTGGTTATTAAATTGATTTTTCTATTATTTTACGGCAACCTTGGCAGCTTCGCCGTCGGTGGCCGAAACGATATATACACCGGGTTGTAGATTTATCGAAGCCTCAGCAAGAGCAGTGCGGGCCACAGTGCGGCCTGCCATATCGGTCACTACGAGAGCCTTACATGCAGGATTGGTAAGATGAAGCACACCGTCGGTGACATCGAAATCAAATGTCTTGGCTACGGCCACAGGAGCTGCAACTGAGTCTATACCGCTCCACTGCATGTCGTCGGGTACATCATAGGTATCAGTCCACTCGCTGGTGACATATACGGGGAAGAAGTAAGAGCCGGGGCGCTGACGGGCTGCCATGAGAGCAAACGACTGATGGTCACCGGCCAGACGGTCAGGTGTCTCGCAATAGTAGCCCGGTGCATCGAGGCCGTCTTTTATCTCATCATACTTATAAAGGGTACGCTGCACGGCATCTTTCGGGAGATGGATCGTAATCTTGAGATTGTCGATATAGAGCCAACCGCCATCGGTACATCCTATTGAGAAACGTATTAATCCGGGGTTAACCTTATAATTCAGTTTCACGTGGGTCCAGTCACTACCTATATTGGTTTTCACTTCGCCACCGGCACCGAGCACCCAAGTAGTCTTTCCGTCGACCACGCCGGGAACGGCTATCTGAATATAGGGACGTACACCGGCATCAAGCGTAGCGAAATCAGCTTCAATAGTGATGTCGCCGGTCGACTGACCTATGGTCATGATGGGTGAAACAAGTTCGCCATAATACTGGGTATCGAAAGAAGAGACATAGTTATGAAGCGCAATACCTCCGTTGATCACGGCACCTTCATACATCACCCAGTTGGCACGGGTCATGCCGAAGCTGTCCATATCGTAAAGACCTAAGGCATTGGCATAAGGATCGCCTATTGAACCGTCATTGACGATATTGTCAAAATTCTCATTGAGTATATCATAATCCTCCTCTTGCAGAGCCTTGTGGTCAAGAATTGACTGGAAGCCGTAGCCCTCGGCATTATACACGGGATCCCACTCCACAAGGTAGCCATCGGCAGATACATCGCTGATTCTCACATTATCAGGTTCGGTAAGCGCAAGCACCTCTACGAGCTGTGACTCTTCGCTGAGCACTCCGGTGGCCGACACGGCACGCACATAATAATAGTGTACCTTATCTATCTTGAGATTTGACAGATGATAAGAGGTATCTGTGACTTTCACGTCGCGTGCCACATATTTATAATCGGGCAACTGATCCTCAGTACCCTCGCGGCGTACATAGTAGCAGTTGAAGATGTAGTGGTCAGCATTCTCTACCGCGGTCCAGTTGGCGGTAAAGCTGTCGCCTGTGAAGTCAGTCCACTTAAGTGCAGTGGGAGCTTCAATCTCGGCCTTGAACTGCTCGACTTTAATGTCATCTACGAGGAGTTCGAGGTTATCGGCATAAATCTGAATTACGGCATTGGAAGGACAGTCAGTCAGCTCCACCTCGTAGGTGGTCCACTGGAATCCGTTGACTGCCATCGTCTGCACATCGCTGGTCATGGGGAGCATATCGGTCTCAGCTACCCAGCGCACGCACACCATGTCAAACTGGTCAGGAGCGAGCAGCTTGGCGCGGAAAGAAAGATATGCCTTACCCTGGTCACGATGGAGGTCAAGCTCGGGAGTTTCGATCTGACCGGTATATTTTGCACCGGTCCATGAATCGATCCAGTAACCGAGGCACACAGCTCCACCGGCCTGCATCACGCCGCGACCGGCCCACCCGGGAGTGTGGGTGTAGCGCGACGGAATCATAAAGTATTCGTCGTTGATTACGGTAGGATCAGGGTCATTCTCGCTGCCGGCGGTCATGAGCGAAAAATCCTCCTCAAGCACCGTGGTATATTCGCGACCGTCGTTAGGCACGCGCATAGGGGAAGCTTTCTTGGTGATGAAAGCTGAGGAAGAGGGTTGAGCGAAAATCGGTCGAGTATTTCTCACCGGCTGCTCCAAAGCGGTAAACTTTTCAGGCACAGGTAAATCGGCGGCGGCATGTAAGCCTGCAGCCGATATGAGCGCCATAGCTATGGCAAGACTGTGTTTCATAATGTGAACAGTTAATATCAATTACACAAATAAATAAGAATTTTTGGCAAAGTTAAGACAAATTGATATATTTTCAAAAAATTCGGGCGCAAAATGACAAAATTTTAACCTTAACTGTAACATTTTTACAAATTGTCAGTTAAAACTTCTCCATACGTGTTAATATCGGTTGAATTGGTGGAAAAGTAGCATTTTTTATGCTCATTAGGTTACTTTTTGTATTCTATACGGTAAATGTCGGCTAAATTACTTAACTTTGCAAGTCGAAACGTTAACTCATATTATGTTTATCACAGACTGTCTGTCCACTTTCGGACGCTACTGCATATTCATGCGAAAAGTATTCGGGTTGCCTGACCGCTGGCGATCATTCTTTTCGCGCACATTACTGGAAATCACCAAGCTCGGCGTGGATTCGATTCCTCTCGTAATAGTGATTTCCATCTTTATAGGAGCCGTAATCACTATCCAGATGCAGCTCAACGTGATGTCGCCGCTCATACCGGCCTACTCGGTGGGCATGGCTTCGCGAGAGATCATCCTGCTGGAGTTTTCCAACTCTATATTATGTCTTATCCTTGCCGGCAAGGTAGGATCCAATATCGCGTCGGAGATAGGCACCATGAGAGTCACCGAGCAGATCGACGCGCTCGACATCATGGGTGTCAACTCGGCCAACTATCTGGTCATGCCTAAGATCATTGCTTTTCTCATCTACATGCCCATCCTCGTGACATTCTGTATCGCCACTTCATTTTTAGGCGGACTCTTTGTGGCAATGTTTACTGACATGATACCCGTGAGCCGATACGTCTACGGACTTCAGGCGATGTTTCAGGAATGGTATGTGTGGTACGGACTTATAAAGTCACTCTTCTTCTCGTTTGTAATCACTTCAGTAGCCGCTTACTACGGCTATTTCGTGAAAGGCGGAGCGCTTGAAGTAGGCAAGGCAAGTACCAATGCCGTAGTAGCCTCCTCCATCCTCATACTTCTGCTCGATGTCGTACTCACCAAACTCCTGCTGCAATGATCGAAGTAAAGAATCTCACAAAATCGTTTGACGGCAAGACTATCCTCAATGACGTCTCCGCTACGTTCCTCACCGGAAAGACCAATCTTATCATAGGTCAGAGCGGCTCGGGCAAGACCGTGATGCTCAAGTCGCTCGTGGGACTCATACGCCCCGAGCAGGGTCAGATACTCTACGACGGCCGCGACTTCATGCAGATGAACCGCAAGCAGGTCAAGGAGATACGCAAGGAAATAGGTATGCTCTTTCAAGGCTCGGCTCTTTTCGACTCTGAGACAGTGCTCGGCAATGTGATGTTTCCCCTTACCATCTACACTCGCATGTCGCACGGCGAGATGCTCGACCGCGCCCGCTTCTGCCTCGAACGTGTCAATCTCAAGGGTGCCGAAGACAAGTATCCGTCGGAAATATCGGGCGGTATGCAGAAGCGCGTGGCTATCGCTCGTGCCATCGCAATGAATCCCAAATATCTTTTCTGCGACGAGCCCAACTCCGGCCTCGACCCGCGCACTTCTATTCTCATCGACGAACTGCTCAGCGACATCACCCACGAATATAACATCACTACCATAATCAACACCCACGACATGAACTCAGTGCTCGGCATAGGTGAAAATATCATCTTTATCCGCAATGGCCGTCGCGAGTGGGTGGGTGATATGCACCAGATATATCAGACGTCGTGTCAGGCGCTTGATGAATTTGTGTTTGCCAACGATCTCTTCCAGAAGGTGCGCGCCTACGTGCTCACCCACGAACAACCTCACCCCTGACGCAGCCGCGGAGCCAGCACTACCATCGTCACCGAAACGAGTATCAATATCACACCCGCGATATTGAGAGCTGAAAGGGTCTCGCCAAACATACATACCCCTATCACGATTCCTGTCACCGGCTCAAGTGCGCCGAGCAGCGACACCACCACCGAGCCTACATCGCGCACCGATACCGCAATGGCCAGCAGCGATATTATTGTGGGAACCACTGCTATACCTGCAATATTGAGCAGACACTCGGCATTATACTGCAGCGGAGAAAGCGCTGAAAGGAAATCGAGATTGACCACAAAGACCATCGACCCGAAAAGCAGTGAATAAAATGTCAACGTCATACCCGGCACATCGCGCAGGCGGCTCTTGTTAATGGCCACCATATAGATTGCATAAGCGAGCGACGACAGGCACACGAGCAGAATACCTATCAGTCCGGCCGTACCACCCTTGGGATTATACAGGCAAGCAATTCCGCCCACCGACAGTATCAGCGCCGCAATAGTGAGGCGTGTGAGCTTCTCTCCGTAGCCGAGCCACATGATGAGCGTCACACATACAGGTGTCATAAACAGCAGCGTGGTGGCAATACCCACATCCATGTAATTGTAGCTCATAAACAGAAACAGCGACGACATGGCAAATATCACTCCCTCGCCCACCATAAACACGAGGTCGCGAAGCGGCAGACGGAAACTTTTACCCGTACACAGCATTATCAGTCCGAGCACCGCCGTAGCACCTATATATCTGTAAAACAGCACCGATGCCACCGACATTCCCATCGCGTAAAGCGGTATGGCAAACATAGGATTGGCACCGTAACTCACCGCCGCTATGATACCTAACAAGTACCCGCGGATGGTATGATTTGAACTATCATTTTTATTCATTTCAATAAAATCAATTCTTTTTCTATAGCATCAAGTGTTAACGGAAGATACTTATTTTCAACATTATAAATCAGGTGATTGCAGGAGCCCCGGTATTCATCATTAAGATGCTCTCCAAAGAGGGCGAAATACACGCACTCCACCACCATGCGGCTGCGATTATTACCGCCCGTACAATGTATAAAGATAGAATTATTTTCAGCGATATTATGGAGTATGACTTCCACAGCTCGTTTCACATTTTCCCATCCCATATCTTCCACCTCTTCCTTAAGGGGAAAGTAATGATACGCAATTCCTCTTAGCCGATAAACCTGCATATGCTCCTTTTCCTCGCGTTCCGAAACATTTATAACGGTATCAATCCCGCCAAAAATGTAAGGATTGGAAAGATCCGCTAATGAAGGGAATGGACGGGCGACGATTTTGGCAAACTTATATTTTTTCATTTTACAGAAAATTTCAGCGCGGGAAATCACCTGCAAAATTACTGAAATCATGCGACATGGGCGTAGTGTTAATGCTGATTTTTTAACATTGATGATGGTAAGTTTTTCACTGAGAATGATTAACTTTGTATTATGGGAAAAATCAAACTGCTTTTTTCAAAATTCGACACTCCGCTTGAACTCAAAGCCGCCCCCGAGATAAAGGCCGGATTCCCCAGCACGGCCGACGATTACAAGCTCGACGCCCTTGACTTCAACCGCGATATGATACGTCACCCCGAGAGCACGTTTTACGGTCGTGTATATGGTGACTCGATGATCAACGCGGGTATATCTGACGGCGACATCGCTGTGATTGACAGGCTGGAAGAGGCTAAGGACGGGGATATAATAGTGGCCTTTGTCAACAATGAATTCACTATCAAATACCTCGACCTCACCCATCGTGAGGAAGGATACATAGAACTCCGTCCCGCCAACGATGCTTTCTCCCCTATCCGCGTCGACCTTCAGGATGACTTCCGGGTGTGGGGTGTGGTGGTGTGGACGATACGCAACTGCAAGCATTGATACTTAATGGCCGCTAACCGTCATACATTTTACGCCGTGATCGACTGCGACAACTGCTTTGTGAGTTGTGAGCGTGTGTTCAGGCCCGATCTCAATAACCGGGCCGTGGTGGTGTTGTCCAATAACGACGGCTGCGTAGTAGCGCGCTCCAAGGAAGCCAAGGCCATAGGTGTGAGAATGGGTCATCCTTACTATCAGATGCGTCAGGATTTCCCCGACGCCGATATAGTGGCACTGTCGAGCAACTACGAACTGTACGCCGATATGACAGGACGCGTGATGTCGCTCATTCGCAAGGCCGCCCCTGACTTTATGCGCTACTCGGTCGACGAAGCTTTCTGTATGCTGCGTGGCGTGACCGGCGATGAGGTCAAGAAGTGGGGTGAAGACCTTCACTCGTTTATATGGAGAGCCACCGGTATGCCTGTAAGCATAGGGATTGCCACGACGAAGACACTCGCCAAGGTAGCATGCCGATTTGCCAAGAAATACCCGGGTTACAACAGTTGCTGCGTGATCGACACTGAAGAAAAACGACTGAAGGCACTCGAACTCGTGCCCATCGACGACGTGTGGGGCATAGGGCGACGCATGCTTCCGCGATTGCGCAGTTTGGGTATGGATACGGCAGCAAAGTTTGCCGCACACACTCCGCAGTGGATACGCTCGTCGTTCAACATCATTACCGAGCGCACGTGGAAAGAACTCAACGGCATAGACTGTGTACCCAACGAACATGCTGCTCCTAAAAAAAGCATCTGCACCAGCCGTACTTTCTCACACGTGACTGACGACTTCGCTACAATTCGCACCAATGTAGCCGATTATGCCGCCAAATGCGCAGAAAAATTACGCCGCCAGAAATCAGTGGCCAAGACGGTGAATCTTTTCATCGAGACCAACCGTTTCCGTGAAGACCTCCCCCAGCACTCGGTGATGCTTCGGGCCACGCTCCCCACTCCGTCGGCGGCTACCATCACCATTGTTGAAGCGGCTACCCGGCTGCTGCGCGACGCCATGCGTCCCGGTTACCTCTATCGTCGCGCCGGTGTGATCGTGACTGACATAAGCGATTATGACGGTATGCAGCCTGACCTTTTCGACTATACACCCGAGACCTATAACCGCCTGCGCCGACTCGACAGCGCCGTTGACCGCATCAACCGTCTATGCGGCCGCGAGACCGTAGTGATAGGCACACGCCACAAAACTCCTACACCTCCGGCCGAGAAATCTGACAGCGACCGGGGCCTTCATCCCGGTCACACTCCGTGCCCGTCGACCCGGTGGAGCGATATCATCCCGCTTAATAAAGGCGAAAATGGTGCTTAATATAGGTGAAAAGTTGCTTAAAGTGGTGCAAGATTGGATGTTTATTAAATTTTTTGCATGATTTTTAGCTGTTAATTCAAAAAAAGTTACGATATTTGCACTTGCAAAAATCAGCCGCCCCCTCTCCGGGCTAACATTTTGATATTTACCAACTATAATAAACTTATAAAGCAATGACAAAAGCTGACATCGTAAACGAAATTGCCAAGTCGACCGGCATCGACAAAGCAAACGTTCTTGAAACTATCGAGAAGTTCATGGAAGTAGTAAAGGATTCTCTCTCTCACGGCGAGAACGTATACCTCCGCGGTTTCGGTAGCTTCATCATCAAAGTACGTTCGGAGAAGACCGCCCGCAACATCTCCAAGAACACCACCATCATCATCCCCGAGCACCGCATCCCCGCTTTCAAGCCCGCTAAGGTGTTCATGGAAGAGGTAAAGCAGAGCTGATTTAAAGCCTCTACAGAAATATAACATCATAATATAATCCGTAAAACATTTAATCCTTAACCACTATGCCCAGCGGAAAGAAAAGAAAAGGCCACAAGATGGCTACCCACAAGCGTAAAAAACGTCTGAGAAAGAACCGTCACAAGAAGAAATAATCCCGGATCATTTCTCAGTCATCAAAAAAACTTACGACACAAAAGAACAAACACCCGCAAGCAGTCGTCAGGCCGCCTCGGCGGCGGGACGGATTTCTTAAAGTAGTTTGTTCTTTGTGTTGAATAAGTATCCCACCGGCAGCCGGACACCGCTCCCCTGCCCCATCCGGATAATCATCAATCCATCACAGAGATGAAAAGTGAATTAATTGTAGACGTGCAGCCCGGCGAGGTGTCGATAGCCCTCACCGAGGATTCCCGGCTCGTTTCGCTTCAGAAAGAGTCGAGAAACATCGCTTATGCCGTGGGCGACATCTACCTGGCTAAGGTGAAGAAACTTATGCCGGGACTGAATGCCGCATTCGTCAACGTCGGCTACGAGAAAGACGCTTTCCTGCATTATCTGGATCTTGGTTCACAATTTTCCACATACTCGGCATTCCTTAAAGAGGCACTCGATGAAAAGAATTCCCATCCCTCGGTGTCGCGTATGAAACGTCTCCCTGACATCAACAAGCAAGGCACCATCACCGAGGCTCTCCAGCCGGGACAGGAACTGCTCGTGCAGATCGTCAAGGAACCCATCTCGTCAAAAGGTCCGCGCCTCACCACTGAAATCACTTTCACGGGTCGATACATGGTGCTGATACCTTTCGGCGACAAAATCTCCATATCGCAGAAGATAAAGAGCACCGAGGAGAAGGTGCGTCTGCGTCAGCTCATCGAGAGCATCAAGCCCAAGAATTTCGGTGTAATCATCCGCACGTCGGCCGAAGGCAAGCGCGTGGCCGAGCTCAACAATGAGCTCAAGACACTCCTCAACTGCTGGGAGCAGACCGTAGCCAAGGCTCGCAAGGCTACCGCCCCGGCACTCGTGTTTGAGGAAGAGAGCCGAATCGTAGGTATGCTCCGCGACGTGTTCAGTCCCACTTACGAGAGCATCCATGTAAATGACTCGGAGATATATGACCAGATTGTAAAATACGTCAGCCTCATAGCTCCCGAGCGCCGCGATATAGTGAAGCTCTACTCTGACCCTCATCCCATCTTTGACCACTTCGGCATCACGCGACAGATCAAGTCGTCGTTTGGCAAGACGGTCTCATTCAAGTCAGGAGCCTATATCATCATCGAGCACACTGAAGCTCTTCACGTAATCGACGTCAACTCCGGCAACCGCTCCAAGGCAGCCCCTGATCAGGAAAGCAATGCCCTTGAAGTAAATCTGCGCGCCGCCGACGAAATCGCCCGCCAGCTACGTCTGCGCGACATGGGCGGTATCATCGTGATTGACTTTATCGACATGAACAAGGCCGAGCATCGCCAGAAACTTTACGACCACATGCGCGAGATTATGGCCAATGACCGTGCCCGTCACAACATTCTGCCCCTGAGCAAGTTTGGCCTCATGCAGATCACCCGCCAGCGTGTGCGTCCGGCTCTCGATATAGTCACGTCCGAGGAGTGCCCGTCGTGCTTCGGCAAGGGTCACGTCCAGCCGTCGCTCCTCTTTACCGATACCCTCCTTGAGAAGATAGAGTATCTCACCAATCACCTTAAAGTCAAGGGATTCACCATGTATGTGCATCCATTTGTCGACGCTTATCTCAAGAAAGGACTTATTTCCACATACCTGAAATGGCGCATGACCTACGGATTCCATTTCAGTATTCTCCCTGACCAGTCGCTCGCCTATCTGCAATACCGCGTGCTTGACAGCGACCGCAACGAAATTGATCTCCAGGAGGAAAAAGACATGAGCTCCTCAGCCTCCAAATCCTCTGCCAAAACCAAGACCAGAACCAAGCAAGACTGATAGCTGATTCAGTCAGCCGACATCCATGCATCACGGGTCGCCTGTCACTTTGATTGACCGGCGACCCGATTTTTTAGCCCTTTTGCTACTCTCATGCAAAAAAATCCTGCACGCCATTGCATGATACTGAAGAATTATCACTATATTTGTGGTATCATATCATAATAGCGTAAAACAATTATCCCATAATTATACAGATGAAACACATCGGAGCCCATGTGTCGGCTGAAAACGGCGTATCGTCAGCCCCGGTCAACGCGGCCGAGATAGGCGCCAAAGCATTTGCCCTGTTCACCCGCAACCCGTCGCGATGGAAATCAAAGCCCATCTTGCCTGCCGAAGCCGATAAGTTCAAGGAACTTTGCTCTACGCTCGGCTATGCGCCCGAGTTCATACTTCCTCATGACAGCTATCTCATCAATCTCGGTTCGCCCGACAAGGAGAAGCTCGAAAAGTCGCGCGAAGCGTTTGCCGACGAGATGGCCCGGTGTATGCAGCTCGGCCTGACTATGCTCAATTTCCACCCCGGCAGTCATCTCAACATGATGGAGGTCGACGACTGTCTCGACCGTATCGCCGAGTCGCTCAACATGATTCTCGATACTACTTCAGGCGTAAAGGCCGTGATAGAAAACACCGCCGGCCAGGGCAGCAATCTCGGCTACACATTTGAGCAGATAGCACATATCATCGACAAGGTCGATGACAAGGAGCGTGTGGGAGTATGCATCGACACCTGTCATGCTTTCTCAGCCGGTTATGATCTGGCCACCACTGAAGGGTACCGACAGACGTGGGACGACTTTGACAGCATCATAGGCCGCAAATATCTCAGCGCCATGCATCTCAACGACAGTATGCGTCCGCGCCTGTCACATATCGACCGCCATGCTCCCATAGGTGAAGGCACTTTAGGCATGCACTTCTTCGAGATGCTTATGGCCGATGACCGCCTTGACAATATTCCCATCATTCTTGAGACACCCGAGCCTGAGCGCTGGCCCGAGGAAATCAAGATGCTTTACGAGATGGTGCCCAAACGTTGACCCTAAATTACGATTCAAATTATTAAAACAATCATACCAGCCATGCAAAAAACCAAACCCGATCTTGGCTTCTGGAAGCTGTGGAATCTCAGCTTCGGCTTCTTCGGCGTGCAGATCGCCTACGCCCTCCAGAGCGCCAACGTATCACGTATCTTCGCCACACTCGGCGCTGACCCTCACGACCTCAGCTACTTCTGGATTCTTCCCCCGCTCATGGGTCTTATAGTGCAGCCTATCGTGGGCACCGCAAGCGACAAGACTTGGAACCGCTTCGGCCGCCGACTCCCCTATCTCATCTTCGGCGCACTTATAGCCATCATAGTGATGTGTCTGCTCCCCAATGCCGGCAGCTTCGGCCTGACAGTGTCTTCAGCTATCATCATAGGTCTTATCGCCCTGATGCTCCTCGATACGTCGATCAACATGGCTATGCAGCCGTTCAAGATGCTCGTGGGCGACATGGTCAACGAAAAGCAGAAAGGCCTCGCCTACTCGATTCAGAGCTTCCTGTGCAATGCAGGCTCGATCGTGGGCTACGTGTTCCCCTTCATCCTCACTTGGATAGGCTTCAAGAACACGGCCGCCGCCGGTGTGATACCTCCCACAGTTGTCTACTCTTTCTATATCGGTGCCGCTATCCTTCTGCTCTGCGTGGTGTATTCGCTCGCTAAGATCAAGGAGTGGCCTCCCCATCTCTATAATGAATACAACGGCGGCGCTAAGGAAGAAAACGCTCCCAAGGAAAAAACCAATCTTTTCAAACTGCTTACCAACGCTCCCAAGACATTCTGGACCGTGGGTCTTGTGCAGTTCTTCTGCTGGTTTGCTTTCCTTTTCATGTGGACTTACACCAACGGCACTATCGCCATCAATTCCTTTGACACTCCTTCGATTTCAAAGGTAAAAGGTGTGACGATCGACGGCAAGGATTATAAGGCCAAATACATCATGGACGAGAGCGGCAATCTTCTCGTGAGCGACGGCAAGCTCCTCATGGCCGGTATCGCCGACATCAACGGCAATTATTATCCCGCTGACATGGTGGAGATCGTCCGTCCGGGACAAGCCAACGATACTATTGCCGTAGACGGTATGGTATGCAGCAAGGAAGGTATACCCGTGGCTGATTTCTTCCATGACTATGATACTGATGGCGCTGCCCTGATGATCAACCACAACATCCTTCTTGACTCCATCACTACCTACGCACTTATCGACCGCCTGTCAGAGACTCCCAAGAACACTTCGATAGTGCTTTGCGACATCTATACCCACGACCCCAACACCGGCGAACTTTACACCGAGGGTGATCGTCTCGTCAATATCCCCGCCGATGCATCGGCCGAGCCCATCTTTGTAGAGGAGCTCAATACCGAGAGCCCGCAATACAACGACGCCGGCAACTGGGTAGGTATTCTTTTTGCCATCCAGGCAATCGGCTCGGTGCTCTGGGCTGTGGTACTCCCCCGCTTCCGCTCGCGCAAGTTCTCCTACGCGCTTAGCCTCCTGCTCGGCGCTGCCGGATTTATTTCGGCCGGTCTGCTTGCCAACCAGTATCTGCTCTTCATCTCGTTTGCCCTCATCGGTTGCGCTTGGGCAGCAATGCTGGCTTGGCCGTTCACCATCCTTACCAACTCTCTCAAGGGCGGTCATATCGGTGCATATCTGGGCCTCTTCAACTGCTCGATATGTATTCCGCAGATTATCGGTGCACTTCTCGGCGGCCCCATTCTCTCCCTCTTCGGTAATCCCGGCGAAGTGGCACCTCAGTACGTCATGATGATCATTGCAGGTATCTCGCTTGTGATCGGCGCTGCCTGTGTGGGATTCATCCGTGAAAAAGAAAATTAAATTTTCGCATCATTCATAATTTGCAGCGATATCTGCCGTGAGGCAGGTATCGCTTTTTTGATATATCGGAATTTCTGCCTAATTTTGCGACACAGAAAATTTACAAGTGATATGTTACTGAATATTTTGCTTCTTATACTCGGGCTGGCCTTGATATTGGGCGGAGCCAATTATCTCACCGACGGTGCATCGGCAGTAGCCCGCCGCAGCGGAATTTCACCCCTCGTGATAGGATTGACAATAGTGGCGTTTGGCACGTCGGCGCCCGAGCTGGTGATTTCATGCGTTTCGGCCTACAATCACAACGCCGGTATAGCCATAGGTAACGTGGTGGGCAGCAACATCTTCAATATCCTTGTAATCATAGGATTGACTGCGCTTGTGCGTCCCATCAAGATAGAGCGCGGTATACTCGTCAACGACATCCCTCTCGTGATACTTTCTTCACTCGTGATACTCGTGCTTGGCAACGGAATCCTGCTCGACGGAGCGACTGAAAACATCATCGCCCGCTCGGGTGGTATAATCCTGCTTCTTTTCTTCTGCATATTCCTGCGCTATACATTCTCCATAGCCAAGTCCACCGACGGGGCATCGGAAGAAAGCACTGACATCAAACCTATGAAGACATGGGTTGCAGCTCTTGCCATCGTGGGCGGTCTGGCCGCACTGATATGGGGCGGTGATATGTTTGTGGACAACGCTTCAGCAATCGCCCGCAGCCTCAACGTGAGCGACGCTATCATCGGTCTGACCATTGTAGCCTTCGGCACATCGCTTCCCGAACTCGCCACCTCGCTCGTGGCTGCCGTTAAGAATCAGCCCGGACTCGCCGTAGGCAATGTGGTAGGAAGCTGTATTTTCAATGTATTTTTCGTGCTCGGCACATCGGCTGTCATCTCGCCCCTGCCATTGGGAGGAATCACTAATGTAGATCTGCTCGTGCTCGTGGGCGCATCGCTTCTCTTCTGGCTCTTCGGCCGCGTGATACGCCGCATGACATTCACCCGCACTGAGGGCGCAATCATGTTTGCAACCTATGTCGCTTACACCGTCTATCTCATTTCAGCAGCGTAAAGTAGAGCGGTGTATATAAATCACATTGGCGATCGTGACCGCAATCATTATGCCGGCTCCGGTGAGCAGCGCTACAGCAGGCGAACTGCCACCTATACCCATTTCAGATAGCGTGGAGGCCCATGACTGCCGTATCGCAAACAATGCGACGGCTGAAATAACGAATATCGCTGCATTGACCGCCGCCACAAGTCTGATATAGTACCTTGCTACTTTGTAAGGCGAGTAGCCAAGGAGTATCAGCGACGAAATCTTCTCACGGTTTTTCTGCATGAGAAGCGAGATGCTGAGAAGGAGTATCACTATTGACAGCGCACTGATAATCACACCTATTCCTACAACAGCGGTGGTGATAATGCCCATTACATAACTTGCTCTGGCGAGGCCGCCGCGATCGCCGGCTACTTCATACCCATGCGAGTCGAGGTAACGCTCTATGGCCGGATTGCCCGGATTATCTACCTTGACTATCAGGCGCGACGGGTCGGCTGAAGCGGCTGGTGAAAAAGTAGCGTTGGCCCAGTCAAGAAACGCCTCGGGCACGGCTATAGTATTCAGTCGCGACGAAAAGCCCACTATGCGGCCCCTTACATTATAGTGAAGGCCGTTACCCGCAAGCGATAATTCAAGCGGCACCATCCCCACCATCGCCTCACTGATGCGTGGCAGCGAACGCGAAGTTGCAAATCCGAAATTATAGAGCGCAAGATAATCCTTGGATATGATTATAGGAACTTCCACTGAAGTCTCCGGGTCAAATTTCCAGTTGGCGAGGTTAACGTCAATATACTCATCGGGCACCGATTCAAGAAAGAGTTGGGTCGACATGCCGCGGCCGCCGAAATTCACACCTGCGGCCACATTGAACTCAGCAGTTTTAAATTCTCCCACCGAGCTCGCCCAAGGCTGTGACTTAAGGTCAGCGATATCTTCAGGTGAAAACCCTTTGCTTCCACCGGTAAACGAACCGAGCCCGTCAACCTTCGGCGAGATAATCAAGAAGTCGTCAGTAGCGAGTACATCATCGTCACCTTCAGCGCCGGAAGTTACATCGCAATACAGTTGGAGCCCCGTCATGATAATAAGCACACCCGCAAGATTGGCGAGCGCATAGCCCGCTATCTGAGCCATGCTTATATTCCTCTTAAGCAATCGCCACACCTGATCTTTCATAGTCTCAACTCCTTAAAATTATCAATTTCAATTTTATTACCCACCGACGTAGCAATAATTGAAGCTCCTTGGCGGCTTGCCTCCTCAACAATCATCCGTGCGGCCTCGCGATTGTTTTGCTCATCGAGGTGCGACACGGGCTCGTCAAGAAGCAGGAATGAAAACGGCTGGCAGAGCGCCCTGACTATCGCCACTCGTTGCTGCTGGCCTACTGACAGGCGCCGCGCCGGCTCATTTTTCTTATTCTCGACACCCAATCGCTCAAGCATAGCGAGAATCTCGTGCTCTGATTTGAAGCCGGTGAGACGGTTCTTGATGTCAATATTCTCCATCACCGTGAGCTCGGGAAAGAGAGCCAACTGCTGAGGCAGATATGCCAGCGAGCGGCAACGCAATTCGCTCCAGTCATGAGGAGAAAGCACGCGCGCGTCGCGGTCACCTATCATGATTTTTCCTTGATAGTCGCTCCTCAATCCGTAGATAAATGAGCAGAGCGACGACTTTCCCGCGCCGCTCGTGGCCTCGATAAGATAGTAAGAGTCGCGCGTGAATGTCACATCGCGCAGCCATATTAACGAATCTTTCACAGAAGCATCGTTTTCGCTTCCGTGAAAGACATAAGGTAATACTCTTTCGAGCTTGATAGTTTCAATCATCATTTCATGAGCTGCAATACGGCAGGAAGGAATTTTTCAGTGGTGCCTTCGAGAGTAACCTCTGACTTGACGTCAGTTCCGCCATTGCTCTGCATTACTGCAAAAGGATAGAAAGGTAAGATGCCTTGCAGACAGCTTCCGTCGACAACACCGGCAGTCTGCTTATTGACGAAATACTTGGTGAGTTCCGAGCTGTGGGTAGCGCTTACGGGCACGGTAGAGATGGCGAAATAGCCGTCAGTAGCACCGTAATATATGTCGATTCCCTCAAAAGAAATTGCATACATTCCATCGCCCAATTCCTTTGAAGGCATACCGTACATGCCTGTGGTAGTCATAAGACTACTTACTACTTCCTGTATCTTATCCATAGGCATGTGGGTCATGAGGAGCACGTCGAAATACTCGGGGTTAAACCCTGCAGCTATCTCCGGACTGAGACGAAGAGCAAAGAGTGAGGAGCCGTCGACTGACTTAAGATAAGGAATTATCATATTCATTACACCGGCAAATTCTCGGGGCATGTTATTCTGAAGCTGCTCGTAGTAGTCAGGATCATTTATAGTGGGCTTGCCGGAAGCGATGATGACATTGAAATTTTCGGGGACATAGCCGAGGAGAGCAATGTTGATATCGTCAACGGTAGCAATGGGTTTGATAGGCGAGCCATCCATATTACCCATTCCGGCATCCATGAGAAGCTTGTTTCCTTCAAAATTCATGTTCATGGCCATGTATTTGCCCTTGATATAATCAGGCATCGAAACACCTGCTACAGGCATAGCCTTAACGTAAGCCTCATAATTAATTGCCATCGTAATGGCATCGTCGGTCGACACGGCTTCGGCCATAGCGGTATTCTTTGACAGCGGATTCTTAGCCACGTTCTCTACGAGAGCCTTGAAATCATTCATAGCCTCAGAAACGTGCATCAGATACACATACTTCTTCTTGTAGATACCCACCACGCTGCCGTTGGTGTCATACACGTCATAATCGCCCTGCGACTCCTTGGTCATGCACTCGGCCTCAAGCATTTCGCAAAGGCCCGGGTAATCTGTAACACGCGCGAGGCAATACATATCCTGGTGACCCATCATCGCTATGAAAATCTTATCTACGTCAATCATGCCGTAGATTTTAGTAAGCATCTCTGCTTCATCACCTTGACAGTATTTCTTAAGGTAATCAGGAAGCACTACCTTATTATGATCGACCTTTATGTCAGTGGCCTCCATGAGCTTTTTACCGTCGAGTTTCATCACCATCATGGCATCGCCGGGGAGATACTTGGTAAGCTCGTCTTCACCTATAAAGGATGAGCAACTGCTGAGCCCGAGCGTCAGCATCATGACGAGAAGGGAGAGAATGGAAATCTTTTTCATAATATATATGTTTGTTGGATTATCTTTTGCAAATATAAATCAAAATCTTGAACCTGACAACTTAAGCACTAAAATCAGAGAAAGAATTGAAGTGGCCGATGCAAATGTTATCAATGCCCATACAGGCATGGTGAAGAAGAGCACTATCTGTATTGACACCGCCGTGAGGGCATAGAGCGTAAGCCACACTGAATTTCCGCTCACTTTCAGCCCTATGCGCCGCGCCACTATAAGCATCATTATGCAGTAAGCAAGATACCATAATGTGAATGACACGCCGAGGCCGTTGATACCATAATAATTATATGCTACCACGTTGAGTATCAATCCCGTAACCGAACTTATACACTCTACCGTGACATAGGTCTTGCCACTGTTGCGGGCCAGCACAAGAAAACTTATGCACCATGAGAAGCCGCGGAACACCATTCCAGCCATCGCCGAAACGACGTAAGGGAGAATCACCACAAATTCTCCTGAATATAGTATCTTGATAATAAGCTGTGAAGCCGAGATAAAGATGGTTGCAACGGGGACAATCATCACCATTATAAGTGATATTTCGTGAGACACATACACCCGCGAGCGGAGCATAGAGTCGGCCACACGCGCCATGCGCGGGTAATACTCCATGGCGAGCGCCACAAAAAGCAATCCCACGTAGCGGTTGACGAGTGTAAAGCCTGCCTGATAGTAGCCTACTCCGGCATCAGAATCGGCGGTATTCAGGTAAGATAGAAATATATAGTTGCAGAGCTGCTCCACAAAGGTAGCGATGGTCATGTAGCCACCGAGCATGAGGAAACTGCGCCCTTTGTCAAAGGTCTCTTTCATCGTCACCTTCCGCTCCGGCTTAAATCCTTTCGCGCGATAGAAAAGCAAGGCTCCTGACGTAAACAGCGAATATATAATTATAGAAGGTACGATACTGTCAATCTTCGCAAAATAATATAGCGGAATCGACACTATAAGTCCTCCCATAGCTCCCCATAGCGAACCGAGGGCAAGCGGTTTGTAGCGTTCAAGGCCCTGAAGTATAGCACCTTCGCTTGCTATCAAGGCAGAGAGGAACACGCTTACCGACAGCACTACGTACTGCAGCGAATGATTGAAGTCACCGAAAGTCACCCGGCTCAGGATGGGCGACGCTATAAGCATGACGAGAGCCCCGGCGAGGCCGAGCATCCACCCCCAACGTCGCACTATGGTCACTATCAAATCTCTTACAGAGGTTGCGGCCGATTTTGATGCGGCGATGTCACGCACGGCACTGTTGCGCAGACTGAGCTGCGTGGCCGAAGCTATAAGTTCGACTGCCTGATTATAGATTGAAAACAATCCCACACCGGCCGGACCTATCCAGAGCGACACAAGCTTCATCCTTATCACCCCGCAAAGTATCTGCAGTGACTGCACGCCGCCAAATACTCCCATGGCGCGGAGCACGAGTCGTGACAGGGATTTTCTCGACGTCAGTTTCATAGCTTTATCTTTCTGCTCATTAAGGCTCCGCGGGTCATAAGCGAGAGCGATTTAAACAATGGAGCATTTCCTTTCCTGTACAACCGCCACGCTTTCAGCGGTATACGTAGCAAGCATGATACCGGAAACAGTTTGGCCGCGACCACTCCCGCCGAAAGAAGTACACCGTCATCAGCCACCGTGCGGTTACCGGTTGTTGGGCCGGGATGTGTAGTAATCGTAATCGGGAAAAAGCGCATTGATATGCCTCTGTTTCGTGCGGTCATGAACATTATTTCGTCTTCCGATGCTGTAAAAACAGGTGCTCCCGGGCCAAACTGCTCGTTAAACCTCAGCTTCCCGGCCGGTGAATTTCTCCGCAGGGCTATCTCGAAAGTCGTCTGATAAAAGCCCTTGGGAATCCGCGCTGTAAGGTCACATTCTTCCTGTGGATAATATTTTGCATCGGCACCGTCGTAGCGAAATGAGGCATAATCCACGGCCGGATTCTTGTCCATGGTCTGCCTGACCATCTCCAGTTGCTCAGGGGTATAGATAAGGTCATCGTCGCCTATCAGTAATATATCGGCAGTAGCGTGGTCAAGGGCGTTGTTTCGATTAGCGCTCACACCTTTGCGCTCACATTTTACTATCTTTATATCGCTCCGCGAAGCCAGCGAAGATGGAATGACTCCGTCACCGTAGTTCTGCCACGACACCACATAGCCCACTCCCTGCACGACGGGGAGATTCATAGCCTCGACCCGAAGGATTCCTTCGGGGGTATGGGTGGGTATCAGAACTTCCAGTGTGGTCATCAGTCAGCAGCGGTTACAGGGGTAAGTCCATGTTCGGCACCGAGACGGAGCATCATGGCTCGCGCCTCTTCGTAGTCATTGTGAATCTCGCCGTCGAGTATCGCATCCTTGATGCGCTGCTTTATGTCGCCCACAACGGGGCCGCCTTGGATGCCAAACGTGCGCATGATTTCCAGTCCGTCGACAGGCGGATTGAAATTGCGGATATTGTCGCGCTCATTGACCTCCTCTATTTTCTGTTTTACCAGAGCGAGATTAGCCATGATGCGGCGCACTTTCTCCTCATTCTTAGAGGTGACATCGGCCTCACAGAGAAGAAGCAAGTCTTCAAGATCCTCGGCGGCATCATTGATAAGGCGGCGCACAGCCGAGTCAGTCACTTCATCTTCTACCAGAGCGATAGGACGCATGTGGAGCTCGACAAGTTTAGCCACATATTTCATCTTTGCATCAAGCGGGAGCTTGAGATTGCGGAAGATACGGGGCACCATTTTCGAGCCTACGAAATTGTGATTATGGAAAGTCCATCCCACCTTATCGTCCCACTTCTTGGTGACGGGTTTGGCAATATCATGAAGAAGTGCGCCCCAGCGGAGCCACACATTGTCGGTCATGCGGCTCAGCTTGTCGAGCACCTCTAATGTATGGTAGAAGTTATCCTTGTGAGCGCGACCGTTGACCACCTCTACCCCTTTCATTGCCGCGAGTTCGGGCAGGATAAGCTTGAGGAGTCCCGATTTATAGAGCAGATCCCAACCGATCGAGGGGCGCGGCGAGGCCATTATTTTCATCAGCTCGGTAGCGATACGCTCGCGGGTGATAATCTCGATGCGCGAAGCGTTGCGGGTGAGAGCTTCAAATGTCTCGGGATGAATCTTGAAACCGAGCTGCGTGGCGAAGCGTATGGCTCGGAGCATTCGCAGAGGGTCGTCGCTGAATGTGATGTCAGGGTCGAGGGGGGTGCGGATAACCTTGCGCTCGATATCGCCCATGCCGTCAAACATGTCGATGAGACGTCCGAAATTCTCGCCGGTGTTGACCTGAAGAGCGAGAGCATTGATAGTAAAGTCGCGGCGGGAGAGGTCCTCGGTCAGGGTTCCCTCCTCCACGATTGGGTTGCGTGAGTCGCGGTTATAAGATTCCTTGCGGGCACCTACGAATTCGAGTTCGAGATTGTGCTTCTTGACCTGCGCCGTCCCGTAAGTGCGAAACACGCTCAGGTGAGCGCCTTTACCGAGCTTTGCAGCCACGGCTTCGGCAAGCTCTATGCCGCTCCCCACGGTCACGAAGTCAATATCCTTAGAGGGCCGACAGAGCACCATGTCGCGCACGCAACCGCCCACGGCATAGCACTCGCGGCCAAGTTCATTAGCCGCGTCGCCCACTATATGATATACCTTTTTATCTATTTCTTTCTTGAAGTCAATCATCAGTCAAAGGGAGTAATGTCTTCGGGAGCGGGGGTAAGATTTTCCACGTGGTCAGGATGCACGAAGTAAGTCGACTCGATACCCACGGCTCCGGCTCCGGGAATCACAAATTTCGGTTCGAGCGCCACAGCATTGCCGGCTGCAATAATGTCGCGGCTGCGGGGAGCTATTACAGGCAACTCATTGATCTCTATACCCACACCGTGCCCCATAAAGCCGGCTTTCTGACGATGACCCATAAAATAATCATGCAGGCTCTCCTCACGGGCTATCTCCTCGGCACGCTGCCACAGAGCCTTAGCCTCGGTACCGGGCACGAGCATCTTCACAAGTTCGCGATGGATACGTATTGAGCAATCGTGAGCTTTACGCACGAGTGCCGGCAGATTCTCTACAGGTCCCATGCAATATACGCGCGTCATATCGGTCATGTAGCCGGTATAGTCACCGTTCATATCCACCATCACGGTCATTCCGCTCTTCAGCAGCGTGCCGTCGGCCCCCACGGGAAGCGATGGATCAATTCCCGCTCCACCCATGGCGAAATCGTAGGGTGAAGGATTATCGGAATTGTCACCTGCAAGCACGTTGCCCATATATAATTCCATGCTGTCGCCGCTTATGCGGAATTGGCCGAGGCATCCTTCCAGGCGACTTGCTCGCTCTATCTCAATCTGCAGCTCAATATCGCTCATACCTTCTTTATAAAGGCGAGGTATACGACTGTAGACATACACTTGCTTGCGACCGCTCATGCGCAACAATTCGAGCGCGGCGTCATCTTTTACCGCACGCACTTGGCGCAGAAGTGTGGAGGCATTGCGAATTTCTGCACCGGCAAACACCTTTTTCAATCGCTCTATGGTACTGTAGGCGGTGATGTCGAGTTCGAGTCCTACCGTCTGAGGCATATTGAGGCTGAGAGATTCAGCTATCTGTTCGGGCTTGTGGATATAGACCACTCCGTCGCCCGTGAGCTTTATGGGACGGCGGATGAAGTATATCACCTCCCCCTCGGCAGGAATATAAACCTGACCGGTAAACACCCGGCCGGTGAGAAAGTATTTATTTGCATTGTCGGTCACAAGTATTGCGTCCATTCCGGCTGTGCGCATGGCTGAGCGCACCCGCTCTACCCTCGCACTGTTTACAGCCTCGTCGAGCAACACAAGTTTATCGTAGTCCTGAGCTTTGATTTTCATGTTGATGTAATTTTATCTTACAAAATTAAGGATTTTTTCTCAATGTTGTACAAAATCACTGTTTCAACTAATTTTTTCGTTGAAAAATTTGGTCAACTAATTTTTTAGTTATACATTTGCATCGTCAACTAATAATTTAGTTAAGAATATGAGAAAGAAAGAAACTACACTCACAGAAAAAGAGCTGCAGGTAATGCAGATTTTGTGGCAGCACGGGCCCTTGCACGTAAAAGAGATGCTCGCCTACTACCCCGAGCCTGTGCCTCACGTCAATACGGTTTCAACCGTGGTGCGTATACTCGAAGACAAAGGGTATGTGACCCACGAGGCGGTGGGCGGCTCTTTTCGCTACCAGGCAGCCGTGGCGATGGATCATTGCCGTGAGAAATCGTTCACCAAACTCGTGAGCAGCTTTTTCAATAATTCATATAAAAGTGCCGTCTCTGCTCTGGTCGAGGATGAAAAACTGTCGCTCGATGACCTCCGCGATATTATCCGCATGATAGAGCAAGGCGACGGCGAAGGAAAGGAGAAATGATATGGCCACGGTTTTCATTTATTCATTGTATTCGTCGATAGTGCTCGCTATGTTGTGGGGCACATGGGCGGCGACTATGAGGCATATCAAGGGCGCTTCATTAAATCGTCGTCTGCTGCTTGGCATCTATGCCGCCGCGCTCCTGCTGTGGCCTTTGGCAAAATCGGTGGGCTCTATATCACGTGTCAATGCCGCTATCACAATGGAGCTGCCCGAACTGAGCGGCGGCTTAAGTCAGGCATTAGCCACTACGCCTGAAGTTTCATTTCTTTCCATAGTTATTGTGATTTTCTACATCGTGGCTGCTTCTATAGCACTCTATTACTGCTACGGAACTATAAAGTTGCTTAATCTCAGGCGACGGTCGCGAAAAATTGTCCTCGCCTCGGGTCGCTGTATAAGGATAGTCAGGGATGGGATAATGTCACCGTTCACTTTCATGGGCGAAATTTACATTCCCGCTGATATGGCTGAAAGCTGCGATGCGACTACACTGATACTCCACGAGTCAGCTCACGCAAGTCACCGCCACTGGATAGATCTTATGATTGCACACATGGTGTGCGTGCTTCAGTGGTACAATCCTGCGGCATGGAAGATGCTTGCCGATGTAAAGTGTATACACGAATATGAGGCCGACGCCGAAGTATTGATGGCCGGTGTAAACCCGCGGTCATACCAGCTCCTGCTTCTCAACCATGCCATAGCTCCGGCATATTCATCAATTACTGACAATTTCAATCAAAGTTCACTTAAATCACCTATTTTCCTCAAAAAATCATATTATCCGCTGATTTTCATCAGGATTAAGCCACATTGGGAAATACCTCCGACAACAAATCGGAAATTGTTGGTGTTAGAGGTTATTTTTTCTTATGTTTTTTGATGATACAATCATAAATGGTAGCTTCTGATGTCTGACCTTTCCAAGCATCAATAACAGCCTGAAGCTCATCCTTCGTGACATCCTTAAACGTTTCCTCTTTGACTACATCCCAGGACGAACTCTTGCTGCTTCTTTTTACGAATTGCACATCGTAAGTTTCAAAATTTCTCTTTACATATTTTTGGGAAACAGTTTCCGAAAACAAGCTGTACAGATTGCAAAGCTTCTTTCCATCTGAGGGATTGACTTCTCTATCATAATAGCAATCGGTAGCATACACACGAAGAAGTCTAACTACATTATTATTAAACCAGCTCAAATTTCCGGTATAACTTGCGAATATTCCCCAAACGCCTGAGCCATTTAGACCTACTGAACCGTCACCAATTCCACCGTGAAAAATAGCACACGATTTAAAGGTTGCAATACTATCACTTGTTGACTTGAGCATGAGTTTCTCTCCTTCAGCTATAACGATAGCTGAATTGCTCCTGAATTTGAAGTCAAGCCATTCAATGTTATTTTGGAGCCTAAACCTTATGTGCACTTCTGTCTTGCAAAGACTTTCCCAAGAGGTGATCACAGTTCTTAGACCAGTGAACTCGTCAATCTCGTCTTTCTCAACTTTCATAGAATGAGCGGCCATTGGAAGTAGCATGGCCAACAGTATAAGTAATTTCTTCATGCCATTTACTTTTTTTGTTGGGTTTCCAACTGCTTAATTCTGGTACTAAGCGATTCTATTGTATCATTTTTTACATTAATTGATTCCTGCAATGTAGCAATTGTATCAATCAAAGTATTCACCCTATCATTATCAGGTCCACTTTGAGATAAGAGCATTTGCCCCGTCCCTCTCATAAGCCATTCAGCGGATATTTCCGGGAATCCATACAACACGCCTACGATAGTTTCAATACTGACACTGCGTAACCCTTTGATTTGCTTGTCGAGTGTAGTTTGGTTGATGTTGCACCTTATTGCAAACGCCCTAACAGACATTCCGGAATAGGTGATAATTTCTTTTAATCGTTGGAGTAGATCCATCGCAGTAATTGTTAATTAATTTTAAATATAGCCAAATGGAGTAATAATATTTGCATAATTACGCCATTTGGCTTAACTTTGCAACATCATTACATCAAACGCCACAAATATAGGAAAATTTGATGAAAATGACAACAAGACAATCAACGAATTAACCCCATCATGGCAACTGAAACAAAGACCCTGACAATCGTCATCAAGACCGAGAACCTCTCGGCTCACATGGCCATCGCAAAATGGCTGCACGTGAACCGCGTGGGTTGCATCGTCCTCATGACTCAGCAAAATCACGGTTACGTCATCCACTGCCGCGCCGACCGTGACGAATGGGACAATATCCGCGGCCGCCATGAATCGGGCCGATTCCCTTTCTTACTTCACTCAACTCTCAACACTTTGTAATCACTATGGCAACGAAAATCAACGGCAAAGAAATTCTCGCTCCTGTATGGGGCGGAATGAAGAAAGCGCTCCTGACAACTTGGAGCGAAATCAAGAGGCTCGGATTCATAAAGAGTGACCGCGCTTTCGGACATCTCGAAGACGGTACCCCCGCCCTCTTCTTCATGGCTAACGGATTCTCACTTACCGACGAGCAGCTTGCTCAATGCAATTATGAGTGGTATGTGACTACCGAGACACTCGAAGACATCAACGACTAAACAAATAACTATCATGAAACCTACCCAATCAAAACTCGATTTTATCCGCTCTTATCTCGCTGCAACCATCATCGCAACAAAGGAGTTCAAGCAGGAAGCAACCGACAAAATCATCAACGCTCAGATTGACTCTCAGGAATACGAGGATGCTTGCTTTGAGCAATCGGTAATGTCTTACGTCCTCGCCTACCTGAAGCAGCTCAAAGTGGTGGCAATGAACAACGAATACGTCAAGACGATTGAAGCTCTCCAATACCACGCCGACCGCCTGAATATGGAAATCCCGGATGAACGTATGACCCCCGCCGACCACGGTCGTATCACGGTCAATGTAATCCTCAACGAGCTACTCATTCAAGTAGCCGACCAGACAGCCCTCGCCTCCTAAGTCAAAACCAATAAGCTAACCGCTAAACGGCGCTCAAGAGTGAGCAACGCCGAGGGTCAAGAGAGACCCGACCCCGCAAGGGGTATCAAGGAAGTGTTACAGTCGGGAAATGCCGCCGACCGGATGCGTAAACATGGAATGATGATTTGAATATTGAAGATTAGTTGAATAGTTGATTACGCTCGCATCTGAAAATCGGTAGGGGATTCGCCTCCCCCGCTTCCACTACCAAGAAGAGTACCTTGACATATTGGAATTTCCACTGATACCCCTCCCGAGGTGAGAACACGGGGACGGTCAGTGATGAGTAGCAGCCGGAAAAGAAGCAGCTCCGAGTAGCGCGTCATGCGAAACGACACTTTGAAACGGACCGGCACTACGATAAGAATATCTCTCCATGCTTAGCCGAAAAAGATGGAGAGCGGGAAGATACAAGTCCACCCGTGATAAATGGACGGAGTTTTAACTATCAGTTATGGCCGCAATAAGCATATTCAAAAGCGAAACGGCCTGCAATATACCCCCGGACGGTATAGCTCAGAGGTCAGAGCGTCGGGCTTGAAAACCCGAAGGTCGCAGGTTCGATTCCTGCTGCCGTTCCCAATTAAGAATCAGTACACCTTAAAGATTAAGGAAATCACCGCAACGGTCATTGACACAAAAGCGATGAAGTTCGATACCTTTGCATAGTAGCGAGCTTTGCGGGATTCTTCGGCGGATGTCTGTGAGGAATCTTCAAGAATGTCAAGCTGGCTATTAAGTGTATCAACCTGCTCTCGGAGTAGCTTGACTTGCTCTTTAAGCGTTTCGACCTGTATCTTTAAGGTTGTGGCGATCTCAACGTTAGCCAAGTCAGATTTATACCTTGCTTCACGCTCGCGCTCTTCGCGCTGTTTGGTCTCGATGAAGTCGAGAATCAGATGTTTTTCGACAGCGCCGTAGCCGTCTTTCTTTTCATTGTGATAGTCGTCGAGGATTTGTCGGGCTTTCATTTCAGTACAATTTAGATGGTTCATAATTTCAGCCCAGTTCCACTCTTCGGATGGCTCAGGGCTGCCGGTTCTTAATTTTCTCATATTTTTCATTATTTAATGTTATGCACCACAAAGATAATGAAAATTTGGTGAGCAATCACCTCTGAACGGTATAGCTCAGCAGACAGAGCACCGGAAGCTATTCCGGAGGTCGATGGTGCGAATCCGTCTACCGTTCCAAATAACCCTACCGTGTGGCAGCGGTCTCCAAAAGGAGATAAAAAGCGGGAATAAGAAATCGTCGGTCACTCGTTGCGTAGTCTACGTCGCTTACCAATCGCAACGTGTGGCGCCGCTGTGGAATACCGCAATGAAAGGGGATCGGCTCCGTAACTGCCATGGGAATGCCGCATGGCTGATGAAAGAATGAGACGGTTGCCCTCGTCGCGAGGGTCGGAGCCACTATATCAATTCAAATGGACGAAACCTCATCTAACATCACCGGCAGCGGTGCAAAGCGTCTCCGCCACGGATCCTATAGAACCGTCTATCTTGACAACCGCGGACACGGCAGAATGGGATGGAGAGCCGAGTATCAAGCAATCCGCCCTGATGGAGCGGTAAGGTTGCGAAAGTGGTTCAAATCACGCGAGGATGCTTACCGCTGGCTCGGCAAAGTATAATATCTAACGACCTATTCTGCATCTCAATATATTTTGACCATGCCTCCTCCGGGATTCTCTGAGATGTACTACTACTAAACTGATAATTCATAATCGCTAATTTTAAAATTGACACTGCAAAGTTAGTGATTATTCCAGAACGGCGTAGCCTCACGGCGATAGTGGTCAATGCAGGGTCGTCGCCTGCCGCCGTTCCTAATTTCATAACAATTCTTTAATCCAAAACAATATGGCAAAGATTACACGTATTGCAACCCGAGGCATTGCCGCGGAAGCTCGCGACATGAAGGTGGGAGACGTGGTGCGTTTCCCTCTCGACAATTACAACTATAATTCCATAAGATCCGCACCAAATTCGACGCTCATGCCTGACCGCATCAGCAGCGGCAAGCGATGGAAAACGAAGCTCGATTGGGAAGACAGAGTTGTTGACCTTATTAGAATAGCCTGATATGCCTGCTAACACTATACAATCGGTTAACCCGGCCGAAATTCAGCTTGAAAACATATTGCTGGCTATGGAGCAATTCACCTTCAGCAAAGATATGTCGGCGTTCATCGTAGGCGGTCCGAAGAAGCTCGAAAAGCTCGTTGCCGAAGGAAAGATATTCGCCGTCAAGAAGAATCCCGCTCAATGCGGCAAGTGGTATTGTAATGCGGCTCACGTCCTTAGACATTGCAAAAATATGAGAGATAAGAAATAATTCTTGGGTTTCATGCAGGCCGTGAGGCCTATCATACTCCACTACCTTGTTACCATTTGTTGCTACTAAACAAGCCCGTGAGGGTGAAGGCAACATTATTACATTCAAACCCCGATAGCCGGGCGGGTCATCCCGGCTTTTTGGAGGCGTGACAGTGGGGAAATGCCGCCCACCTGAAATTTCCGAGACGGTTGCAGGGTCGTGCCTGCCGCCTCCGCTACACTACTATGTTTTATGTTTATGTTTTATTAGTTACTCTATCTCTCGCCGTCTGTGAAGATAGTGAGGGAAACAGGCTCCGAGACACCCGGGGAAATGCCTCCCGGGACATGCTGAAAACCGCACGGCATGTATTACTCAAAGGTTGCAGGGTCGCAGCTGCCGGAGCCGCTATTTGCTTGTCTTTTATTCCATAATATCACATTCTTCATCCACCTTTGCCCTCAACCGTCGAGAGACGCTTGGGTGATTTTTGGTCGGCGGTGCTTCATCCACGCCGACCATCCTTTTGATTACAATAAGTTTTGTCATTATTCAATCGGGTAGTCTGCGAAGATAACCCGACTTTTGCGGGAGAACGGTTAACGGTGGTTCGATTCCACTACTCCCGACCATCATTAAACATCATCAAAAATATGGATACAGAACCCATCTTCTCAAAGCGCGTAAGCGCCGGATCACGCGTCTACTATATCGACGCTCATGTTGATAGACAGAATCAACAATACATTACCATTGCTGAAATACGAAAGGGAAACCTTGCACGAGATGAAAGACGGCAACAAATATTCATCCACGCCGAGAATATTGCAAAAATCATCGGTGCTATAGCTGAAGTGGCACTACATAATCATAATGAATCTGAAGGATGACCCGCTTGTTTTACTCGGCTGGAGTTGCCCGTATTGTGGTGCTCCAAGTAAACTCGTTGACGACACGAAAATCTACCGACGGTCGTTCGGAACGAAGTGCTACATCTGTGAGCCGTGCGGCGCATGGGTCGGATGCCACAAAGGAACGGAAAGAGCTCTCGGCAGATTAGCCAACAAGGAATTAAGAGAACTGAAGCATCAGGCACATGAGACATTTGACGCTCTTTGGAAAAACGGATACGTTTCCCGGAAAGATGCTTACAGGATATTGTCTATTGCTTTCGGGCTTCCATCTGAACACACCCACATAGGGATGTTTGACGAAGAGATGTGCCGCAAAGTGATACGCCTTTCAAAAGTCATACTCAAATACCTACGACAAAATGGCAAAGCAAATTGAAGCCGGTAAATTCCTCATTATTGAATGTACAGCCGTGGAATTATATACCGCCGGAGGCGGGCCGGGAATATGTGACAGTTGCGCGACTCCGAGTGGCAACGGTTACTACATTGCGGTATTAAACTGCTGGTTCTGCCCCGCATGTTATGAGCGTTGGAAATCAACGGCTCGTTATTACCCTCAGGATGCCGAGATTGAGCGGCGCAACTTCGAGTTCTATGCACGGCACCTCGGCCTCAAAATCGAATAGACCGATGAGCAAGAAAGAAAAATCAATTATGGGCCACATTTCGGTATACACCACGGCACTCAGGATTCTGTTTGGATTACGCTTACATAATAAGTATTCCGCTCAGATTGACAAGACCATCGACAATCTGAGAGCGGCATCTTTGAGGTTGCTCGTTGAGTGCAGACGGGAGTTGACAAATGTCAGTAAACGTTAAGGCGCTCAAATGACGACTAATCAGCTTGCATAAATCGCTAATATTCATTAACTTTACTGTATATCAGAAACACTGATATAATAGTCAAACCAATATAATAATCACCAAAATGGATGCTTTATTTACTATCCAACAAGAGTTAAACGCTCCCAAGGGGCAATATAACTCATTCGGCAAGTACAAGTATCGCAGTTGCGAGGATATACTTGCCGCCGTTAAGCCTTTGCTCTGCAAGACTAATTCCACCCTGAATCTGTCAGATGAGCTTGTGCAAGTGGGAAGTCGCATATATGTCAAAGCGACAGCCACGCTTACGACCGAAGACGGCAAGACTCACAGCGCTACGGCCTTTGCCCGCGAGGATGAGACTAAGAAAGGAATGGATGGTGCTCAGGTCACCGGCTCAGCTTCCTCGTATGCCCGCAAGTATGCTCTCAACGGCCTTTTCAGCATTGATGACACTAAAGACCCCGACGCGACCAATACTCATGGCCAGGATGCCGATGGGAACGACAGCCGAGAATCAAGGAAAGCAGCTACTCCCATCAGTCAGGTTGCATATACCGGAGAGCAGCTTACTCAAGCTATCGGAGAAATGAACGCTTGCACTACCGAGGCTCAATTTCAACAGGTGTGGTCGAAGTACGCAACTTCAATACCCGCTCTTTGCAAGAACGGCACCGAGTTCTACAATGCCGCTTGCGCTAAGATACAGCAACTCAAACCCTCGAAGTAATGCAGTTCAAGAAATCACCTGTAATCTTCAATGAGGAAGAGCATAGCTATTACCTCGGAGATAAGCGGATGCTCGGTATTACGGGACTTATACACTCAATCCTCGGATTGGGTGTATATCCTGATGCCAATGACCACGTGAAGGACTACATCATTCCCCGCGCCGGAAGCCGCGGGACAGCCGTCCATCATGCCATACAGACATACGACATGCTCCACATCCGGCAGACGCAGCAGATTGTAACTACCCGCTACGGATGCAAGGAGCGTGAAAACATCTCATACATAGATGAGACGTGGGACGTTACTTCGGAACTTGACTCATATATCAGGCATCTCAACGGATTCAAGCCTCTGGCTAATGAGTTGACGGTCTCCGACAATGTACGTTACGCTTCGCAGATTGACAACGTATGGCAGAATGAGAAAACCGGCGGTATATGGCTCGTTGATACAAAAACCAACAACACCGCGCTCTATCCCCTTTGCGGTTACTTCAATGATTCATTCTTCCCCGACGGAGTGACGGCCTTGAAGGAATATTTGTCATGGCAGCTGTCAATCTACGCGGAGCTATTTGAAGCGGAAAACCCTGAGCTTAAAGTCGAGGGGCTTGCGTGCAACTGGCTACGCAGAGATGAGTCGGCTTTTTGGGTTATCGAACGCAAACCCACCGGCCTGGTCAAAGAGCTGTTGACGACGGAATATTTCTTCAGCGACAGCGGCCCGGTATACTTCCACAGCAATCCGCAAATGTTTATGCAAGGCTCGCAATTCCCCGCGCGGATAGCCGCCGATGCCATGCAGATCTCGCCGAAAGTGGTAGACTACATGACAGGGCTTCTCAAAACTATCAAGGAGACTGAATCGAAGCTCGATGAAGCAAAGACAGCGCTGAGAGCTGCTATGACTCAATACGGAGTCAGGAAACATGACTTCGGGTCGTTCACGGCCACGCTCAGCGCCGACTCTACCGTCAGCCGCTTTGACTCCAAGAGATTCAAGGAGGCTCACCCCGATTTATATAAGCAATTCACAACTCAGGCCATCACTCGTGGCGCTCTAACAATTAAACTTAAAAGCGATGATTAAATTTCAAGCTACCAATGCACTGGTTCACTATGTATCTCCCGTGATGCAAGTGTCAGACCGTTTTCAGAAACGAGAGCTTATCCTTGACGATTCAAGAGACAAGGACGGCACCCATTATTCAAGTTTTGTTATCATCGAGTTCACAGGTGATAAGATGAATCTCCTTGACGGTTATGTGCCGGGGCACAGAGTGAACGTTGAAGGATTCATCACAGGCCGTGAATATCAAGGTCGCATTTTCAATTCGGTCAAAGGCCTTAGCATTGCACCCTATCAACCGCAAGCGCAATATACCCCGCCCACGGCTCCCATGCCCGGCGGATATGCTCAGCAGCCGCAATATAATGTCATGCCGCAGCAACCTCAATATCAGGCACCACTCCCACAGCAGAAGTATCAGCAAGCTCCCGCTTATCCTCAGCAATATGCTGCACCCGCGCCTGTTCAGCCTTCCCCTACTCCACAAACCCAGTACCCTCAATCAATGGGGCCGGGAGCCGATCAACTTCCGTTTGCTCACTGATGGAAGCTAATCTCTCTAAACGTGACGGAGTGGTGACCATGGATAAGTCTTTCGACTCGATGTGTGCACTGCTCCGTAACGGAGAGTATACCGTCAAGATTGTCCGAAAGACTCAGCCTCGTACCGTTTCTCAAAACTCCTTGATGTGGATGTGGTACAAACACATGGAGGAACAGACCGGTCAAAGCAAGGAGGATATTCATGATTACTACAAGACGATGTTCCTTTCACGGCAGATTGCTGTAGGAGGACGGTGGGTAACGGTGATTGGCAGCACTACTGACCTCAATACACTCCAGATGACAAATTACCTTGAAAAGGTAAGGGCGGATGTTGCGGCAGAGTTCGGTATCACGCTCCCGCTTCCTGAAGATAATATTTATCAGGACTTCGTCTCTCATTATCGAATCAGATAACCCATCGGGCGGTCAGCAATGGCCGTCCTAGCTCATAATACAATATGCTCATGGAAATAAAAATCAAGAAAGCTAAATTAGCTAAAGGTGGCACCGTCGAAGCAACATACATTGATGCCGATGGAAACGAAATATCCCTCCGCGGTAAGAACAAGTGCCACAATGACCTCAAGGTCGCCTTCGCTCATCTCGTCCCCTACTTTGCCGACCTTACGGAGCAGAAAGAGAGTGACAGCATCGACTGGAGCGAACTTGAATCGGCGTTAAACGTAGAACTGTTGCGAAAGCTCGATGTCACAGGCATCAGCATAAGCGGCGACGAAAACAACCGTTACATTACTCTTTCAGGCAAACGCACCCTCTTCACATCTCGCATCCTCAACCTCAACACTCCCGCCGTGGAGATGGATTCAGAGTCGTTTGAGTGGTCTCATATCGACGATTTCGATATTGCCGTGCAGGATGTGATTTATGAGGTCAAGGAATATATCGTCAACCGCAAGTGGGAAGTCGTGCAGAATACGCTTGACTTTGACGGAAACCCCGACGATCCATTCGCAGCGCCTCAGCCAACGGATGATGCCGGTATTGATGTAGATGTCGCATAATAGATGAAACCTATATATATCACCGAGACACCCAACACGTTCCGTCTTTCCTTTGAGTACAACCCGCGGCTTATAGAAATTATCAAGCGCGTGCCGAGCGGACCGCGATGGGATGCTCAGGAGAAAGAATGGATAGTCAGGAAGGAAAGCGTTTGCTATCCGCCGGGACGTGATGCTCGGTGGTACGTGGAATCTTTCGCACAATGGGCGGTAAGGCAGCGTTATTGCTCCCAAATATCAAGACGGAGCGAGACTCACGATGTAGCTTACGAGGTTCCGCCGATGAAGGAGTTCAGCGGTGATCACTACATATTACCGCCGTTCACTCCTTACTCCTATCAACTTGAAGGAGTGCGCTACGCTTTAGACCATAAGCGCTGTATCTTCGGCGATCAACCCGGCCTCGGGAAAACCTTGCAGGCGATATGCTCCGTAGTCAAGGCTCACAAAGAGGCAATGACATACGGTGAATCATTTCCGGTTCTCGTTATATGTCCGGCCGCTCTGAAAGTAAATTGGCAACGTGAGTTTAACAAGTTTGCAGGACTTAACGCTGTGATACTCGATGACCGCAACCGTGACAGCTGGCATCGTTTCTATGAGATGAAACGGCCCAACGGCGAGCCTTATACGCCTGTATTCATCGTCAACTACGAGAGCCTCAAGAAGTTTTTCGTCCAGGAGGTCAAAAGTTCGTCACGCATGACGCTCCGCTCTATCGTTTTCGATGAGAGGGTGAAGCTCTTCAAGTCCGTAATCATCGACGAGAGCCATAAGTGCAAGTCGAGCAAGACACAGCAAGCGAAGTATGTCGAAGGAATCTGTCGCGGAAAGCGTTGGGTATTCGCCCTCACCGGCACGCCTGTTGTCAACAATAATACCGACCTCATACAGCAGCTGAAGATTCTCGGACGCCTCGATGACTTCGGCGGGTATAAACAATTCGTTGCAAGGTATTGCGACGGTCCCAAGCAGTCATCCAATATGCGGGAGCTCAACTACCGGTTATGGATGTGTTGCTTTTTCCGTCGGGAGAAAGCTAAGGTGTTGTCGCAGCTGCCTGATAAGACCCGTCAGTATATCACTTGTGATATTACCAACCGTAAGGAGTATGAGGACGCCGAGAATGACGTGATAACTTATCTTCGCCAATACAAGAAAGCTACCGATGACCGCGTCGCGCGTGCTATGAGAGGCGCTGTAATGGTGAAGATGGGTATACTGAAGCAGATCGCAGCCAAAGGTAAAATCAAGGCCGTATCAGAGTTTATTCACGATATCATCGACGGTGGCGAGAAGTTGATAATGTTTGCTTATCTCAAAGAGGTAGTCGATGCTCTCAAAAAAGAGTTTCCCGACGCTGTGACCGTCACCGGCTCTGACAATATCAATGAAAAGCAAAATGCCGTCGACCGTTTTCAGAATGACCCCGAATGTAGGCTTATCATCCTCAACTACAAGTCAGGTGGCACAGGTCTTACCCTCACAGCTGCGAGCCGAGTGGGATTCATAGAGTTTCCATGGACATACTCCGATTGCGAGCAAGCTGAAGACCGCGCCCACCGTAACGGCCAGAAGAATGCTGTTAACTGCTACTACTTCATCGGCGATAACACGATTGACCGCTACATGTACAGCGTAATTCAAACCAAGAAGGACATCGCAAACGAGGTGACAGGTACCACTACTCAGATCGAGGAGGATATGGTGAATATTACCATGAATCTGTTTCAGGACAAATTATGAAGAACTTCAAGCGTACCGAGAGAAATGGTAAGATTCACATTGTACACCGAGAGACTGACGGTGTGTTATTCGGTCCATGCTGGGCTACGATAGCGACGTTTGATAATAAAGACGATAACCTTGAAAGATGCAAAACTATAGTAAGACTTATGAACGAGTGCGACAAGCACACAGACCACCCTAACAATGACTGAAAAAGAAATATTGGAAGCCGAGCGTACATATTCAGAATCCAAGATTCAACATATATGCGTATGCTGGTTTCGACAGACTTTCCCGAAGGTTGCTCATCTGCTCTTCGCAGTACCTAACGGCGGATGGCGCGGAGGCCGCGCCGGTGCCACAATGGTCTATGAGGGTCAGGTCAAAGGAGTGGCCGACCTTATACTTCTGTTCCCCTACGGCGGGAAGGCTTCGCTCTGTATAGAGATGAAAGTCCCTCGCCGCAAGGGCTCAAGCGCCGGAACACAAAAGGACGCTCAGAAAGCATGGCAGGCTCTCGTAGAGCAGTATGGCAGCACTTATGTTATATGCCATGGTCTTATAGAGTTTATTAATGCCGTGTGTCGCTATCTGCACATTGATAGCTCGGGTTATATAGAGGATGCTCTAAACAAATACCCTTTATATAGATAAATATGCCAAGACCAAGAAAGACGGGACTTGATTACTTCCCTTTCGACTGTGATTTCTTTGAAGATGAAAAGATAATTGCTATCGCCGGGGAATTTGGAATCAAAGGAGAAATTGTGGCGATCAAGCTGCTTTGTGCGGTATACCGTAACGGTTACTTCATAGAGTGGAGTGATATGCTACGCTTAAAGATTCTCCGACAAATGCCCGGTATTTCTGCTGAATTATTAGACCAGATTTTAAACCGCTTAGTCAGGTGGGGGTTCTTCGATGCAAGCCTGTTTGGCTCGGTAAAGGTGTTAACTTCTGTCGGTATTCAGCGGCGATATTTCAATATTGTAAAGAGGTGCAAAAAAGATGGAGAATACCCTCATTTATTAGTAAATGTTGCAGAAACCCCGGTAAATGTTGCAGAAACCCCGGTAAATGTTGCAGAAAGTACACAAAGAAAAGAAAAGAAAATAAAAAAAGAATCTTCTAACGAAGATTTAAAAAAAGACGTCGGTGTAATTCCCGGTTTGGAAGTTAAGGGCAAGCCGAAGAAAAAACGGCAAAATCGCTCGGAATTTCATCCGCCTGACATTGATGAAGTCCTTGCATACTTTCTAACACAAAGAGCTGAAACTCGCATTACCGATTGGGAAAGGAGTGCCCGACTGTTTTACGACACTTATACCGCCGACGGATGGCTCAACAAGTACGGTCGACGGATTGCCAACTGGGAAAGTGCTGCCAATAAATGGATTTTTTACCGCGAAGAAGCAGAAAGGAAACAGCGTAATGAACAAACCGCGATTACTTCAGGAAGTATTGCCGCCGATGAACGACAGCAGCGGCGCAACGAAATTGCAGATTATGTCGCAAGGAATCTCTCCACCTGCCAACCTCCACCCGGAGGCGATATCCCTGATACGCCGATATAACCAACCGACAGCGCTGCTGGAGGCCTTTAGCCCTCACTTTCAGGTAACATATACAAGGGATACTCGTCGGGCTTACCTCGGTAAAGCCCCCGCCCTTGGTACTGTCACACAGGCTTACGGATTCGGAGCTGCAAAGTCATGGGCTGCCATTCAGCTCTGGGACTTGGCCGAGTTCAGCGGATGTAAGACCAAGTTGACAGAGCCTCAGATTGATGAGCTGGCTCAGATAATCTGCATTGAGTATGGCTACATGAAGCTGACAGAACTGATGGATTTCTTCCGCCGGTTCAAGGTAGGGCAATACGGCAAGTTTTACGGAGCAGTAGACCCGATTGTAATAACTTGCGCCCTGGGTGAATTTGCAAAGGACAGAATCGCCACTCTGCGACGGCTGGAGCGTGAAGAGAAAGAGCGAGAGCAGTTGAATAGCCCTGATAACATCCGTTTTATCAACGACTGCCGGGAACGCAAGCGCATGAATGAATTTTACTCGTTCAACTTCCGCTCCCGCGACTTTACACTCGATGAGTTTGCGGAGGTATGGTGGCTGTTTAAACTCGGGTACGAAAGGAGCGACCATGGCTACGACGAGTAAGCACGGCGAGTATGTAATCTACTGGCTGACCCGCGACGCTGAAGCGATAGCGGCTATCCGTAATCGTTTCAACCTCCCTCGATACACCACAATCAACGGCTATACTCCGGCAGCTCCTAAGCCTGATGACATGGAGATGTTTGAAGAGTGTGCCCGTCGCGGATTCTTCTCCATCATCCGACGAAAATGGTGTAAAAATGGCGGCCAATATATTTTCAATTCTCGCTAATAATGGCTAACTTTACAGTATAACAAATTAAAAGTCAAACCAATAAACATTCACTATGGAAATAAAACAGATTCCAATTTCATCGGTACATCCCTCACCGATGAACCCTCGCAAGACATTTGACGAGGGAGACTTGCAAGAGCTCAGCGACAATATCGAGACTCAGGGGTTACTTCAACCTATCACGGTCAGACCTATGGGAGAGCATTACGAAATCGTATGCGGAGAGCGTCGTTACCGAGCCGTGAGCAAGCTCAACTCCAAGAATCCCGATAAATGGCCGACAATCTCCGCTATTGTCCGGGAAATGACCGACGAGGATGCCTTTGACGCCATGATAACCGAGAATCTTCAGCGAAAGGATGTCGATCCAATTGAAGAGGCTTTTGCCTTTAGCGAACTTGTCAAAACGGGAAAGAGTATTGATGAGATAGCAGCGCGCTTCGGAAAGTCGGTCAGGTTCGTCACTGAGCGTGTTAAACTCAACTCCCTCATCCCTGAGCTCATGCTTGCCGTCAGGGATGACAAGATGCCCATCGTAGCGGCACAAATCATCTGCAAACTCGATGAAGAGCAACAGAAGCGATATTACTCGCAATGCGGCAACAATCGCGGCAACCTTACCAAGCAGTCGGCTCAGAACTTTGTGGACAATCTGTTCATGAATCTTAGCAAGTCACTTTGGTATCAGAGCGACGAACAATCCGACGAAGACTTCACCGGCGGCTGTGACCGCAAGTGCTCCGAGTGCTCCCTAAACACGGCCAATCATGGTTGCCTCTTCTACGAGATGAAATGCGAAGATGAAGGCCGATGCACTGACCGTGGCAAGTTCAATACCAAGACCCTCGCGTATATGCTCCACGAATTAGACCGTCAGGAGGAAGCCCTTGTGAAAGCCGGTGAACCGCTTGAATTTCAAAAAGCCGTGGTGGGATTCTCCGATACCTTCTATGGCAGCGACGAGTTGAAAGGTCTTCGCGACGAACTACGCAAGCGCATAATCGACCGGGGCATTGAGGTCGTAGACCCCGAGAAGGTTTTCCGCGGAAAATGCTACTACAAGGCCGAAGATGAGCGCACAATCGAAATGATTAAGACCGGTGAAGTGTATCGGGTTCTGAATTTCTTCACGTACTATACGCCTCAGATTTCCGAGGAATATTGGTACGTCAAAAAAGAATATTCCACCGATGCAGCGAAGACTGAATCGACAAAAGATGGTCTGCCTGTCAATGTTTCATTGCTTCTGGGTCAATATAAGAACGCTCAGGCGGAGTATGGGAGTAAGCTCGTAACCGAGTGCGCTAAAACGATAAACGCCAACGTTCACCCCGGCAATGAGCCTCTTACCGAGGTGGAAAAGAAGTTATTCTGTTTGCTCGTACTTCAGTATCACTACAAGCTGCGGCAGCAATACGGCATTTCGGTAAATGTGCTCTATCGAGCCGATGCTTACAAATTCATCGACGAGCATCCCGACATCTTCAACCAATGTGCCCGAGCGTGGTTACAATCGAAAGTATCACTCGGGAATAACCCGGAACTAACCTATGCAGAGCCAATTCTTGACGATCTTGGCGCTCTGTGGTGTGCTGAGCAATACAACGAGACTAAGGAGAAAGTCAAGGCGAAACATCAAAAGAAAATTGACAAGATCGCGTCTCAGCTCGCCGACCTCGGCTATATGCCTGACGGGACACCGACGGTAACGAATACCCCCGCTGAAGTGACCAACATCCCCGCTCAGTTCAAGAAGCTGAAATCAAAGCACCCTGACACTGTTATCCTTTTCCGAGTCGGGAGCTTTTATCAGCTGTTCAATAAAGATGCAGAAATAGCAGCTCCCATTCTTGAACTCACTCTTGCTCCCTGGCATGAGAATCCCAAAATAAATCAGTGCGGGTTCTCTCACGATGCACTTGACAAGATGGTACGTAAACTTGTCAAGGCCGGAAAGAGAGTTGCAATATGCGAGCCGCCTGAAGACTCCAAAAAGTAGCCTCATTTTATTAACACATCATCAAAACTATTACGGCACTGTTCTTACGGGACGGTGTCGTTCTTTTTACTATGGATAATTATCAAGATTTTCTGAAATCAAAAATTAAAATATCCGAGGACTATGGTTTTACCGTCAAAATGGAGGAAATTAATCCAAAGTTGAAACCTCACAATAAGCTGATGGTGAAGTGGCTCGTTGAGGGAGGAAAGAGAGCGTGCTTTGCTTCATTCGGCTTGCATAAAACCGTAACTCAGTTGGAAGCTGTCAGGCTCACTCTCTCAAAGGTTGGTAAAGGAAGCGGCCTAATAGTTTGTCCTCTTTCCGTCCGTCAGGAGTTCGTGGAAGATGCAAAAAATATTCTCGGATGGGAACGCCCCCCCGGTTTATTCGCAAACCTGAAGAGATGGACGGAGACGGTATCTACCTGACCAACTATGAAAGCATCCGTGACGGCAAGTTAGATCCTGAACTGTTTATCGTGGCCAGCCTTGACGAGGCTTCAGTGCTTAGGGGTCTCGGAGGGTCAAAGACATTCCGAGAGTTTATGCGACTGTTCACCGGCGACGGCGGTCCGATGCAAGTGCGACGCCAAGCTGAGCGTATAAAGTTCAGATTCGTTGCGACGGCCACACCCTCACCTAACGACTATATCGAGTTATTAGCCTACGCTGACTTCCTTGGCATTATGGACGTGTCACAAGCCAAAACAAGGTTCTTCAAGCGAGATTCCACACACGCAGATAATCTCACGCTCCATCCTCACAAGGAAGAGGAGTTCTGGTTATGGGTATCATCATGGGCTCTTTTCGTAAGCAAGCCCTCGGACATCACCGGCGACGAATCGGATGACGAAGGTTATATCCTCCCTGAACTTGATTTGCGATGGCATGAGATACCTGCTGACTACTCAAAGCCGAGCGTTGATAGGCATGGTAACCCGGTGCTTTTCGCTACTGACGCTATGGGTCTGCAAGCATCGGCCAAGGAGAAACGCGAAAGCCTTCCTAACCGAATTGCAAAAATGATGGAATTACGAGCCGAAGACCCCGACGCTCATCGCATCATCTGGCACGACCTTGAAAGTGAGCGTCACGCCATAGAAAAAGCAATCCCCTCTATTAAATCCATATACGGCTCTCAAGACTATGAGAAAAGGGAAAAGAATATTCTCGACTTCTCTTATGGCCGTATCCCTGAATTGGCCGCAAAGCCTGTCATCGCCGGCTCAGGCTGTAATTTTCAGCGATTTTGCTCGTGGGCCATCTATCTCGGCATCGGCTACAAGTTCAACGATTTTATCCAATCAATTCACCGCTTACAGCGATTCCTTCAGACTAAAGTTGTAAGAGTAGATTTAATCTACACAGAGATGGAGCGCTCTGTAAGAAAAGCACTTGAAACGAAATGGAGGAATCATAACAAACTCATTCAAAATATGACTGAAATAATAAAAAAATACGGCCTCTCTCATAAAGAGATGTCGGCTCATCTTGCTCGCAAAATGGGTGTCGAGAGGGTCGAAGTATCGGGAGACGGCTACAGGATAGCAAATAACGACAATGTTCTTGAACTCCAAAACACGGAGCTTTATCCCGATAATTCCGTCGGCCTCATTGTCACCTCTATACCGTTTGCAACACAATACGAATATTCTCCCAATTACGCTGACTTCGGACACTCCGAGAGCAATGAAGAGTTTTTCCGTCAAATGGATTTCCTCACCCCTAACCTCTACCGAGTGTTGCAGCCCGGAAGAATGGCGATCATTCATGTAAAGGACCGCATTGTACCTATGGGTCTCAGCGGTATGGGAAGCCAGACAGTTTACCCATTCCACTGTGACTGTATAGCACATTACACCAAGCACGGATTTGCATATATGGGAATGAAAACCATTGTCACCGATGTAGTAAGAGAGAATAATCAGACTTACCGCCTCGGATGGACGGAGCAGTGCAAGGACGGCACGAAGATGGGTGTCGGGATGCCCGAATATCTTCTCATCTTCCGCAAGCCGCCCACGGATCGCACAAATGCTTACGGAGATACTCCTGTCATTAAGGAAAAGAAATGGTGGAATGAGAAAACCAAGACTTGGGATAATCCCGATGGATACAGCCGAGCACGTTGGCAAATGGATGCTGCCGGGTACACGCGATCATCGGGAAACAGGCTCCTCACACCTCAGGAGTTTGCCAAGCTCGACCATAAGTCAATTTACAGAGCCTTCAAGAAATACTCGCTTGAAGAGGTTTGGGACTATGATTATGTAGTGAAGGTTGCGGAAGAGCTTGAGCTTCATGGCAAATTACCTACAGGCTTTATGCTACTTCAGCCCGGCAGTTGGACTGATGATGTATGGACGGATATAGCCCGAATGAGAACCCTCAACACTATTCAGTCAGTCAAAGGCAAGGAACAGCATCTTTGCCCTCTTCAATTCGATATAGTAAATCGTGTCATCGAACAGATGAGCAACCCCGGCGATGTAGTTCTTGATCCCTTCGGCGGGTTGATGACGGTGCCATATTGCGCCTTGAATAAAGGCCGCAAAGGTTGGGGCATAGAACTCTCACCGGTGTATTTTCTCGACGGTGCTCAATATTGCGCCCAGGCAGCACACAAGGTTGCGGCTCCCAGCTTGTTCGACTTCATGGATGAAGAAACATCCGGAGAAAGTGATGATATTGAGAGTGACCTTCCCGCTGAACTTCAAAATACCAAGGTATAAGACGCTAATAAACATCTCTCACTAAATGATACTACACCGTTTTTGCTCCGCGCCGGAGGCGGAGATGTTCCTCTCCGGCAAGACTCTTGTCAACCGCGCCGATCACTACCAAGGTGGTCGGGGCGGGAGCCTGAGCCGCGGGTTCTGCTTCTTCGAGGGGGATGTGGCCGAGTGGGCACGCCGCCTTAACGGGCTCGTGGAATTTGACGTACTGCTCACGGTAGAGGTCGACCCGGTGCTCGTGAACAAGTCAAGCGGAGTGTATGCTGACTGGGCGGCTATCTATACCCGTCCTTACCCGCCTCAAAAGCTCTTCACCGAGTATTGCACCGAGATATATAACCGGCAATCATTCCGCCTCGTGTCTCAAGATCGCACTTTCGGTGAATCCTACGTCTCAGCCTCGGCGATTGGTAAAATATTAAATTCAGGTAAAGCCGGATTGAGATGAAACTTTATCAGCAATGGCTTGAATCGTGCAAGCAATGTGATATCCCTGCGATCTCCACCGACACTGCAGCCCGGCTCATGGCTATACTCTACGAATATGGGAATAACGAGGACTTTACCTATAACCGGAAGTTCCTCGCCGACAAGGAGTATATCCAAGACCGTTTCGGTCTTCAGGGGGCATGTGTCCCGGATCCTCATTTCCACGCCTTACTAAGGCAGTATGTGAAAGAACTGCAGGATTATTACATCGGGCATAAATCCAAGGATACGATGCAGGATTTGGAGGATCTTGTCCCCGATTGGGCACCGAAATTATTGAAAGATAGATATAACATGAAATTTATTGGATAATGGTATACGGATATTTAAGAGTCAGCTCTGACGAGCAGGATGTCAACTCTCAAAGACAGGGAGTTGAGCAGTTTGCCAAGGATCATGGCTGGACTATTGACAAATACATCACAGACGAAGGCGTGAGCGGGGGCAAAGACCCCGACAAGCGCAACCTCGGCCCTCTCTTGAAACTCGTAGAAAAGGACGATGTGATAATCAGTTCCGAGATTAGTCGCCTCGGGCGTGACCTATACATGGTAATGGACATCCTCCACTTCTGCATGGAGCGCGGATGTATCATCTACACGGTTAAAGACCGGTTCGTTTTAGGCCATGACATTCAAAGTAAGGTGTTAGCCTTTGCTTTCGGTCTTTCAGCCGAGATTGAGCGTCAGATGATACGGCAGAGGACTAAAGAGGGATTAAAATTGAGGGTCAAACAGGGCATACTCCTTGGCCGCCCTCCCTGCAGTCAGTTGCCGGAACCGATAACCGATCTAAGCGAAAAGAAAGACCAGGTTATCGAGCAATTTAATTGGGGTGTCCCCGAAAGAAGATTGGCGGCTAACTTTGGCGTTGACCGAACTACGATAATACGCTGGCTCCATCGCTGGGGTGTGAAACATTCCAAATATATTGAGCGGCTCGACAAACAGGATGGCGCTAAACCTACGACCTACAAGGATGGTAATTATGAGGTAGTCGAGGATATCGACAAGGAAAAACTCCGGCAATTAATAGAGCTTGACTTGATAATTCCACAGATCGCCGAGCAATTCCCGCAATATACTTATGACCAAGTTTACGACACAATATACTGCGACCGTGAACTTAACCCTCTATATCGCAAGCATGGACAATTAAAAATCAGACACTAGTGTCCACTAAAAATTTTGGAGGGCACTATTGGGATAAATAATTAAACA
>CAYZFG010000002.1:0-94836 GCA_964477665.1 uncultured Staphylococcus sp.
TTGACTTCATCTATGCCGCGCACTTACATGCGCGGTTAATGACAACGACGCCGCTTCGCGGCTGAAGTTACATTCAGCTATACAGCAAGTTGCCGTCGGTTCCCCTCCTAAACGTCGCACAGCGACGTCCCTACATGAAGGATGGTGCGCGACCGGGCGCCGTTTAGCTTCTGAATACTCCGCAGGAGCACGCTCAGTTTAGTTCGACCACGGTGATGCCGGCGCCGCCGAGTCTTACGTCTTCGTCGTGATAGTTTTTCACGCCGGGGATGGTGGAAAGATATTGGCGGATGTACTGCTTGAGGGCGCCGGTACCGGTGCCGTGGAGTATGCGCACTCGGCCGGCATTGAACTGCACTGCGTCGTCGATATAATATGTCACCGCCTGCACGGCCTCATCCACGCGCATACCGCGCACGTCGATTTCCTGCTTGAAACTGAGCTGACGGGCACGCGAGGCATCGGTAGTAGCCGACGATACGAAATTGACTTTTCCCGAAGCTCCGCTCTTGGGCTGACCGGTTGTAGGCACGAGGCGCGAAAGTGCGACCGTGGTTTTGAGATTGCCGAATGTCACGGTAGCATTTTTGCCCGTGATAGCAGTGACGGTGCCTACGGTGGTCTGGCCTTCGAGCTTCACGTGGCTGCCTACGGTGATTTCCACCGGTCGGGCAGTAGGTTGGGGTTGATGCTGCTTCTTGCGCTTGGGAGCCTTGCGGAGCAGAGGATGGGCAGCTGCGTCAGTATCCGTATCGGTAGCGTCGATACCTTTACGCTCGTCGCGCAGTCGGCGTCGTGCCTCCTGCGTTTCCTCCTTCTCAGCCTGAGCTTTGCGGATGTCGCTGATAGTGCGCTCCACGGCGGCATTGGAGCCGTCGATTATGCGGCGCGCTTCGCGGCGGGCGTCTTCAATAATTTCCTTGCGCTGAGTGCGGAGGGTATCGGCGTCGGCTGTATATCGTTCGAGGAGCTGGTCAAGTTTGTGTTCCTTCTGCTTGATGCTCAGTCGCTTGTTTTCCCAGTAACGCTTGTCGCGAGTGATGTCGAGCAGGTAGTTGTCAAGGTTCACGTAGTCAGAGCCTACGATTTCCTTGGCCTCGTCGATAATGGCGGCGGGCAATCCTGTCTTGCGGGCGATTTCGAGAGCAAAAGAGCTGCCCGGTGTGCCTATCGAGAGCTTGAAAAGCGGCTGCATGAGATGGCGGTCATAGAGCATGGAGCCGTTGACAAGGCCGGGTGTTTCGTCGGCGAAATGCTTGAGATTCTGATAGTGGGTAGTTATCACGCCCCACATCTTCAAGTCATTGAAACGGTGTAGAATAGCCTGGGCGATGGCACCACCTATCTGGGGTTCGGTACCGCCGCCAAACTCGTCGATGAGCACCAGCGACGTCTCCCGGCCGCGATTGACCATCAGCTTCATGTTGCGCAGATGTGAACTGTAGGTACTCAGGTCATCCTCAATCGACTGGTCGTCGCCAATATCCACGAGAATGTCGTCAAACATTCCCACATGGGAATTTTCATAAAGAGTGGGCAATACGCCGCACTGAGCCATATATTGAAGTGTGCCTACAGTCTTGAGGCACACTGACTTACCGCCCGCATTGGGGCCCGAGATGATAAGTATGCGGCGCTCGGGTGAGAGCGTGATGTCGATAGGCACTATCTCCTTGCCCTGCTTGCGGAGCGAGCGCTCCAGCACCGGGTGACAAGCGTGATACCATTCAAGTTCGGGATGGGGCGAAAGAATGGGCAGGTGGCCATCTGACTCGCGGGCAAATACGCCCTTGGCGCGGATGAAGTCGAGCTCGTAAAGCACGTCGGCAGTGAGGAGAAGCTCGTCGGCGTGCGGGCGAATCTCATCGGTCACCGTGGTAAGTATTCGGGTGATTTCCCGACGCTCCTCGATCTGGAGCTCGCGGGTGAGGTTGTTGACTTCCACCACCTCGGCCGGTTCGATAAACACGGTCTTTCCCGACGCAGATTCATCGTGGACTATGCCGGGAATCTTGCGCTTGTTCATGGGAGAGACAGGAATCACCAGTCGGCCGTCGCGTATGCCGGGTGAAGTATCGGCATCGAGAAGCCCCTGACTGATAGCCTGAGCCATCACCCGACGCATTATCGAGTTGACGCGACCCGACATGGAGCGCAGTTGCGAGCGGATTTCAGCAAGAGCAGGAGAGGCATTGTCTTTTACATTGCCATTTTGATCTATCACCTTGTCGATGAGCGATGCCACAGCGGGGCACGGGTCGAGAGGCGCGGCTATTTCTGCCAATACGGGATAAAGCTGCCGGCCTTCATCGGCGGCAGTCTTATTGAAAAAGTCAGTCACCGCGCGGGTGCAGCGAAGCACCTTACGCACCTTTACGAGTTCGGCCACTGACAGGAAATGTCCCACGACCTTGGCGGCACGGAGCTCGGCATCAATGTCGGCAATTTCGTCGAGGGGCACGGTTTCAGCCGCTTCAAGCGACGCGCGCATTTCATCGGTAGCGCGCAGTGCACGGGCGACTGCATGGGGCTCGGTCATGAAAGTCATATCATCGCAGCAACGGCGCCCGCCTTCGCAGTGACACCGTTGCCTGATGAGTGACCTTACGCCGTCAAACCCTATTTTGGATTCAAATCTTTCGGGGTAAGTCATTAAGTATTAATAAGATTATCTTAGAAAAGATAAGCTGCAGTGATGGTCCAGTAGCGGTTTTTACCGGGAATCTGGTTGCCTACCATATTACCGTTGCCCGTCCACTTGAGAGCCTTGGTAAGGCCGAGACCATAGCTTGCGCCTATCTGCACTTTGTTTAAGAGCTGAACACCCAGGCCGAAGTTCCATGCCCAGTCAGCTTTCTTGTTGGTGAAATCCTTGTAAGCGCTCTTGGAGCAGAGGAATGCTACGGAAGGACCGGTGGTGATGAAGGGCGAGATGAGCTTGCCTACACCGGGCAGACCGATGTTCCAGCGGAGGTTGAGGGGGATTTCGATGTAGTCACGGTTGGCCTTTTCTACGTCGTTGTCGACCATGAACTTGGCGTTGCGGCGCACGTAGAGAGCCGAGAGGTCGGCACCCACACCTATGATGGGCACGGTGAACTGAGCGGTGACACCGCCGAGGAAACCGGCCTGATTGTCAGAGCTGAATGCGCTCTTGTCAAACTTCATGGAGTTGATGGCCACACCGGCTTTGATACCGAAGCGGAACTGGGCATTGGCTGCCGAAGCAGTGCCGAGCATGAGCACGAGCACAAGGAGGAATGACTTGATAGATTTCATATTACTGTAATGATTAAGTGATTGAATATTCAGTGATTAGGAGTTGGCTTTTTCGAGTGTCTTGGTCTCTTCCACAGCCGCGTCGATCGAAGCGATAGCGGTGAGGTTGATGATGTCGCGCACATCAGCATCAATGTTGATGAAGTGGATAGGCTTGTTGAGACCCATCTGGATGGGGCCTATCGACTCACCCAGACCCATCTCAAGCATCATGCGGTAAGCAGAGTTGGCGGCCGAGAGGTTGGGGAAGATGAGGGTGTTGACATCGCGGCCGTTGAGGCGCGTGAAGGGATAGATCTCGTCGCGCTGCTTGCGGTTGAGGGCATAGTTGATCTGCATCTCGCCGTCGATGGCAAGGGTGGGATACATCTCCTGCATCTTCTCGACGACGTTGTGCACGTGGGAGCTTTCAGCCGCTTTGTTGGATCCGAAGTTGGAGTACGATACCATAGCCATAACGGGAGTCTGGGCGAAGAATTCCACAGCATCCTTAGCCAGACGGGTGATGTCGAGCAGAGCATCCTCGTCGGCATCGCCGTTGACCATCGTATCGGCCATAAAGAATGTGCCGCGCTTGGTCTCAAGCACATGCATGGTGGCAAAGTGATTGTAACCCTTGCGTATACCCACTACCTCGCGGGCAATCTCGCCCACATGGCTGCTTGCCGAGCGGGTACCGGTGATCACAGCGTCGGCCTGACCGGTCTCCACCATCATCATGGCGAAATAGTTGCGGTCAAACATCTTTTCGAGTGCCTCGGGATAAGTCAGTCCGTCGCGGCGGCGCTTCTCGGAGAGGTGCTTGGCGAAGAGGTCGCGGCGCACTGCCTCGCGGTCGTGGCGGGGATTGATGATTTCAAGGCCGGTGATGTCGATGCCCAGGCGCTGAGCGCGCTTGGCTATCATCTCCTCATTGCCGAGCAGTACGGGGATTGCCAGACCGTCGCCGGCCACGATTGACGCGGCACGGAGCATATTGTCGGTATTGGCTTCGGCAAATACCACGCGCTTGGGATTGGAGCGGGCTTCGTCGTTGAGTCGACGCATCACCTTGCGCTCGTAGCCTTTCAGGCGACGGAGCTTTTCATCGTAAGCCTCCCAGTTTTCGATGGGACGACGTGCCACGCCGCTCTCCATAGCTCCACGAGCCACGGCGGGAGCCACACAGGTGAGCAGTCGGGGGTCAAGCGCGGTGGGAAGTATATAGTCGCGACCGAAGTGGAGGTTGGTCTTGCCGTAGGCGGCATTTACTACCGGCGGTACGGGCTGCTTGGCGAGTTCGGCGATTGCGTAAACGGCCTTGATTTTCATGGCCTCGTTGATTTCCGTAGCGCCGCAGTCAAGTGCACCGCGGAATATGTAGGGGAAGCCGAGCACGTTGTTGATCTGGTTGGGATAGTCGCTGCGGCCGGTAGCCACGATGATGTCAGGGCGCGCTGCGATTGCAGCCTCGTAATTGATTTCGGGGTCAGGGTTGGCCAGCGCAAATACGATGGGCTTCGGAGCCATAGTCTTCACCATCTCGGGGGTGAGCACATCCTTGACCGAAAGGCCTAAGAATACGTCAGCATCCTTGATGGCTTCAGCGAGAGTCGAGATGTCGCGGTCAGTGGCAAACTGAGCCTTCTGCGGTGTCAGGCGCTCGCGCTTCTTGGTGATTACACCCTTACTGTCACACATCACCACATTCTCGGGGCGCACGCCTAAGGCAATGTAGAGGCGGGTGCATGATACGGCAGCCGCGCCGGCGCCGTTGACCACCAGGCGGATGTCGTGAATATCCTTGCCCTGAATTTCGAGCGCGTTGAGCAATCCGGCAGCCGAGATTATCGAGGTGCCGTGCTGGTCATCGTGCATCACGGGGATGTCACATTCGGCCTTCAGGCGGGTCTCTATCTCAAAGCACTCGGGGGCCTTGATGTCTTCGAGGTTAATACCGCCGAAAGTGGGGGTGAGCGACTTCACGATCTCGATAAACTTATCGGGATCCTTTTCATTGATTTCTATATCGAAGCAGTCAAGGCCGGCAAATATCTTGAACAGCAGAGCCTTACCTTCCATTACGGGCTTTCCTGCGAGCGGACCTATATCGCCGAGGCCCAGCACTGCCGTACCATTGGAAATCACGGCCACAAGGTTGCCCTTGTCAGTATACTCGTAAGCGTCATACGGATCTTTCTGAATCTCAAGACAGGGGTAAGCCACGCCGGGAGAGTAAGCCAGCGAAAGATCGTTTTGGGTAGAATAAGGTTTGGTAGGTATTACTTCTATTTTTCCGGGACGCGGATACTTATGGTAATCCAGCGCCATCTTTTTAGTTACAATAGCCATATAATATATTAGGTAAGATTATTGATGCAAAGTTAAGAAAAAAACTGAGGAATTTCCGTCAACACCACAAATTTTTCTACGATCTCTTTTTAATCAAGCGCTTGAGGCGTGTGATCAAGGAGCGGACGGGCGCGCAGGAGAAAGTGAGCAACTGTATTCTGACAAGAAAGGGGAGAGGTAGTGACCAGCGGCTGAGTGTAACGCTGACGAGCTCCATCATAGCCCGATCACCGGTGTTGTAGGCCATGCCTGTGAGATAACGAGACTTGGAATTGAAATTATCCTTCATAGCCTCCTGAGGCACATGGTAATACTCACCCAAGACGCGCGCGCAGTCAAGTGAACGGCAATAGAAGCGGATGAGTTTCTTCAGCGATGAGGAGTTGGACACAGATTCTTCACGCTGCTCATATACCAGAGTGGGTGAGGGATAATGAAGAGCCGCTCCTTGCGAAGCAAGAGCAGCCATGACGGGGACATCCTCGATACCGAAGTCTTTGTTGCGGAGCATTTCGGGTGCCTCACTCATCACCTTCATCACAGCGTCGCGACGATACACGGCCGACGAAAGGATGTAGGGAAGAGTATGGACATGGTTGAGCACGTCGATAAGAACCTTTTCGCCCTCTACTTTGCGAGTCGCAGCGAGGCGGTAAGGTGCGACGCCGGTGAGTGAGGAAAGTTCTTCTTTACCGTCAGGCCGGCGGAAGATAGTGTCGGAATACGCCACGGTTGCATCGGCATCTGCTTCAAGCATCGCCGTCATTTGAGCAAGTTTCATCGGATCACACCAGTGGTCGTCGCCGGCGCAGTCGGCTATATACTTTCCGCGAGCGGCGAGAAGACAGTCGAAGTAATTGTCGACAAGTCCCTTGTTTGGTGCCTCGGGCATGAGGCGTATCACTTCCGGGTAACTCCGAGCATAGTCAAGGCATATCTGCCGGGTAGCGTCGGTGGAGGCATCATCACCTATTATAATTTCAAATGGCACACCGCCTTGCTGAGCGAGTACGCTCTCTATTGCGCGGGCTATGGTATCTTGCTGATTATAAGTAAGTATCAGCACCGATACAAGAGGCGTGTCATGCTTCATGGCCGAGGGAATTGGCGACGACATCAAGTGCCACGGCATCGTCGCAGTTGGATGCTATTATACGCGAAGCTGCTTGTATGACGTCAGGTTTGGCATTGGCAACCGCCACCGGATCCGTGGCGACAGCCATCATGGAAATATCATTGAGATTATCGCCGTAGACGGTGATTTCATCGGTGCCGGTCATGGCTGCGAGTTGCTTTACGGCAGCTGCTTTTGAGACCCCTGCTGCGAATACTTCTATATAATATTGTGTAGAGGCATTGTCTTCATAAAAAGATACCGAATACTCGTCACGACTCAGTCGCTCGGCCACGCGGTTAAGAAGCTCGTAATCGCCCATGCCGAAAATGAGTAGCACATCGCGCGCATCCTCGACCTGTCCGGCAGTCGAGTCAAGGTGAAATTTCTTCAGTCGCAGCCCGGTGCGAGCGTCGACAAATGCCCGCTCCTCCCGGCTCAACGGACCATGATGATACACGTCGAGCATGTCGCCTGAAATGCAGTACATGAACGGTTGCAACCCTTCGTCGCGAAATACCCTAACCGCTTTTCGCGAAAGCTCCGGGGAGATAAGATGCGCATTGACATAGCGGGCCTCCCGGCGATCCCACATCGCAGCTCCGGTCATGACTATGGCGGGAAGGCGCAAGTCGATATCCTTGAGCAGAACATCCACTGTAGCCGGGGTGCGGGCGGTGGCTACGGTAAAGAGTGTACCGCCGGCGATGGCTTCGTTGAGCAATCGGGCGGAGCGAGCGCTTACCGCCGTGGTGTCATCGAGAAGAGTTCCGTCGAGGTCAGTAATATATAAATGTGTCATCGGGTGGCAAAGGGGTTTTACTGGTGCAGTCACAAATTTAGTAAAAATTCCTAAAACTTCCGTCGGAAATCACTAATCTGTCAAAAATTGAGATTAAACGTTGAGAAAATGGGGCTAAAATGAAAATTTTAGCATTAAAAAAAGTTAAAACATGGATTGGGATGATACATTTTTCCAAAAATCGTTTTACCTTTGCATGTGTGTTTTTCATAGTATTAGATTAAGATAAAGGTTTAAAAAGAAAAAAGAGTTGTCGTGAGACAACTCTTTTTTTGTCCACAGGCTTGAAATGAGGCGGAAAATCATTAAATTTGCACTAAACAAAGACGCATTTTTTCATGAAAGGAATCGTATTGGCCGGAGGCTCCGGCACCCGTCTGTATCCCATCACCAAGGGAGTGTCAAAGCAGCTGCTGCCTGTCTTTGACAAGCCTATGGTGTACTATCCTATCTCCACTCTGATGATGGCCGGGATCAGGGATATACTTATTATTTCCACGCCCGACGACCTGCCGGGCTTCCGCCGCTTGCTGGGCGACGGGAGTGATTTCGGACTGAAATTCAGTTATGCCGAGCAGCCGTCGCCCGACGGTCTTGCACAGGCTTTTATTATAGGTAAGGATTTCATAGGTGACGACTCGGTGTGCCTGGTGCTCGGCGACAACATATTTCACGGTGCCGGTTTTACCGAAGTACTTTCTCATGCTGTAGAGCGAGTGGAGGCCGAGGGAAAGGCGAGCGTGTTCGGCTACTGGGTCAATGACCCTGAGCGATATGGCGTGGCGGAGTTTGACAAGGATGGTAACTGCCTTTCAATTGAGGAGAAGCCTGCGCATCCTAAGAGCCACTACGCTGTGGTGGGACTTTACTTCTATCCCAATCGAGTAGTGGAAATCGCCGGGAATATCAAGCCTTCAGCCCGCGGCGAACTGGAGATTACCTCGGTCAATCAGGCTTTTCTCTCCGATGGAAAGCTTGCCGTAGAGACCCTTCCACGCGGCTTTGCATGGCTCGATACCGGAACCCACGACTCGCTTGCCGAGGCTTCGATATATGTAGAGGTGCTCGAAAAGCGTCAGGGTCTGAAGATAGCTTGTCTGGAAGGAATCGCCTATCGCAACGGATGGATTTCACGTGAGAAAATCGAGGAGCTTGCCCGCCCGATGCTGAAGAATCAGTATGGCCAATATCTGATGAAGGTGGTGGATGAAGTGGAACGTTTCGGAAAATTATGAAGTGATGGAAGTAATCTCTACAGCCATTGACGACGTGAAGATTCTCCGCCCGAAGGTGTGGGAGGATGCGCGCGGATACTTCTTCGAGAGTTTTCGACAGAGTGAGTTTCATGAAAAGGTAGCACGGGTGAATTTCGTGCAGGACAATGAGTCGTGCAGTACCCGCGGAGTGATGCGAGGTCTCCATTTCCAGCGACCTCCATTTGCACAGGCTAAACTGGTGAGGTGTGTACAGGGCTCGGTGATAGACTTTGCAGTAGACATACGTGTAGGCTCGCCCACTTACGGCAAGTGCGTCATGGTCGAACTCTCAGCCGAGAATCATCTGCAATTTTTCGTGCCTCGCGGCTTCGCCCACGGGTTTGCAGTAATGAGCCCCGTGGCGGTGTTTCAATATAAATGTGACGAATATTATCATCCTGAGGCCGAAGGAGGTATTTCACTACTGTCTCCCCCCGAAGGGCTCGCTTTGCCCATAGCTCCGGCTGATGCGATAATGAGCGAAAAGGATATGAAGTTACCGGCGTTTGATGATTTCGTTTCACCTTTTAAATACGGAGAAATATGAATATTCTTGTTACGGGAGCCGACGGCCAACTTGGCCGCAGCCTGCGTGACCGAGTTGCTGAGGGCGTGACCGACAATTACATTTTCACTGACGTAGCCCTGCTCGACATCACTTCCTACGGAGCAGTGGAGGATTTTGTGGATGCTCACTGCGTGGATATGATAATAAACTGCGCCGCTTATACTGATGTGGAACGCGCTGAAGATGATACCGATAAAGCTCGGTTGCTTAACGCATTAGCACCGGGATACCTTTCCGAAATTATGAAGCAGCGAGATGGCCGGATGATTCATATTTCCACCGATTATGTATTTGGAGGCAATGCCGGCAATACTCCGCGCGGCGAGAATGAACCGCCGAATCCTACCGGGATTTATGGCTCGACAAAACTTGGCGGCGAAGATGCAATTAAGCAATCGGAGGTCGAAGCTATTATTATCCGCACGTCATGGCTGTATTCAGAATATGGTAAGAATTTCGTAAAGACCATGCTACGTCTCACGGCTGAAAAGGATAAACTGAATGTGGTTTTTGACCAGGCCGGCACACCTACTTACGCGCGCGACCTCGCCGATGTGATAGTGCATATAATTGAATATCGCCTCTTTGAAGGCAATCCAGGTACATACCATTATTCCGATGAAGGCGTGACTTCGTGGTATGATTTCGCATGTGCTATAGCTGCGATGGCGGGGAATGACAAGTGTGACATTCAGCCTTGTCACTCCGACGAATTTCCTTCAAAGGTCACCCGTCCATCGTATTCTGTGCTCGACAAAACGAGAATCAAGCGTACATTCGGTATCCGTATTCCCCACTGGGCGACCTCACTGGCCGCTTGTATCGACAAATTGAAAGAATCATGAAAAGAAATATCCTCATTACCGGCGGCGCCGGATTTATAGGCAGCCACGTGGTGCGCCTGATGGTCAACCGCTATCCCGACTATCATATCATCAACCTCGACCTGCTCACCTACGCGGGCAATCTTGCCAATCTCAAGGATGTGGAAGATAAGCCCAACTATACATTTGTGAAGGCCGACATAGTGGACCTCGACGAGATGCGCCGCGTGATGAAGGAGTATAAGATTGATGGGGTGATACATCTGGCAGCAGAGAGCCACGTTGACCGCTCGATCAAGAATCCGTTTGCTTTCGCGCGCACTAATGTTATGGGCACTCTGTCGCTGCTTCAGGCCGCGCGCGAATACTGGGAATCGCTTCCGGAAAAGTATGAGGGAAAGAGATTCTACCACGTGTCGACCGATGAGGTATATGGCGCGCTGCCCCTCTCGCACCCCGAGGGGATAGAATCAGCTGCAACTACCAAGGCTTCAGCCCACGGTCACACGGCTTACGGCACGGAATTTTTTGTTGAGACCACAAAGTACGACCCTCATTCGCCTTACTCGGCGTCCAAAGCTTCGTCAGACCACTTCGTAAGAGCTTACCACGATACCTACGGTATGCCCGTGATCGTGACCAACTGCTCCAATAACTACGGCCCATATCAGTTTCCCGAAAAGCTCATTCCATTGTTTATCAACAATATCCGCCATGGGCGAGAATTGCCTGTATATGGAAAGGGTGAGAATGTGCGCGACTGGCTTTTCGTGGAAGATCATGCCCGCGCCATCGACTTGATATTCCATAAAGGACGCATCGCCGAGACTTACAATATAGGTGGTTTCAACGAGTGGAAAAACATTGACCTCATTAAGGTGATAATCGCGACCGTCGACCGTCTGCTCGGCAATCCTGAAGGGCACTCGCTCCCGCTCATCCGTTACGTAACCGACCGCCCGGGCCACGACAGCCGCTACGCCATCGACTCGCGCAAGCTCCACGAAGAGCTTGGCTGGGAACCGTCGCTGCAATTTGAGGAAGGAATAGAAAAAACCGTGCGCTGGTACCTCGACAACCAAGCCTGGGTCGACAACATCACCTCCGGCGACTACGAAAAATACTACGAAGAAATGTACTCCCGCCGGTGAGGAGGGTCTACATTTCTTCGTAAAAAATAGCTTGATGCCGGTGTCAAAGTGAGTAGAACTCTGTGAAGGCGCGGATGGTCATTGTGTGGTCGGTGGCTGAGGCTGTCTCGCGGGCTGAGTGCATGGCCCAGAGAGCGGCACCCATATCTACTCCACGCAGGTCTATCTGCGAAGTGAGTATGTTGCCGAGCGTGGAGCCGCCTGCTACATCGCTGTGGTTCACGAAATACTGACACGGCACACCGGCTCGATCGCATATCGAGCGGAATACCGAAGCTGAGTCGGCATCGGTCATGTACTTGCAGTTGGCGTTGATTTTTATTACCGGACCGCCTCCGAGCGCGGGATGATTGGTGGGATCCTGCTTTTCTACATAGTTGGGGTGCACGCCGTGGGCATTGTCGGCCGAAATCATAAACGAATTGTCGATGGCGCGGAAATAATCTTCCTCCGAGCCTCCGAGGCAAGCGTTGATGCGGCGCAACAGATGGTCAAGTACAGGTGACGCCGCCCCTTGCTTGGTGCCCGAGCCTGTCTCCTCGTTGTCAAAAATCGCCATTACTCGTGTAGCATCGCTTCCAGCCGGAGCCTGAGTGAGGGCGGTCATGGCCGCATGAACCATCGAAAGGTCGTCGAGGCGCCCTGAGGTGACAAACTCATCGTGCAACCCGAGTCGACACGCCGGGGTAGTATCGTAAAGCGAAAGATCGAAATCAAGAATATCGCTCTTATCTACGCCGGTCTCTTCAGCCACGAGATTGAGGAGCATGTCATCTTTCTCAGCGGCATCTTTTACGAGTGCAATTACCGGGAGTATGTCTTTCTGACGCGACAAAGGATTGCCTTCGTTGACTTGACGGTTAAAGTGAATGGCAAGGTGAGGAATGGTAAGGAGCGGACGTCGGATATGGAGGAGTCGGGGCTCGGGACGAAGCGGGTCAGCGGACTTCACGATAACGCGTCCGGCCACTGAGAGCGGACGGTCAAACCAAGTGTAGAGAATCGGTCCGCCATACACCTCCACATTTAGCTTCACAGCTCCGCCGGGACAGAGCATCTCAGCATGAGGCTTGATGCGGAAGCAAGGTGAATCAGAGTGAGCCGAGATAATCTGGAATCCGGTTGAGGGCTCGCCGTTACCCACTATAAAAGCAAATACAGCGCTGGAATTTTTTACTATATAATACTTTCCACCCTTTTCGAGATGCCAGGTATCGGAGGGATTAAGTCGGGTATATCCGGCACCGTCAAGCCTTGCCGCAACCTGAGCTGCGGCAAGGAAATTGACGGGGGAATCATCAAGGAATCTCAGCAGATCGTTGATGTAAGAATCAGTAGGTTGCATCGTCGGTAGAATTCTTATCTTTAGAATCCATCTTATACCATGCGTATGCGATATAGGCCACTACCACGGGGATGATTACCGATACCCACGACATCACTTCGAGAGTAAAGAGCGACGACGAACTGTTTTTGATAGTCAGCGACGAAGCCGAGTCGAGAAGCGAGGGATAGAAGGGGGTGTTGTTGTAACCGGCAACCCAGAAAAGGGTGAGGACCACGAAGACGGTGCCGACGCCGGTCCACCATATTCCGCAGGTGAATTTCTTGGCAAATACCGAGCGAAGGACTCCGTAGAGCACCATCACCACGCCGGCGAGAAGTATCACGAGACACCACCACATATCCACATAGTTGAGGAAATACTTGTAAGGCACTTCGCGATAAGTGCTGTTCCACCCGTTAAGACCACTGTCGCTCACCGTCTCAAGGCCGGTGGCGGTAAGGAGCACGGCGAGAAATACGAGGAAGAACATCACGAAGATAGTGCCGTTGATGAGCACGGAGCGCTTGTTCATTGCGAAAAATTCTTCATCGTCGGCATCATGATTCATGAAATAGAGGGCAGCCTGAGTGCGCGCAAGGAAGAGCACGGCAAATCCTAAAAGAAGGTTTTTCCAGTTGAAAATCGCCTCCCAGCCGTGAGTGTCGGCCCACTGCGATATTACCGGTGCACCCGAATCGAGGATGTTGGTTTTCTCAACGGTAAACTCAGCGCCGAAAAACATCATAGCCACAGCCACACCTAAGAGGATGCAACCTACGCAGCCGTTGAATAGCAGGAATGCGTCGTAAGTGCGGGTGCCTAACAGGTTGCCCTGCTTGGCGCGGAATTCATAGCTTACGGCCTGGAGCACGAAGCTGATAAGTATGGTCATCCACAACCAGTAAGCACCGCCGAAGCTGGTGGAGTAGAAGAGCGGAAACGAAGCGAAAAATGCTCCGCCGAATACTACGAGTGTAGTGAAAGTGAGTTCCCACTTGTGGCCGAGGGCGCTGATCATGTATTGCGTGGCGCGCTCGTTTTTGCGACGGCACAGAAGCATTGACTGTCCGCCCTGCACGAAGAGAAGAAACACCAGGATGGCACCCAATACTGAGATGAGAAGCCACCAATATTGTTGTAATAATTCAAGATTCATGGTTACGACTCTTTAGATTGCTTGGAGATTTGTTTGATCATGATGCGCACTTCGGCGGCGAGGAGGCAGGTAAATACTACGGCAAACATCCAGAACGTAAGCTGCACCGACGCCGTGGTGATTTCAGAAATAGCTGCGCGGTTGGGCATAAGATTCTGGATAATCCAGGGTTGACGGCCCACTTCGGCGGTAACCCAACCGGCTTGTGAGCATATCCATGCTATTGCTATCGACAGCATGGCTACCCACTGCATCCAGCGGCGCTCAAGCAGGGAGCGCTTGAAGTATACGGCCCAGAGCACCACGAAGAGAAGCAGGGTGAGGAAGCCGCCGCAAAGTACCATGATGTGGAATGAATAGAATGTGATGGCCACCGGCGGAACTGCCTCTTCGGGCGAGTCGAGATAGCCGTAACCGAAGTATTCATAGTTGGCTTTGATGTGCTGCGAAGCTGCTGCCATGGCTACGCTGTCGCCTTCGGTGAGCGCCTTGTCAAAACTGCGGAGAGCCTCATGAGCCTCGCGACCATATTGAATGCGTGAAGCATAGTCGGCTGTCATCATTTCGTTGCCGTCGGCATCGGAAGCTTTGCCGGCGATAATATCGTTGATACCGGGCACATAAGCGTCAAAGTCGCTGTGGGCAAGGAAAGAGAGTCCGCCCGGGATACCTATCTTGAACACGAATGGATCTTCGCCGGGCTTGATGTCATCGTGGCAGCGGAGTATACCGATACCCACGAGTTCCTGATTCTTTCCGCCGTCATAGAGCCCTTCCATCGCAGCGAGTTTCATAGGCTGAACGCGCGCAACATCTACAGCCGAACTGTGACCTGTCATCAAGGTAATGAGCATACCTACTACGCCTACCCAGGCGCCTACCTTGATCGACTTCATGGCATCGTCAGTGCGGCGACCCTTGAGCAGGAGCCACGAGCTGATTCCTATTACGAAGATAGCGCCGAGCACCCAGCCGTCAAATACGGTGTGGAAAAACTTATGTATCGCAACGGGCGAGAAGGCCACGTCCCAAAAATTATCCATAATGTTGCGCATCTGTGCGGGGTCAAATTCCATACCGGCCGGATATTGCATCCATGCGTTGGCCACGAGAATCCACAAGGCGGAGATGGATGCTCCTATGGCAGTGAGCCAGGTGGAAGCGAGGTGGAAGCCGCGGCTCACCTTGTTCCAGCCGAAGAACATCACGGCGATAAACGTAGATTCGAGGAAGAAGGCCAGCAAGCCTTCGATAGCAAGCGGGGCTCCGAAGATGTCGCCGACGAACCAGCTGTAGTTGGACCAGTTGGTGCCGAATTCAAATTCGAGGATGATACCTGTGGCTACGCCTATGGCAAAGTTGACACCAAACAGCGTCATCCAAAACTTAGTGATTTTCAGCCACTGCTCGCTACGGGTGCGATAGTAGATAGTTTCCATTATTCCCACTATTACCGAGAGGCCCAGCGTGAGTGGGACAAACAGCCAGTGGAACATCGCTGTGAGGGCAAATTGCGCTCTCGACCAGTCGACTACACTCATTAAGTCGTTCATAAACTGATAGAAGTGGTAAGAAGGGTTAGAGAATTAAAAATTGATTTCAGCGTGAGATAAGATTGCTCCTGACGGCTGCAGCGCGCTCATCGTCGGTGGAATAGTCGCGGCTCAGGATGTCGGGAAAGAAAAAGAGCTTCATCACTGCAAAGAGTATGAAGAGCTTTATGAGGATTATGGCCCACAGGCTGCGGCCTACGGTCATCGAGCGGAAGCCGTCGAGGTAAAACCTGAACACTTTACCGGGCCAGGAGAGTAGGGTGGAGGTACTTTTCATGATTCAAGGCGAGAGCGTATGAGGCGGGCGGGATTGCCGCCGATGATTGAATATTCGGGAAATTGCTTTGTGACTACGGCTCCGGCACCCACTATAGTGCCGCGCGATACGGTCACTCCGGGGAGGATTATGGCATTTGTACCCAGCCACACGTCATCTTCTATCGCCACCGGAAGTTTCTCGCTTTCGCCCTGAAAGCACATGGGGACGTCGGTGCGTGAAAACTCGTGATTTGTGTTGATGATCGTCACGCCGGGGGCCATCATCACGTGAGACCCTATCTTGATATCGTTGGGCAACCGGCAGCCGCTCCCTATGCCGCTGTAGTCACCTATCTCTATGCCGGCACCCGACCCGAAATAAGCCTTGCGGTCGACGGTAGAGATACGTCCGCACTTCTTGAAAATGTGGCGCACGCAAAATATGCGGAAGCGATTGAAAATCCTTCCTCCATAGGGTGAGTATGACCCCGGAAGATGCGTGGCAAGCCAGTAATAGAGGATCAGAAAAATCGTGCGCATAAATAGTGGCGGTTTGCATTAACGGTTACGAGTACAAATATAGTGAAAAAATCATCCCGAGGCGGGGATTAGTCGATGTTTTTTTTTAATTTTGTGGGGTAATCAAAAAATCCCAGCCATGAAACGCCCTGATGTATCTGTCATAATACCCGTATACAACGCCGGAAAGTATATAGAACGTTGCGTGAAGTCGATCCTCTCGCAGCCGGTGGACGATATCGAGATTGTGGCCGTCAACGATGCTTCGACCGACGACAGTGCTGAGATTTTAGGTCGCCTGTCGGCTGCCGACCCTCGCATCAAGGTGATCAACAAGACTCAAAACGAAGGGTCGATGATGGCACGCCACACCGGTTACAATATAGCTTCGGGAAAATACTTCGCTTTCGTCGATGCTGATGATTATCTGCCGGAGGGCGCTTTGAAAAAACTGCTTGATAAAGCCGCTGAAACCGGGGCTGATATAGTTGCCGGGGATTTCGACTTGATTAAGCCTGACGGGACCTCATTAAGAAAGACTCGCCATGACCGGCTGACCCGCCAGGCCGACTCCTACATGCGATTTATCCTTACCGGCGGGGGGAATGCGCTGTGGGGATCACTGTTCAGCAGGAGTCTTTTTGATGAATATGAATATCCTGCAATAATGCATCAGGGGTTTGCCGACGATCGTATTGTCCTCACTACTATGCTGGTAAAAGCTCGCCCGACTATAGCTACACTTGCTGATGCCGCTTACTGTTACGTGGTGAATTACGAGTCAATGACTCGTGAAAACTTTGATTTTGAGAAGGAGCGGAAAGTACTTACCGCTCTGTATTATTGCTACAATCTGCTCAATGGATTGACTGATGAATTCCGAAGAGAAAACGATGCTTTTCTCTCGCGATACATCGGTTTGTATATCGAGCGCGGCCATCCTGTTAAGGAGGTGCCGGGCTTCAACGACGATATTGAGAAGTTGATGTCTTTCGCAAGTATGCGTAAGAATCTTGGCTTGCGTCTCGCTCTGCATACAGCGGTGTGTAAGGCAGTGCCGGTGTACGGCTCCCTTTGTTCAAAGGCCAGAGTGAGAATCCGCAGGATGCTGGGCAAGTGAGATCAGCCCTCGGCTTGCGACTCTTCCTCCTCGATGAGATGAGGCTCGTCGTGGGGCACGTAGTGGGTGCGCATCACCATGTAGAACAGCAAAGTACAGAAATACAAGCTCGATAAGGAATCATTATATAGGAAGAAGAATAGCAACATGAATCCTATATACAGCTTGATATTGAGTCCGTTGGAAGTGGCTGACCGTCGTCGCAGCAGCGACACGAGAGTCATGATTACCCATATCAAGCCTATTATTCCGAGCTCTACAAATACATAGAAAACCCAAGGCTTTGATCCTCGCAGCAGCCAAAAGTAGCGCTTGCTGAACGGAGTAAGTCCCACCACGTTGGTACCCTTGAATTGACCGAGACCGGCTCCCCACCATATACTTTTGTGAGATTCCTTAAATACCGTAGGAACCACAATAATTTTGGTAAAACGAGGTACATCTATCACATTATTCCACGTGTCGTCCACTACCAGACCATTGTCTTCCACCGCGAGGGCAAGGTCTACAACGTGCTCAGTGCTTTCACCGAATAAGTATTCTTTGAAGAAGTCGTAGGATAATACCCGGTCAGCATCCTGATTGGTAACTTTAAGGTATATGACTCCTAATCCTGAGCCGATTATCAGAATTGCCGGGAGAATCCATACAAGTTGCTTTACAACACTCAACTTTAAGCGCAGCAGCAGGATAAAGTAGAGGAACAGGTAGATGAAACTTGCTTTCGTTTCGTTAAAAAACGTAGGGATGAGCAGTAAGATATAGATGTAATTCTTTTTTATCGACTCAACGTAATGATCGTAGTCCCAACGTTTTGAAACTAAATAAAATGATGTGGAATAAATGAGCGATGAGATTACACCGGAACTCCAGTTTCCAAGCGACCCGCCCACGCGGTCACCTGCTCCGTATTTCAAAAATTGCCAGAAGATGCAAGGTACCTGGATTATAAGAAAGACAAAAAGCAGTTTGTCAAACGACCGCATGAACCTGTCGGCATTTTTGCCTGTCAGGAACCATCTTATAATCGGAACCGAGAAAATTATACCGAAGTAAGAGCGTGTGCCATTGAATGTTACCCCTATCCCTTGTCTGTTAAGGACTATGGAAGAGAATAATCCTATGAAAAGAAATGAAACGAAAACTATGATATCACGGCGGTCACGGAGGGTCAGCAGACCCATTATGAGAAATATGGCGTCGGCCAGAAGGAAAACCGTGACGTGGAGTGACTGAAGCTGCGGTATGATTTCCTGCGACACGAATGGAAACGTCAGCATTACCCATAATGTGACGAAGAAGATTCGTGAATACAGCAGGTATTTCTCTACCATTGCGGGAGATTATTGTTCGTTGCCGTAGCCGTAACCGTAGGCTTTCTTGGTGGTGGTGCCGTTGACTACTACAGAAAGCTTCTTCAGGCGGTTTTCATCGTAGATATCCTGGATGAACTTGAGGTCGCTGAGCGGAGTGTAGTTGATGCGGCACACGTAGATAGTAGCGTCGCTGATGCGCGAGAGAGTAAACGTATCGCTGACCATACCCACAGGAGCGGTATCGACGATGATGAAGTCATACATAGTGCGCAGCTCGCGGAACATATTGTCGACTTTTTCCGATGCGAGTAATTCGGCAGGATTCGGCGGTATGGGACCGGAAGTAATCACATCGAGGCCCTTGACTTCGGGCACGGGATTGATGATCTGGCTCAGCTGTACGGTGTCGGTCGAGAGATATTGGGTAAGGCCGAAGCGCGGTGAGATATTCATATACTCGGCAAGGCGGGGCTTGCGGATGTCCATACCCACTAAGAGCACTTTCTTACCCAGGAGTGCGAGTGAGGCAGCAAGGTTGATGGAGATGAATGATTTTCCTTCGCCTGAAGTAGTGGAGGTGAGGAGTACTACTTTGTCATCAGCATTATTGAGCATGAAGAGAAGGTTGCTGCGGATAAGGCGGAAGAGCTCGGCGGCCGACGAGTGGTTTTCAGCCGTGGCGATAAATGTCTTACCGGAGCGGTCAGCACACATTTCACCGAGAATGGGAGTAGTGAGGGCATCTTCCACTTCAGTGCGGCTATCGAAGCGGTTGCGGATTATCTTGCGCAGATACAATCCCAGCGGCGGCATCATCAGACCGATAAGGAGGAAGACGAGGATGTATATCTTGTTGTTGATGCTCACGGGCTCGGAAAGCACGTAGGCTTCGTCGACCACCACGCCTTTGGGAAGAGCATTGGCGAGCATGATGGAAGTTTCCTCCTTGCGCTGGAGCAGGAAGAGGTAAAGCTGCTGCTTGATTTCCTGCTGACGGCGGAGGTCAACGTATTCATATTCCTGATTGGGCGCCTGACCCATGCGACCTATTACGGCTTCATGTTCTTTCTTGAAATCGTTAAGAGCCACGAGAGCATTGTCGTAGGTGCGCTGGAGAGAGAGGCGTAGATTCTCGCGCATTGCGTCGAGCTGAGTTTCGAGGCTCTTTACGGTAAGGCTACCGGGGGCGACGTTTTCGAGAAGCTCTATGCGCTTAAGCACCACGGTGTTGTATTCCGAAATCGCCCCGGCGATAGCTTTATCGTCGGTCGACACGGGCACGAGGCTGTACTTGTTGGCGGGATCTTTAAAGAAGTCGAGCGTCATCTTGAGGATGTCGGCGTTGGTCTGAGCCGTAAGAAGAGCCTCCTCAATTTTGCCGCGCTTTTCAGCCTGGAACTGAGCCTCGACTTCAAAAGCTACGAGGCTATTGTTTTCCTTAAACTTCCTGATATTAATTTCAGCTTCGTTAAGATCCTTGCCTATGGAAGCCAGACGCTCTTCGATAAATTCGAGCGTCTTGGTGGTCTGCATATTATTGTCGGTAATGCCGTGGGCATTGTAAGTTGCGATCACATCGTTGAGCATCGCGCAACCGTAGGCGGGATTTTCCGTGTTGAGGAAAAGCGTGATCACGTTACCTTTACGTGAAGGAATGTCGCTGCCTATCTCATCGGCGAGCAGTTCGGCCGTTGGGCCGTATCCTCTGAAACCTATCGAAGTCTTTACGCTTTCACCTTCGGGATAAGTCTTGGTCTTTACTACGGTAAACTGTCCGTAGGGGGTGTCAATGGTAGTGGGCAGGGGAGCATCATTTACCTCGGCTATCACATCTTTTTTCGCTCTTACAGTCACGTCAGCCTTCCCCTTGCTATTGACCTTGATCTTAAATGAAAGGTTGGTAGCCAACGTATCGGGGATGGAGGGATCACAAGTCACGTCGACGGGGAAATCGGGATACGCGAGTTCGTGCTTAAGGAAACCGGTGCGCACCACATGAATCTTGTTGATACCAAGATTTTTAGCCACGTCACGATATATACTGTGGGAAGTCAGGCGGAAGATTTCATCGTCGACTTTAGCACCTGACCCGAAGAGCTCGCCCAGCGAGCCGAAGTTGCTCAGAAGATTGTTGCCTTCTTCCTGAATCAACACATTGGCTCTCACGTCGTAGACGGGATTTTTAGTGCGGGAGTACATATAGCCCAAAGCCCCGAATACAACTATTGAAATTGCAAACAGGTACCAGTGGGAAAGATATGTAGAGAAGAGATGTCGGAAATTGATAAAATCAGCGCGATTCTTTTTGGCTTGTGACATGACTTAGGGTAGAGAATCTTATGTGGGAATCCTAATTATTTGACGGTGAGAGCGATAACCAGCGAAGCGATAACTGATGCTGCACTTACCACAGTAGAAGTAACCTGGAGCTTGTAAGCATTGTCCTGATTATATCGGGCGTTGGCTTCGCGCACTTGGTTGGGCTCTATATAAATGTAGTCGTTCTGTTTCAGATAATAGTAAGGCGAGTTGAGAAGATCCTTTGACGAGAGGTCCACGCGGGCGTAGGTGCGCTTACCGTTTTCCTCGCGTATCACCAGCACATTGTCGCGACTTCCGTAAGGAGTAAGGTCACCGGCTTCGGAAATGGCCTCAAGGATAGTCATGCGGCTGTTGGGCACTTTGATGGAGGCGGGTTTGGCAACTTCGCCGGCCACCACTACCTTGAAATTGATAAGTTCGACCCTTACGAGAGGATCCTGCACATCCTTTGAAATATCTTTGGTAAGCAAATCAGCTACCTGCTCCGTAGTGAGACCTTCCACATGAATCTTTCCGAGCACGGGGAAATCAATATCGCCCTTGCTGTCAACGATATAAGTAAGGAATTGGGGTGAAGAGGGACGGAGCACATCTTCGCGTGAAGCAGGGTTGCCCAGAGGGGTCTGATATGGAGCTACGGCTGCCATATTGTAAGCCGAGACTGATATAAACAGCTCATCATCAGGTTGCACCGTAGGCAGATAGCTGATAGTCTCAAGTGTGCCTTGTTCGCCGGGGAGATCCCTGAAATAAGGAAGCATGGATTTATGTGAACTGCAGGCTGAAAGTGCAAGCAGGAGTATGAGAGAGGCCAGAACGGAGTGCAATTTCATGCTGAAAATAATGGTTTATTATGAAAATTCTATCGTCGGATGAAGCGTTGCGGCACCTGTAGTGATGACACAATGTTTCATTAATTTTAACGCCGAATATTTCCTATTATTATAAATGTGGTGAAAAAATAGTTATCTCGTGGCTTGAAAAGATATTTTCTTGAACATGAATATGGGAATCGTGCCGCCTATAACCATACATATCAGTATACAGATGCAGGTCAAGCCATTATCGGCAAGCAGCGAGAAGTAGTGGTCAAAGCGCTCTGTGCCTGAGTAAATTACGCTCAGAGCCATCGCCCCGAATGCCTTGTAGGCGTAGATTCCCGGTATCATGGGGAGGAGGGCCGGGAACAGACATGCTTCAGGAGGAGTGTGGGCGCGTCGGCAGAAGGCCACCGCAAGAAGTCCCACAATAAATGAGGCTATGAGCGAGGCGGCTGCGATATGGCAGTGAAGTGCATTGAGGAGCAAGAACCGGCATGAGTGACCCACGGCTGCGATGATTGCGCAGTAGGCATACAGCCTCACGGGCGGGCGGCTTATGGCTGCAAACCCGGTGGCGGCGAGGGCTGCGAAAAATGCGTCTTGTATAAATGATTGCCACATAATGATTGCGATTTAAAACATTCCCGTCCCGGTCAGCAACATTCCGGCACACAGACCTATCGAGAGACATGCCGTCAACACCGCCGCATCAATGAAGCGTGACAGGGCGCAGATGTAGTGACGGTAGATCATGTCGCTGAACGAGTTGAGGAAAGGTATTCCGGGCACGAGATATAGCACACTGGTAGCCAAGGCGATATGAGGAGTGGTGCCTAAATCAAATACTTCACACGAGGCTCCTATGACCGATGAAATAAGCGAGCATATCATGACCATAACCCATGAATCCACCTTATGCGAGAGAAGAATCTGCTTCATGCGGTATCCGGCAGCCGTGGCTAAGGCCACTATCGACATTGCCACGATGTCGCCCCCAAACAACCGGCAGAACGAGGCATTGGCAATCGCCACGAGTAGCAGGAGAATCCAGCCGTTTTGATGGTCACAGGTAGCAATATGGTGGAAACGATGGAGCGCCTCGTCAAAGTCTATTCGTCCGTCGGCAATCTCCCAACTGAGTTCGCTCAGTCGGGTATTGACGTAGAAACTTACCGGAGTTTTGGCCGTCTCCACCACCATCGTCACGCTGTCGCCGGTGGTATTGTCGATTACCGACATGCTTATGTGGCGGGGCATGATGTAGCTCACTATCTTCATGCCGAAGGTGTCACCGATACGGTCGATGTTGTGAACCAATCGTATACATGTGGCGCCGCAGCCTATCAGAAGTGCGCTGTACTGCGACAGAAACTCACACAGCTCCTTTGCCGACGGCCTGCGGCATCGGGCCGCGGGTCTCTTGTCGGTAGCAAGCGAAACTGACTGTGACTGCGTGACGCTGATTTCCATCAGATTACTGTATAACCGGCTTCAGCGAGTGCCTTGTGTATTTCCTTGATATGCTCGTGGTTACGGGTCTCGATTTCCACGCGGAGCAGGCAGTCGTTGATGGCCGAGCGGTCAGTATTGCGTTCATGCACTACCGAGAGAATGTTGGCACCATTGGCACCCAGCACGGCACATACACCCGAGAGTTCTCCCGGCTTGTCGGAAAGGTCGATTGTGATTGTGCAGTCGCGACCGCTCTTGACCAATCCGCGGGTAATCACGCGATTGAGGATATTTACGTCGATATTGCCACCCGACACCACAGCCACTGTCTTCTTACCCTTGACAGGCACCTTGTTAAACATTACCGCTGCTACCGATACAGCGCCGGCGCCTTCCGACACGAGTTTCTGCTGCTCGATCAGCGCGAGAATAGCAGCGGCAATTTCGTCTTCGGTTACGGTAACTATCTCATCCACATACTCCTTGCACATCGCAAAGGTATTTTCGCCGGGCTCTTTTACCGAGATACCGTCGGCAATGGTCGACACCGCAGGAAGAGTCACGCGCTTGTCATCGCGAAGCGATTCCACCATCGAAGGGGCACCCTGAGCCTGCACTCCGTATACCTTTACTTCAGGCTTCAGAGCCTTGAGGGTAAACGCGATACCGGAAATGAGTCCGCCGCCACCTACAGGCACCACCACAGCCTCCACGTCGGGCATCTCTTCAAGTATTTCGAGAGCCACCGTGCCCTGACCGGCTATAACGAGCGGGTCGTCAAACGGGTGGACGAAAGTATAACCGTGCTCGTCGCGTAATTCAAGAGCTTTTTTATAAGCGTCGTCATACACGCCCGGCACGAGCACCACCTCGGCGCCCAGACGGCGAGTAGCCTCGACTTTTGACAACGGAGCGCCGGCGGGCAGACAGATTATGGAGCGTATACCATTGTCAGTAGCGCCCTTGGCCACGCCCTGAGCATGATTGCCGGCTGAGCAGGCTATCACGCCACGCGCCTTTTCCTCGTCAGAGAGCTGTGAGATTTTATAATAGGCACCGCGTAACTTAAACGAACCCGTGTGCTGGAGGCACTCGGGCTTGATGAAAAGGTTTACATCGGGGTTGATGCGCGGCACGCTTATGAGGCTCGGGTGTCGCGCAACATTGCGCAACACCTGAGCTGCTTTATATACTTCAGAAATTGCAAACGGAGCTGCCATGATTATTTCTTTGTAGTCTTCTTTTCTTTCTTCTCCATGGGCGCGGGGCGACGGAGCTTGAGCACCATAGCCGAGCGCGAGGGCATGTAGAGTTTGAGCCATTCGCGTCCGGTGGGGGCGAAGAGAGGATCAGTGAGAGTGAGGTGCGATACGGTTTCGTCGATATTGCCGTAGCCGCCGAATGCGGGATTGTCGGTCGACAGCACCACGTCATATTCACCGGCCGGGGCGAGGATACCATAGTCGGTAAACGACTGCGAGGGGCTGAAGTTGAACACAAATACCAGATCACCTCGCATGAATGCAAGCACCTGATCCGAGTCCTTTTCCCAGAGCTTCACCACGGGCGTGGCCTGGAAGTTGTATTGACCTGAGAGGAGGTGGATCATAGCGTTGTCAAAGTCATTGAGATAGATGTACTTAAGCTCTTGACGGTCAACGAGGTCCCACTGGCGGCGGGCATACTTGTAGCTCCAGCCGTTGCCTTCGCGCGGGAAGTCGATCCACTCGGGGTGGCCGAATTCATTGCCCATGAAGTTGAGATAGCCGCCATTGATGGTAGCTGCCGTCACGAGGCGTATCATCTTGTGGAGTGCGATACCGCGGGCTACGGTCATATTATCGTCATCCTTCATCATGTGCCAGTACATTTCCTTGTCGATAAGGCGGAATATCACGGTCTTATCGCCCACCAGAGCCTGGTCGTGACTCTCTACGTAAGAGATGGTCTTTTCGTCGGAGCGGCGATTGGTGAGTTCCCAGAATATAGATGTGGGATGCCAGTCTTCGTCCTTCTTCTCCTTGAGCATCTTTATCCAGTAGTCGGGGATACCCATGGCCATGCGGTAGTCAAAACCTATACCGCCGTCGCGCACGGGCACTGCCAGTCCGGGCATACCGCTCATTTCCTCGGCTATGGTGATTGCATTGCGGTTTATCTCGTGGATGAGCTTGTTGGCAAGGGTGAGATATGTGATGGCATTGGTGTCCTGTCCGCCGTTGTAGTAATCGTCGTAAGAACCGAACGCCTGACCCAGTCCGTGGTTGTAGTAAAGCATCGAGGTGACGCCGTCGAAGCGGAAGCCGTCAAATTTGTACTCTTCCATCCAGTACTTGCAGTTGCTCAGAAGGAAGTGGAGCACTTCGTTTTTACCATAGTCAAAGCACAGTGAGTCCCATGCCGGGTGCTCGCGGCGGCCGTCGCCGTAGAAATACAGGTCAGGACTGCCGTCGAGCCGGCCCAGACCTTCCACTTCATTTTTCACGGCATGGCTGTGAACTATATCCATGATCACTGCGATTCCCAACTCATGGGCGCGGTCGATGAGCGACTTAAGCTCCTCGGGGGTGCCGAAGCGCGATGAAGCGGCGTAGAAGCTCGACACGTGATAGCCGAATGATCCGTAGTAGGGATGCTCCTGAATAGCCATAATCTGGATAGCGTTATAGCCGTCAGCAGCGATGCGGGGGAGCACCAGGTCGCGGAACTCGGTATAAGTACCCACGCCCTCTTTCTGCTGAGCCATGCCTATGTGGCACTCGTAGATGAGAAGCGGGCGGGTATTGGGGCGGAACTTCTTTACATTCCATTTATAAGCAGTCTCGGGCTGCCACACCTGTGCCGAAAATACCTTGGTATTCTCGTCCTGCACCACGCGGGTAGCGTAGGCTGGGATGCGCTCGCCGCTGCCGCCGTCCCAGTTCACGAGCATCTTGTAGAGGTCGCCGTGGTGCATGTCGGAGGGTTTAAGCTTGATTTCCCACACTCCGCCGGGACGGCGCTTCAGGGCATATTTCTTCATCACTTTCCACTTCGAGAAGTCACCTATGAGGTTGATTTCGGTAGCGTTAGGTGCCCATTCACGGAACACCCAGCCGCCATCGGGCGTAGAGTGGAGGCCGAAGTAGTTGTGAGCATTGGCAAAGTTGGACAGCGTGCCGGCTTCCGAGGTCAGATCTGCCTCTTTGTTGACGGCGTCGTTGTAGCGTCCGTTGATGGCTTCAGCAAACGGCTTAAGCCACGGATCGTTTTTAATGATATTAAGAGTCTTCACTGTTGAATGATGATTACGGAGGTGAAACGTTTACAAATGTAGTCATTTATATCGAGATGACAAAAAAATAATAGACCATCCTCGCAGTACGTTCAAAAAAATTGAGTAATTTTGTACACATATTTATATAGTATCACAAAAGAATTATGAACAATTTCAGAATACTTTCAGTGGCTATCACCGCCGGCGCTATGATGCTGGGCAGTTGCGGCCACGATAATAAATGGACCGTAAAAGGTAATCTTGACCCGGAAGCGGGTAATATGATAGCTGTGGAGGCGAGCGATAATGGTCGCTGGTATCTGCTTGATTCAGTGAAGGTAAGCGACGGCGGAAACTTCTCTTTCTCCCACGAGGCGCAAGGCTATCCCGACGTATATCGCCTGCGCAACGACAATGTCACCGTATACTTTCCTATCGACAGCATTGAGACAGTGACGGTGAGCCGCGACGGTGACCGATACATCCTATCGGGTACTTCACAGGCCGACATGATGATGAAGGCTGATTCTATCATTGTCCTGAACCTTCCCGATGCAGAGAAAAAGACGGCACTTGCCCGACTGATTCTTACCGACCCCGCCTCGATTACTTCTTATTATGTGATTAACCGCAAGATGGCCGGCAAACCCATTTTTGATCCCTCCGTGAAGAAAGACCTCAGGGTGATAGGAGCGGTGGCCAATGCTTATAACGAGCAGCGTCCCGCTGACCCGCGCTCGGCCTATCTCAAGCGCCTCTACCTCAGCAGCCGTCGCGCGGCAGGCGAGGGTGGTACTGCCATGGTTGCCAATGAAATCAGCGCCCCGGAAATCAATCTCTACGATAATACCGGAGTGCGCCGCTCGCTCAACGACCTTTCTTCGGAAGGTAAAGTGGTGATTCTCAACTTTACATCTTATCTCGCCGAAGAGTCGCCCGCTTTCAACGTGATGCTCAATTCGCTCTACGAGAAGTATCACGGAGCCGGACTTGAAATCTATCAGGTAGCGCTCGACGATGATGAATATAACTGGAAACGCGTTGCCGACAATCTTCCCTGGGTCACCGTAATCAACGACGCCCACAACAGCACTCAGGTGCTCCTGGATTACAACGTAGGCTCCATACCCACGGTATTTATTCTCAACCGCAACGGCGACGTGGTAGAGCGTGTCACTGACCTCGGCGACCTGCCTGCGCTTGTGGCCAAGTATATGTAAGAGGACGTTAAGTGAAGCTGCTCTACAAATTTCTGCGATTTGTATTCGTATCGCTGCTGCTGGTGATTCCGGTAGCAGCGGTCACGCTTTATGTGGTGCTCTCGATTCCGGGGGTGCAGCGTGAGATTCGCGATGTGGCGCAGCGGGAGTTGACCGGACTGCTCGGCACCCCGGTCGAAATAGGGCGCGTGCACATAGCACCGTTCAATCGCGTGACCGTGAACGATGCCGTGGTACGTGATTCGGCCGGTGTAGAGGCCCTCAGGGTGGGACACTTGGGTGCCGGTATTTCGCTTACTGACCTCATGCTTCATGGCAGAGTGGTGGTGTCGTATACCGAACTTATAGATTTCAAAGTCAATATCTATCGCGATTCCACCTCCTCACCGCTGAATGTTGCGCCGATTATAGCCCGACTTAAAGGAAAGGATGATGGACCGAAGAAGCAGTTTGAGCTTGCCGTCAACACCATCGTAATACGTCAGGGCTCGATGAGTTATGATGTGCTCAGCGAGCCGGTGGCGGATAATAGCCGGTTTGATAAAAATCACATATCACTTCACGGATTCCGCGCTGACGTGACCATTCCTGAAATAACTTCCAAGTCGCTTGACATCGAGGTAAAGCGATTTGCGGTAGAGGAGCGCAGCGGGCTTGCCGTCTCCAATCTCCGATTTAATTTCCGCACAGATGATTCCGGTACGAGTATCAATGATTTCCGTCTCGACACCGGGTCGTCGCGCCTTTTGCTTTCCACGCTGTCAAGCAACCTCCCTCTGATGAACATGACCGGTGTGGATATGGGAGCGGTGGAAGTGGAACTGTCCACGCTTCCGGGCACAGTGATTCGGCCCTCGGATTTCTCGGCTTTTCTTCCGCAATTAGCTGCTATTGATAGGGATATGGACTTTACTCTGGAGGCCGACGGGCAGCTTGACGATATAAGATTGAAGCGACTGTCGCTCGAAGACCGCGACGGCAGCTTGTCGCTCACTGCTTCAGGATCGCTTTACGATATTCCCGCAGGTGCACGCAACATGCATATCGAACTTGACCGCCTTAACCTCGTCGCCGCTCCTGAGTTTACCACTTCGGTGATTGATGCTTTTGCTCACATGAGCGATAAAGCCCGACAGATAGTCGAGCGGGCCGGAACGGTGGATGTATACGGGCGTGCATCACTTTCTCCTTCGCCACTTGCCGCCGGGTTTGACGGCTCGGTTTCGTGCGAGGCGGGCACCATAGACATAGTGGCCGATTATGCCAAGGCGGCCGGTAAGAATGTGAACATGATAGATGGGACGGTATCGTTTGCCGACCTTTCTCCCGATGTAATCTTAGCGTCACCGTCGGTCAATCTCAGCCATGTCTCGGGAAAGATTGAGGGTAATGTAGCTCTTGCAGGATTCGCTACCGAGGGTAACGTTGAGGCATCGTTTTCTAATATCGGAATCAACGGTCACCTGATTTCAGGCCTTACCGTAGATGCTCGCATGGCGGCCGCGCGCATTACGGCCGACGTCGCTTCCACCGATGTGGATTTCGGTACGCGCCTGAGCGCTGACTGTGATCTGTCGGGTGACGACCCGGTGGTAAAACTCGTGGGTCAGTTTGACAATATCGACCTCTCGGCTTTAATCCCGCACGGCATCCTTTCCACATCGACATGCGGCATGACCCTCGTGGCTGACATTACCGGCAGCAATCCTGATAATCTGGAAGGTATCGTAAAACTCAGCGACATCTATTTGGCTGATGCCGAGCGTGGTCGACGGGTCCATGTCGATCATATTTCCACTACTCTCGTGCGCTCCGACAGTCTGGCGTCGCTCAACCTCACAAGCGATTTTATGCGCGGAAATATCTCGGGCGAACTTTCCCCCACGGCTGTCGTGCCCGTGGTGAAAAATATTTTCCAAAGTCTGTACCCTGCTCTTGCTCATGGGATTATACATGCCTCGGAGCCTGAGAGCAGAGGTGAGCTCGGATTTAGTTTCACGCTTAATCCTGACACCGCTCTTTGCCGTTACTTTAAGATTCCGGTGGAGTTTATAAGTGAAGCGCGAGTGTGGGGCGCGGTAAGCGGAGCCGACCAAAAGATTGATGTCAACCTTCAGGCTCCTTATCTGTGGCAGAAGGGTAAGCTGATAGAAAACACATCGTTAGCCGCCATACTCGATGCCGCTGAGGAGAGGTCGCTGCTCGTGGCGTCGACCACCATGCCCTCGAAGTATGGCCCCATGACACTATCCCTTAACTCTCACGGTGGCATCGACAATCTTCTTACAGCTCTCTCGTGGCACATCGATGCTCCGGCCTCTTACGACGGTGCGCTGAGGCTGGGTGCGCAGATTTATCGCGATTCGCTGCACGACGAGTTGCCGCTCTGCGCGCAGTTTGACGTAAAGGATTCGCGCATAGTGTTCAACGATACGGTGTGGCAGGTAAATCCGTCGCGAGTTTCGCTGACGCCCGGACGCATCGCCGTCGATAATTTCCACATTGGCCGAAGCGGTCAGGAGCTTGCCGTCAACGGTATAGTCTCGCCCGATTCCACTGATATGCTCACCGTCAAGCTCCGCAATATTGATCTCGGATATGTATTTGAGACACTGGGTATTAACCATGTCACGTTTGGTGGTATTGCGACGGGTGATTTCTATGCGTCGCAGCTCCTTCAGGATTCGCGCACCCTTTTCACGCCCCAACTCAACGTCAAGGATTTCAGCTACAACGGTGGCCGATTGGGCGATGCTGTGCTCAAGAGCCGCTGGATTCCCGAGACTCAGGGTATTTCGATTTATGCCGATATTACCGGACGTAAGGGTCTACATTCTTACGTTGACGGCGAAATACGCCCCATTGCTTCAGAGCTTGACTTCAATATCGACGCCAAGGAGTTGCCGGTGGGATTTTTAGCTCCGTTTATGGATGCTTTCGCGAGCGATGTGAAGGGTAATGCCTCGGGTCACGCGCGGCTCTTTGGTACTTTCCATGACATCAATCTCTCAGGCGACCTTCTGGCCGAAAATTTCAGCCTGCTCATTAAGTTTACCAATACCGAGTACACCGTGACGCGCGACTCAGTCCATATCGTTCCCGGCAGGATAGGGTTCAATGACATAGTACTCCGCGACAAATATGACAATACTGCGGTTCTCTCCGGCGAACTGACCCACAACAACTTCCACGATGCCTCGTTCAGATTCAATGTCACCGATGCGCGCGACCTTCTTTGCTACGACATAAGCGAGCGCATGACTACCGACCCGTGGTTTGGCCGCGTGTTTGGTTCGGGCGGGGTGACTTTGCGTGGCATTCCGGGCATGATTAATATAGGTGTCAACATCGCCACCGCACCCAAAACAGCGTTTACCCTCAAGCTCGATGACTCGGAGAGCGCTGAAGAATATGACTTCATCACATTTCATGACCGCGACAAGGCCCGCAAGGATTCCATCGCGGCTCTCAATCCCCTGCCGCTCATAATTCAGGACTTGCGCAACCGTCGTACTCAGGAAGAGGAGGGACCGCCCACGGAGTATGTGCTCGATTTCAACCTCGATGTCACTCCCGCAGCTACCCTTAATATCATCATGGACCCCACGAGCGGCGATAAGATCAGTGCCGTGGGTGAGGGGCACATGCGCATGAACTATGCCTCTACGGGCGATTTCAAGATTTTCGGTAACTATAAGATCAATCGCGGAAGCTACAACTTTACCCTTCAGGATATTATCATCAAGGATTTTGCGCTGGTCGATGGCAGTATGATAAAATTCAACGGTAATCCAGATGCCGCCCAGCTTGATTTGAAGGCCACGTATACCGTCAATGCCAATCTTACTGACCTCGACGAATCCTTCAGTCAGGACAAGGAACTCAACCGCACGAATGTGCCTGTAAATGCCGTGCTTCTTGTCACGGGCGACATGCGCCAGCCTGATATAGCCTTTGACCTCGAATTTCCCACTCTCACCCGCGATGTTGATCGCAAGGTGCGCTCTATCGTATCCACCGAGGAGATGATGAATCGCCAGATTATATACCTCCTCGCTCTGAATCGCTTCTATACGCCTGATTATATGAATGCTACGCGAGGCAATGAACTCGTATCGGTGGCGTCGTCGACTATCTCGTCACAACTCTCGTCGATGCTCGGGCAGCTGAGCGACAAGTGGAGTATCGCGCCTAACTTCCGTAGTGACCGCGGCGATTTCTCTGACGTGGAGGTGGATGTGGCGCTCTCATCTCACTTGCTCAATAACCGCCTGCTGCTCAACGGAAACTTCGGCTATCGCGATAAGTCGCTGAATAACAACAGCTTCATCGGCGACTTCGATATCCGTTACCTGCTTAACCGCACAGGTACTATCTCGCTCAAGGCTTATAACCGCTACAACGACCAGAATTATTACCTGAAAAGTGCGCTCACAACGCAGGGCGTGGGCGTGGTGTTTAAGCGAGACTTTGACAACTGGCTTGAATTTCTTAATCCATTCCGCCGCCGCAAGGCCGCAAAGGTGGAAGCGACTGAAGAAAAGCCGGAGCCGGAAGAAGAAAAGTCAGAGCCGGCAGATGACTCTACCGACTCTGAATGACTTGACAGTGAAGTAACTCACTTATTTTTTCTTGGGTAATTCCTCGGCAAATTTGTTGGGGAAATCTATATGCACCTTCGGGCGGCTCATGGCGTAGATTACCAGACCTATTCCTATGAGAATGAACGGAATACTGAGCCACTGACCCATGTTGAGCGTCATGGTGGATTCAAATGCCACCTGGTCGTTCTTTATAAATTCTATGAGGAAACGGGGGAGGAATATGCCTATGAAAAACACTCCGAAAATCAGTCCGGGGCGGCACTCGGCGTTTTTCTTCCAATACATCCACATCAGCAGCGCGAAGAGGGCGAAGTAACATGCGGCTTCGTAAAGTTGGGTGGGATGACATGCCATCCCTTCGTAAAGTGCGTGCCACTCGCGCGAGCGCACAAACATGAAGCCCCAAGGCAGATCAGTGGCGTGGCCGAAGATCTCGGAGTTCATGAGATTGCCGAGTCGTATCAACCCGCCTACCAGGGCGATGGGTATGACGAGACGGTCAAATGTCCAGAGCGGATTTTTCTTGGCAGTGAACCATGAGAAGCAAAATACCCCTATCATCACGCCTATCGTGCCGCCGTGGCTGGCAAGCCCCCCTTCCCATACGTAGAGAATCGACATGGGATGAGCCTTGTAATAGTCCCATTCATAGAAAAAAACGTGACCGAGACGGGCGCCGATAATGGTGCCCAAGACTGTCCAGATGAGCAATACGCTCAGCCAACTCTCGGGCGCGCCTTCATGCTTGAAGATGCGGGCTTCGATCTCATAGCCGATGATGAAGCCTATCATGAATGCGAGGCTGTACCATCGCACTTGAATGAATCCGTCGTAAAGAAAGGGACTCACGTCCCACGTGATATATTGCAAGAGTGAATTTATCATCGTAACTTACTTGAAATCAGTTGATGCGGCATTGATTCATTTCGTCGTAAGCGAGCCACTCCGGATCGTTTTCGGCCGAAATCTTCAGCGGGAGCAGGGGTAAGTCGGCGAGCGCTTCGTTGAGCTTCCTGCCGAAAATGTGGGTGCTGAGGGTGTAGAATACCCATGTGCGCTCGTTGTCGCCCGTGAACACTCCCGTAAGCACGGCCACAGGGTCTTTGCGAAACGCCTCCTGCAGGGCATTCTGCACTTGCTCCATAAGGCGCGAGAGCTCATCGCCGGGCATTCCCGAGGCATCGCCTTCGTAAGGCCATGCCACTTCCACGCGGATATTGAAGCGGGGATTGGAGCGGAATTTTTCCACGTCAGTGCGACCTGATACCATTATGAGTCGCCCGTTGTCGGCCTCGGCGGGTGCTGTCCACCAGTTGCTGTTCTGCTCTATCATAGCTTTAGTCCACTATTTCATAAGAGGTTACTTCGATATAATAGAAGGTGATATAGTCTTTCCCTTCTTCAGCAGTGCGCTTCTCTATACGGTGACGATAGTCCTCGGTCGACTCCTGGAAGTAGGTCACACCCTCCTGTCCGCGAAATTTACGCTCGTATTCGCAGCGGCGGTGTGAGTCGAGCATCTGCGAGTCATCGTCGAGATTGTAGTCGCGGAGAATCTGCACGTGCATGCGGTACTGCTCGTCGAGATTATGCACACCCTCGATATTGAGGTGCTGGTCACGGAACATGCCGTGGAATATTACCGTCTTATTTTCAAGGCTGTCAGGAAACGAACCGCCGATCGCCGGAGTTGCGGTGCATCGCAGGAGCACTGAGTCGGCTCCCATGATATAGGCTGTATAGGCTGAGTAGTCACAGATATGCACGCATTTGCCCTTTATTTCCACTATGGAATCGACAATTGAAGCGGCATCTTCGAGCGCCTTGTTGACGGTGAGGCAATGTGTTCCGTCGATGGGATCGCTTGTGATTTTACCGCCTTTTGAGCATGACGCTACGGTCATGGCTACGATGGCGGCAAGAAGGAGCAGGTATTTTTTCATGTCAAAGTATCTTTTTCTTGCAAAGTTAATAAAATTACCGTCAGAATATGATTTCGTGCCACTTTTGCCACGGCAATGTAACTGCTATTCATATCTGATGGCTGTGGCGGGGGAGATGGAGGAGATGATGCGCGAGGGGAGGATGAGCACGAGTGCCGATATGATTACTACGCCGGCGTTTACGGCCAATATCCACCAAGCCGAGAGGTCAACCGGCACTGAATCGAGATAGTAGGCTTCGGGGTCGAGCGGGATAAATCCGAGGTATTTCTGGAGCGCGAGCACCACGAGCGCGATGCCGTCGCCTATGGCCAGACCCATCAGCACGAGGCGAAGCGTAACAAGGATAAACACCTGTCTTACAAGCGAGTCAGTCGCTCCCATGGCCTTAAGTATGCCTATCATATTCACGCGTTCAAGCACTATGATGAAGAGGCTCGAAATCAGGGTGAGACCGGAGACGAGCATCATTATCAAGAGGATTACCACTACATTTGTGTCGAGTAGCGCAAGCCAGTTGAAGTATTGAGCGGCCGTGGAGTGGATGCTTGTCACGGTGAGGAAATCGGGGATGATGGCGGAATAGTTGGCGTTGACGAGCCGAGCCGAGAGGTCGTGCTGCAACTTATCCAACCCTTCATCACCGGTCGCCGGATATACTTCCACCGAAGTGGCGTAGAGCGAGTCGGCACCGGCCAGATGCTGCACCATCGAGATATTGCCGAATACGAGAGCCTTGTCAAAATCAGTGAAGTGTGTATCGAATACCGCAGCGATTTTCAGCTTGCGGGCGCGAGGTACACGCGAGTCGGTAAAGTAAGCATAGATACTTTCGCCCGCGCGAGTGCCAAGGTGTGAAGCAAGTGTGCGCGAAATGGCTATGTGATAGCGGGTTGAGTCGGCGGAAAAGTCGGGAAATTCACCCTCCACGAGGTGTGACTTGATGAGGTGAAGCGGATTGTCGGAGGTTATACCCTTGACCATCACGCCCGAAAATTGGCTGTCAGTTTTCAATATCGCCGGCACTGAGGCAATGGGGTAAATCTCAGCTCCTGAAGGTATTACAGATGTGATTTCATCCGTGAGGGTGGGGGTGAACTCTATGCCTCGGGTCGAGCGGTCGTCAGGGGCATGGAGTGCCTTCACCGTAAGCGGCGCCTGAAAAGCAAGCAATCGGCTGCGTATCTGCTGCTTGAAGCCGAGCATCACGGATATGGAAACGAGCATTACCGCCAGCGCGAGCGCCACACCGGCAATAGCGATAGCGACGCCTGTTGACAGGCGCCCCGACTCGGGTTGCAGACTTATGCGGCGGGCTAAGAACAGCGACGTTTTCATGCCGCAAAGTTACGAAATATCAGGCTAATCGCCAAGATTATTGTTCTCTGAGGCGCTGACGGCGCAAGCGTTCCTCGCGCAGGTCCTCGCGCTTCTTCAGGTATACGTGGACCAGGAATATGATTACGAGTGTCACGCCGATCACTCCGAAATAGTACAGGTAATTGCCGTGCTCGAATTCGGGGTAACCAATGTAGCTCATCACCGTGAGGTAGATAAGCAGGAGAATGGGTATGAGGGTTGACAATTTAATTTTCATGGTGAGTGAAAATTTCTGTAGGACTTAAGGTAAAAAGAAGTAAAATATGTAAGGTAGTTTCAGGTATTTTCGTCGGGATAGACTTTGTAAGGAGAGTCGGCCGGGTTAAACTGCCCGGTGTGGAGATAGTGATATATTTTCAGGCAGGCCCAAGCGTCGATAGAAGCATATATCTGCTGGCTCTCGCTAAGCGACGGCGCTTCCCAGTTGCTCAGGCGCTTGCTCTTGGAGATGCGGCCGTTGAAGATGATACCATACACTTTTTGCAGACTCGAATCAGCTATATCATAGTGCTTTACCATTTCCTGTAAGTCAATGAATCCACCCGGCTCGAATGGCGAGAGGCGGTGAAGCACGTGAAAATCATCCTTGAGCGAAAGTCCTACTTTCGTAGTGGTCTCACATTCAAGGAATTTCTTCATTTCCTCAAAAAATCCGAGCTTGTTGAGGCGGAAGAGAAATGAATGGTCGGCCGTGGAAATCTGAATGAGCGACACGGTGTTGCACTGGCCCTTTCGGAAATTAGGCTTGGTCTCGGTGTCGAAACCCACTATGGGCTGGGTATTGAGAAATCGGAGAGCCGACAAGGCATCGGGCATCGTCTCAAGCACAGTGATAGCACCGGGAAACTCGACGAGCGGAAGCCCGGCAAGTTGCTCTTTGGAGATGGCTATACTGTAATTCTCACTACTCATTTCCGTCAGTATTTATTTACAAAATTAATTGATTTAGACAGAATGAGGTTAATGAAAGTGCGAAAAAAGCGTAGTGTTAAGTAAAATTTAACATTTGGGAACAGAAAAGAATACCGTATCGGGAAAGTTTCGCTCAAGATAGCGGGCGATAAACGAGCGGGTATCGTCGGCAATCACGGCATCGGTATCGAAATATGTATTGTAAGCTACAGCTGCCACCTGTATTCCTCGCGATGCGAGGGCTTCAAGCGAGAGTATGGTGTGGTTGATAGAGCCGAGTACGCCGTTGGTGACAAGAATCACCGGGAGCCGTCGCGACGAGATGTAGTCGATGGTAAGGAATGTGTCGGTTATAGGCACCATGAGTCCACCCGCCCCTTCCACGAGCACTATATCATAGCGGGAGGCGAGTAGGGTGGTGGCAGCATCTATCACATCGAGGTCTATTTCGCGGCCGTCGATGCGAGCTGCAAGTTGGGCCGAGGCGGGGTAGGAGAAAATGACCGGAGCGGTGGTGTGGTCTATGTCCTCGGGATACATCTCCACACCCATTATCTTGCGATGTCGCTCTATATCTTCGGAGTAATTCTCATTTCCCGTCTGGATAAACTTCTGGGTGATAACCGTTTTCCCTTCTTCCATGAGTCGGCGGGCTATGTATCCGGTGACATAACTCTTGCCGGCATCGGTGTCGATGCCTGATATGAAGTATACGTTGTTCATATTCGCGTGATAATTAAATAGATAGGATGATAAGTGAGCGCTGCTGACCCGTCGGCTGAGCGAGGATAGTCGCGAAGCAGCGAGCGGGTGGCGGCGGGAGAGGTGGTTCGGTTCAAGGCATTTACGCCTGTAAGACTTATGTGGCGGAGCAAGGTCGCGGTGTCGGGAAACGACATCGTGATTATTTCTTCACGGCTCGCAGTAACTTTCAGTGTGTCAGGGAGAAGTGAAGCGATTTCAAGGGCTGAAAGGTAGCCTGAGCCGGTGCCGAGAATAGAGTGGAGTTCGCGGAAGTTGTCAGGTCCGAAGGTCGACATCACAAGGCGCCCCCCTTTCCTGAGTACTCTTGCCACGTTTCGGAAGAACGCCGGGAGGGAGTTGAACCACTGCACGGTCGAACTGCTGAAAATCACGTCGGCCGAGTCAGCGGGCGTAACAAAGAGGCGGGCCTCGGCATCACATGCCACTTTTTCGGCCTCCGCGGGAAGATCGGGCGAGAGTACCAGGTCCCAGAGCTGCAGGCTCCGAGGTGATATTTTCTTGAGATACAATCGAGTAGAGAATCCAGTGCCGCATCCTATTTCAATTATATCAGGATGCTCCTCTGCAGCGGGATTCCACATTTCCACAAGTCGTCGCGCCACGGTGTGTTGCACCTCGGCATTACGGTCGTAGCTCGACATCGCCCGGCCAAACCGCTCTGCTACAAGCGATTTATCAGTAAGAATCTGCCTTATGATTTCGGAAAAATCGGGCAGGTGTGACGAGTCGGTCACGACTGTTCTCGCCGCCTCATTGCGCCATGCTTTAAGCTGATTTGCCGGGGGGATAATGAGGTCATTCTTCCCTATATAGGCTATATCCCAGTGGATTACGGTGTCGGTTCGCTCTGCAATGGTTGTCAGCTCCTTGCGCAACGATTCAATATCTCTTTGAGGTGCCCGGCTCATGAAATCTCGGAACGTAGTACCCGAGCCGGCCACCCGTCGATAAAATTTCGGCAGCGAGTCGGCTGAAAGATTGTCAAGCGTAGCCGAGAATACCGCTTGGGGAATACCTAAGGCATCGTCAACGGGATGCTGAGTGCCATTAAAGGCTATGCGGGAGGTGATGGGAAGTCCTGTATTTTCAGAAATGAATTTTGCCGCCGCCGGCACTCCGAATGACCAAGCCATTACGACTATTTCATCATACCCTTCAAGAGTAGAGCGGTCAAAGGTGTCGCAGCAGTAATCCCATAGGAGCATGATGTCGTAGCCCTCGGCTCGAAGTGACTCAAAGGGACGGAAATCCATAGCCCAACCAAGAAAAATCATGATAAGGCGTGATTGGTGTGGCCGGGATATAAAGTGCTGTATCATAACACGGTGGCAAGTGCTTTGATAAAACCCTCCACGTCGACTCGGCTAAGCGAGGCCGAGAGGCTTACGCGCAAGCGGTCAGTGCCCGGTGGCACGGTGGGGACGCGGATGGGTAATACTTTATAATTTCGTTCAATTAATCTTTGAGAGAGCTCAACGGCTTTTGCGGGCGAACCAACTATTACCGGTGCGATATGGCTCGGCGAAAGTGCCGAGTCGGGCAGGAGAGCGTTGATGCCGTCGGAGAGGATACTGCTGAGGTCGCGCAGGTGCTCCCGGCGCTCGTCCATCTCTACTATCTTGTTGATAATAAAGAGAGTCCATGCTGCAGTGACAGGTGGGAGAGCGGTAGAAAATATGAAACTTCGGGCGCGGTTGAGCAGATAGTTTTTGAGTGTGGGACTTACGGCGCAGAAGGCGCCCATCGAAGCGCAGGCTTTACCGAAAGTACCCACGATGACATCTACTTCCTTAGTGGTGTCGATCTCATTTACAAGTCCGAGTCCGCTTGCGCCTTCCACTCCGAAGGCGTGGGCCTCATCGACGTAAAGGATTATTTCGGGATAGCGTCGCTTCAATTCGATAAGTCGCTTGATATCAGCGCGGTCACCGTCCATGCTGTAGATGCTCTCCACGGCTACGAGGAAGTGGCTGTATTGTCCGAGGTTTTTCTTTATCGCGTCCTCAAGGCGGTCAAAATCGTTGTGGGGAAAGCGCGTGAAACGGCACTTTGACAATACAATGCCGTCGATAATGCTGGCGTGGACGAGTCGGTCGGCCACTATAAGCGTATCAGGAGCCGACGCGAGTGCCGGAATCAGACCGGTATTGGCATGGTAGCCGCTGTTAAACAGCAAGATGTCCCGACCGCAAAGTTCTGACAGCCGGTCTTCAAGCTGAGTGTAATAGCGTTGTGAAGAAGCAAGCAATCTCGACGCGGTCGACGACATGGGTATATCCCTGACATCCACCGTGTCATAAAACTCATCGCGGAGCCCATGGTCAGTGGCGAGCCCCAGATAATCGTTGGTGGAAAGGTCGATAATGCCTTCCGCCGATGCGGTATCGGCAGGAATATGGCGGAGATTGCCCTGAGAGGCGAGGGTTTCTATCTGTTGAGAATAAAAGTCGGTCATCTTACACAGTCAATCATGTTGCTGACGAGTGTGGAGAGGTCATCATCAGATATAACATAAGGTGGCATCACGTAGACATTTCGTCCGAAGGGGCGCACCCATATACCGCGGTCAGTGCATTTTTTCTGAAATTCTGCCACGTTGACGGGCTCTTTCATTTCTATTACCCCTATAGCCCCGAGCACTCTTACATCGGCCACATTTTCAAGCTCGGCAGCGGGAGCGAGCTGCTCCTTCAGCTTTTCAGAGATGTGGGCCACGCGGGAGGCTGTGTCTTGCTCGCGGAGCATGCGGAGTGATTCCACCGCCACGGCACAGGCAAGAGGATTGGCCATGAATGTGGGGCCATGCATCATCACTCCGGCTTCAGAGCGGGAGATGGCGTCGGCTACCTGGCGGGTGGTAAGCACGGCGCTCATGGTCATGTAACCGGCAGTCAGACCTTTACCTATGCACATTATGTCGGGCTCCACACCGGCGTGTTCCCAAGCAAAGAATTTTCCCGTGCGGAAAAAACCGGTGGCTATTTCGTCAAAAATCACAAGCACGCCGTGGCTATGGCATAGCTTGACGGCCTCAACGAGGTATTGAGGATGGTAAAACCACATGCCTCCGGCTCCCTGCACCACGGGCTCAAGGATGAGCGCGGCGATGTCGGAAGACTGCTTTTCTAGAAGGTCGGCAAGCGGAGCAATGTCAGCGGGATCCCATTCGCCGTCAAATCGCGAATGAGGCTGCGGCACGAAATATCTCACAGGGAGCGACGAGCCAAACAGGGAATGCATGCCCGTGACCGGGTCACACACGCTCATGGCATTCCACGTATCGCCGTGATAACCGGAGCGTATGGTCACGAAATTGGTCTTCTCCTTGTTGCCGCTCATTGCCACCGCAGCCTGAATTGCCATTTTCATAGCCACCTCTACGGCCACCGAACCCGAGTCGGCATAAAAGATATTGTTCATCGACGGCGGGGCTACTTCCAGAAGCAACTTTCCCAAAGTGATTGCCGGGTCGTGGGTAAGACCGCCAAACATCACATGGCTCATCTTTCCTATCTGGTCGATTGCGGCCTTGTTGATGCGCGGGTTATTGTATCCGTGAATCACGCACCACCATGACGCCATGCCGTCGATGAGCGAGCGCCCGTCGGCGAGATGCAGTCTCACACCCTCGGCACTGTCCACTTTATATGTAGGAAGCGGATCAATGGTAGAGGTATAGGGGTGCCACAAGTGGTCGCGATCCCACGAGTCGTGAAGGTTATTATCTTTCATTTCCAGGGTTCGATAGAGTAGGTGAGAATATTATAGCATTGGTTGAGCCACGACGAGTCGGATCGAGTGAATTCGACCCAACCCTTGATTAGATCGATGTGATCGTCGAGCATACCGTTGCGTTCGAGAAACACGCATGTATCGGCAGTAAACTTACCGATGGCGATAAATACATTTTCATTAAAGGCCGAGCGGTTGTCGTATGCCAATCCTATGAGACGAGCCACGGTTTCGAGTCTAAGTTCACCCTCGGCCTCAAACCCCGGTTCAAGTTTGGCGAATTCTTTCAGTATACCTCTGATGACCGACAGGCGGGGGGCGGGAAGATGACGATGGATGCGGAATACTTCCTTGTTGATAGCATCGCGGTAGCGGTCTACGGTCTTTTCAATGTCAGGCTCGGCGAAGAAGTCGAGATACTCTTTGGCGTCCTTGTACTTGCTGTATATATCAAGAATTAACCCCCGAAGTTGTTCGGGGGTAAATTGTGATATTGCTTTTTTTACTGATATTTTCGACATCAGTGAGCGGTATCGGTTTCGGCCGCAGGCTTGAGCCACTTGTCAAACCAGCGGAAGAACAATCGTTGCCACAGGATAGCATTCTGAGGCTTGAGAATCCAGTGATTTTCGTCGGGGAATATCACCATCTCGGCGGGGATACCGCGGAGCTTGGCGGCATTGAATGCCATCTCGCCCTGTGACGAGAGAATGCGGTAGTCGAGTTCGCCGTGAGAAATCATGATGGGAGTGTCCCACTTGTCGACGTAGCGGTGGGGCGAAGTTGCGAATGTGCGCTGTGCGGTAGCATTGTCCTTTTCCCAGAAAGCACCACCCATGTCCCAGTTGGCAAACCACATTTCCTCGGTCTCAAGATACTGAGCCTCAGTATTAAAGATACCTGCGTGAGCGAGCAGGGCTGAGAATCGCTTGTCATGGTTACCGGCGAGCCAATATACCGAGAAGCCTCCGTAAGAAGCACCCGTTGCACCTACGCGCTTGGCATCAATGGCGGGAGTGACTGACTTCACATAGTCAACGGCGCTGAGATAGTCTTTCATGTTCTGACCGCCGTAGTCGCCCGAAATCTGAGCATTCCACTCGGTACCGAAGCCCGGAAGACCGCGACGGTTGGGCGCGATTACCACATAACCGTTGGCACCCATGAGGGCAAGATTCCAGCGGTAGCTCCAGAATTGGCTCACAGCCTGCTGGGGGCCACCCTGGCAGTAGAGGATAGCGGGATATTCGGCAACCTTGGTCGAGTCAAAGTCTACGGGATATACCACCCAGGTAGTCATGAGTTTACCGTCGGTAGTGGGCACCATGACTTTCTTTACTTCAGGCATCTTTACAGAAGCAAGAAGCTCGGTATTGACATTGGAAATCTGCTTTACGTCACCGTCAGGAGCGATGCGGTATACCTCGTTGGGGTAAAGCATTGAGTGGCGGAGAGTGATGAGCGAGCCATCGGCCACGGGGGCGAGAGCAGCGTAGTCACATTGGTCCTCAGCTACCGTCTTTACTTCCTTTGTAGCCACGTCGATAGAGAAAATCGGTGTCACGCCACCCTTGGCAGCGAGGAAGTAGATCGACTTGCCGTCAGCGTTCCAAGCGATAGCGTCGGCTGTGTAATCCCAGTCAGCAGTGAGGTCGGTCTTCACGCCGGTCGCCATATCGAGGACAAAGATACGGTTTTTGTCGCTCTCATATCCGTCATGCTCCATCGAGAGCCAAGCCAGAGCCGAACCGTCGGGCGAGAAGGCGGGGCAAGTATCGTAGCCCATCATGCCCTCGGTGAGGTTGACGGTGGTCTTGTCTTCAAGATTGTAAAGATAGAGATCGGAGTTGGTGGAGATGGCATATTCAAGTCCGGTCTTTTTGCGCGAAACATATACGAGGCTCTTGCTGTCAGGAGCCCAGGCAAACGATTCCACACCGCCGAAAGGCTTCATGGGAGATTCGTAAGGCTCACCTTCCATGATGTCGGTGACGTTGCTGAGCGACGAGCCGTCGAAATCAGCAATGAAGGGGTGGGGTACCTCGGTAACCCACTCGTCCCAGTGCTTGTACATGAGGTCGTCGATAATGCGGCCGGTAGCCTTGGGGAGGTCGGGATACACTTCCGAAGCAGGGGTAGTATATTTTACATTGCTGATAATGACTACTTTCTTGCCGTCGGGGGAGAACTTGAAGCCGTCTACACCTTTCTCAACGTTGCTCACTGCCTTGCGGCCCGAGCCGTCGGCGTTCATTACCCAAAGCTGCGAAACACCGTCGACCGGATAGGTGAAAGCGATTTTTTCACCGCCGTCGATAAATACTGCGCCACCCTCTGACGACTCGGTGCGGGTCAGACGCACGAGGTCGCTGCCATCGGGTGCCATAGTATAAAGATCATTGTTGCTCTTGTTCTGCTCCACGCTTTCGTAGGAGATACCGAAGAGCACCTTCTTGCCGTCGGGCGACACTTCCACGGCGCTCACCCGGCCAAGAGCTTCGAGGGCGTCGATAGAAAATGCCTCGCCGGGAGTAGCGGTGTAAGAGGGCTTGTCGATGATATTGCCGTCGGTCTTGTCGGCTGAAGCGCAACCCGCTGTAGCGGCGGCGAGTAATGCTGCTGCCATGATGGTGGTGGATTTCATCGTGAAATTACTTTATGAGATACTGTGAGGAGATTGACTGATTAGAGTGTACGCGACGGATAGTGTCGGCAAATAGGCGTGCTACCGAGAGGATGGTGGCCTTCTTGCAATTCTTGTTGAAAGGAATCGAGTTGGTGAAGATCATCTCGGTAAGAGCGCAGTTGTCAACGCGTTCTGACGCCGGGTCGCTCATGATAGCGTGAGAGCAGAGCGCGCGCACTGACTTGGCACCGTTGGCCATCATCAGGTCAGCTGCCTTTGTGATAGTGCCGGCGGTATCTACCATGTCGTCCACGAGGATTACATTCTTATCCTTAACGTCGCCGATTACGGTCATGTTGGCAACCACATTGGCCTTGGCGCGCTGCTTGTGGCAGAGCACGAGGGGGACATTGAGGTACTTGGCGTAGCTGTTGGCACGCTTTGCACCGCCCACGTCGGGGGTAGCGATGACGATGTCGTCAAGCCCCAGGCTCTGAATGTAAGGGATGAATACCGAGGAGCCGTAGAGATGATCTACAGGGACATTGAAGAAGCCCTGAATCTGGTCAGCGTGGAGGTCCATGGTGATGACGCGGTCAACACCGGCTGTAGAGAGCAGGTCGGCCACGAGCTTGGCGGCGATGGATACGCGCGGCTTATCCTTGCGGTCCTGACGCGCCCATCCGAAGTAGGGCATCACGGCGATAATCGACTTGGCCGAGGCACGCTTGGCTGCATCAATCATCAGCAGGAGTTCCATGAGATTATCAGTGTTGGGGAAGGTCGACTGCACGAGATAGACCTCGCAGCCGCGGATAGATTCTTCAAACGACACCTCAAACTCGCCGTCGGCGAAGTACTGGATGTTCATTTTACCCAACTCAATGCCGAGATCTTTGCAGATTTCCTCGGCCATGTAACGTGACTTTGTACCGGAAAACACCTTGATAGGCGCTAAGTTATCATTCATGATTTTATGAAGATGTGTATAAGGGTGGTTTTGGATGAGCAAAATTAGCTATTTTTTGTGACATGACCGCTTTCGGCGGGCAAGTTTTTATCAACATTTTCTCATGATGCCTGTAATCATGGCGCTGCCGCCCTGTAATTCGGTGGCCTTACGAGGTGACTGAATACGGAGCGGCAGTGAGATTTGGCGGTGCATGATTAATGCTTTTCGGGCATACGAGCGCGCGATTTGCGGCGGTAAGGCTTTATATTGTCGTGAGTTATCTTCCACATCACGGCATCGTGGGCGGGCACGGTGACATTAAAAGTGTCGTCGGGCACAAGATTTTTCATATCTGTGTCACCTGTCTGCAATTCCTTGGCCATGGCCTGACCCTGCGGGATGTCGAGATATTCAAAGGCGTGCATGGGGATATTGACCTTCAGGTCAGCCGGCTCGTCTCCGAAGTTGGCTGCAATGAATATCGTCTCGTCCTCGTGGCTGCGCATATATACATAGTGGCGGTGAGGGTCGAGAGTGGGATTCTGATAGTTGACATACATCAGGTCAAAGAATTTACCCTCGGCGAAAGCCTTTTCCTTGTTGAGCAAACCCAGAATTGCGGCGTAGCGGGCGCGGAGATGCTTTTCGGCTTTGGTGAGCTGCGAGCCGTCGGGCTTTCCGCCGTTGTACCAGCGGCGCAGTGTAGGCACGCTCCAGTAGTCAAAAATTGTGGTGCGACCGTCGTGACCGCTGAATCCCTCGGACTCATCGGCCTTCTCGCCGAGCTCCTGACCGGCGTAGATCATCATGGGGCCGGTGTTGATAGTGGAGCTGACTACAAGAGCCGGGTATACCTTCTCGGCATCGCCGGCCTTAAAGCGCGAGGCAAAGCGTTGCTCGTCATGATTCTCAAGAAAGTTAAGCATGTGGGGGCCCAGACCATCGGTGCGCTGCCATGCGCTGGTGATGGTGGCGGCTGAGAAGTTGGAGCACTCGATACCTATCAGCGTATCGTAGAGATTCACCTTATCATAAAGGTAATCAAATCCTCCGCGCTCTATAAACGGGCGGTAGAGATACGTATCATAGATCTCGGCGATAAAAATTACGTGGGGATAGCGATCTTTCACATTAGGTATGGCCCATTCCCAGAACTCCAGCGGCACCATGTGAACCATATCGCAACGGAAACCGTCCACGCCCTTCGAGGCCCAGAAGCGCAGTATATTGAGCATCTTGAACCATGTGGAGGGGATAGGGTGGAAGTGGCGCGAGCCGTCGCCGTAGTCCACTCCGTAGTTGAGCTTCACGGTATCGTACCAGTTGTTGACACCCGGGAAGGCCGAGAAGCAGTCGTCGCCGGTGGCTTTTGAAGGAAATTCTATATAAGCATCCTTACCCTGACCCATATCCACGTAGGGAGAAAAGAGCTGGCGGGTAATGTAATAGTAGTTGTTATCGTGGCCGAAGAAGAGGTTGGGGTCATCATCCTCGCCCAAGTCACGTATTCCGGCCGGGCGTGCATCGGAGTGATAAGAGCGGGCGGTGTGGTTGGGCACGAAATCTATGATAACCTTCATTCCGGCCTTGTGGGTACGTTCCACCAGAGCCTCAAATTCCTTCATGCGCTCGGGCACCTTCTCGGCCAGATCAGGGTCGATGTCGTAATAATCCTTGATAGCGTAGGGCGAGCCTGCCTGCCCCTTGACTACGTGAGGATTATCGGGCGTGATGCCATAGGCGGAGTAGTCAGATTTCGTGGCGTGCTCTATCACTCCGGTATACCACACATGGGTAATACCGAGGTCTTTGATTGATTTAAGTATCTTGGGAGTGATGCGGTTGAGCTTTCCCGAGCCGTTCTGCTCGATGGTGCCTCCGGGTACGCAAGTGGGATTGTCGTTAGTAAAAAGTCGGGTGAATATCTGGTAGATTACCGGTTTCTTTTCCATATATTATAGTTGTTATTTTCTGAATCCCACCTTGATGAGTTCGCGCATGGTGGTTTCGTAACCTATGCGGAACACTCGCTCGATCTGGGCGAGGCTGAATACTTTGTGGGTGGCAATATCATCTATTGTGATTGCGAGGTCGCAGAGACCCATGTCGGCGCGGGCGTTGGATTTCACCATTATATCGTAGGTGCGTTGTGCTACCTCCATAATCGAGTCGGCCGGACCGCGGTCAGGCACCGGACTGCAATTCACGCCTATCACGTATTTACACTTGTCGCGCAGCGCCCAGGCGGGAAGGTTATGCAGCACACCGCCGTCCACATAAGTGTGCCCGTCGATTTTCACCGGCTTGAACACGATGGGAATTGAGCATGAAGCAGCCACTCGCTCGGTGATTTCGCCGTCGTAAAACGCCACCGGTATACCCTGGTCGAGGTCAGTGGCGCAGATTATAGAGGGAATCTGAAGATCCTCGATATTCTTATATGTGCGCAGATTTTCCCTTATGAAATTCTTGAACCCGTCCATGCTGAAAAAGCCGCCGCTCGGCATCCCGAGTTTGGCAAAGTCAGTAAACTTGGCCGTGGCAAATGCCTCAAGAATCTCGATAGGAGTGAGTCCGGCAGCATAAAGCACCGTCACAACCGAGCCGGCGCTCACACCGGCGATTACGTCGGGCTTGATGTGCATTTCTTCAAAGGCCTGAAGTGCACCGGCATGCGCAAAGCCCCTGGCTCCGCCGCCGCTGAGGGCGATACCTAACCTGTAGGGCTTGAAATTGAATTTAAATACGTTTAGCATATAGCCGCAAAAGTAGTGAAAATATTTGATAGAACATGTTGCTGCAAGTTTTATGAATAGTTAAAAACTATATACTGCTGTTAAAATTTGTATTATATCATAATTGCTACCCGTTATAGGCCGTCGGGTTGCGGAAAAATGAGTAATTTAGCGCTTTGAAATGCCCGCTTGCTCCCTGCGAGAGCGGAAAAACCGAAATATTATACATGGAACAAGATAAAAAAATAAAGGTGGGAATCACCCACGGCGACATAAACTCAATCGCATATGAAGTGATACTCAAGGCTCTGGAAGATGAGAGGTTGCTCGAACTTTGCGACGTAATCGTCTACGGTTCGGCTCGTATCGCCCGCGACCATGGCGCCATGATGGAACTCCCTGAAGTGAAATTTAATGTAATTGAGTCGCCCGAAGATGCGCGCACGGATCGCTTTAATATAATTAATGTGGTACCCGACGATACGCAACTCAATATCGGCCAGTCGACCGAGACGGCCGGACAAGCGGCGTTTACGGCACTGGAACGCGCCGTGGCCGACCTGCGTAACGGTGAAATCGACGTGCTCGTGACGGCTCCCATCAATAAGCACAACATTCACTCAACCTCATTCACATTCCCCGGCCATACCGAGTATCTCGAATCATCACTCGGCAATCCCGGCGACGCTCTTATGATAATGGCGAGCGACCGGCTGAAAGTGGCTCTCGTGACTATCCATCTGCCTATTGAAAATGTGGCCGAGCATGTCACCCGCGAGCTCGTGGAGAGCAGCATACTGCGCCTCGAAGAGTCGCTTAAAGCTGATTTCGGAATCCACAAGCCCCGTATAGCCGTGCTGTCGCTTGACCCTCATGTGGGCGACAACGGTGTGATAGGCAAGGCCGACGCGGAGATAGTTGCCCCCGCAATCGCCGAGGCCAAGAATAAAAAAGTACTCTGCTTCGGTCCTTATTCGGCCGACGGATTTTTCGGCAGCGGCGCTTACACGAAATTTGACGGCGTGCTGGCTATGTATCATGACCAGGGACTCACTCCGTTTAAGCTCATCGCCGGTGAGGAAGGCATCAACTTCACAGCCGGACTCCCATTCGTGCGCACTTCACCCGACCATGGAACTGCTTACGACATTGCCGGTAAAGGCCAGGCTGACCCCGCTTCGATGCGCAACGCCATCTATCAGGCTATTGACATCTACCGCAACCGTCAGTCTCACGCCGAAGCTATCGCCAATCCGCTGCGTAAGCAAAACTTTGACCGCGGCAGCGACAAAGTGCCCCGCGAACCCAAGAAACCCAATCAGTAATCACAATTCTATCAACAATATAAACGTTTCAACCGATGCACTACGGAATTATCGCCGCCGGTGAAGGCTCGCGGCTCGTAAGCGAGGGCGTGGCATTACCAAAACCGCTCGTGAGGCTCAACGGTGTGCCCATGATCAAGCGATTGATCGATATTTTCATGCAGTCGAGCCCCGAGAGCCTGAGCATAATTGTCAACGAGCAGATGACCGAGGTAAGAGAATTTCTCGAAAGCCTTTCGCTCCCGGTGCCTCTCCACCTTGTGGTAAAGTCCACACCGAGCTCCATGCACAGCTTCTATGAGGTGAGCAAGGTGATACCGGAGGGAAAATTCTGCCTAACGACCGTCGACACCATATTCCGTGCCGACGATTTCCGCCGCTATATCGACGCTTTCATGGCCGACGATAAAGCTGACGGTTATATGGCTGTGACTCCATTTATCGACGACGAGAAACCTCTGTATGTAGCCACCGCCCCCGACCTCCGCATCACCGGTTTCCTCGATGCGCCGGCCGATGGAGTCAAGTATGTATCGGGAGGTATCTACGGCCTGACCCGCCCGGCTGTAGAGGTACTTGACCGCTGCATGACCGACGGTGTGGCCCGTATGCGCAACTACCAGCGCCGCCTCGTCGAAGCGGGACTTGACCTGAAAGCTTACGTGATTGACAAGATTATCGACGTAGACCACGCCGGTGATATAGCAACCGCCCAAGAATTTATAAAATAACATGTCAGAAATAAAGATAGCCGGAATCATGCGTGCCGGTGCCTATTCACCCAACCATATAGGCAACGATGCCGCGATATTCAATCTCACAGCCGAGCATCTGCGCAAGCGCGGCTGCGAAGTGAAAATTTACTCCGAGGAGCAGCTTAATGCCGGAGCCGTGGATGAGCGGATCATTGTAAATATGTGCCGCGAGCAGCGCTCCATCCATTATCTCCAGCGCAAGGAGGATGAGGGGTGCCTGGTGATAAACTCGGGTTACGGTATAGAAAACTGTACGCGCGAGCGCATGACCCGCATACTCCTCGGCAGCAATATCCCTTATCCCGAGAGCCTCATGGTGAATACCAATGAGATGGTTACCGAAGCGCTGCGCAAGGCCGATTTTACCCGCTGCTGGATCAAGCGCGGTGATTTTCACGCCATGCACAAGGAGGACGTAAGTTTCGTGCGTCACCCTGAGGAGGCTCAGGACGTGCTTCACGAGTATTTCCTCCGTGGCATCAACCGCGCCGTCATCAACCGTCACCTCGAAGGTGACCTGATAAAATTTTACGGCGTGGCCGGGACTGATTTCTTCTTCTGGTTTTATCCCTTTGACGAGGGCCACAGCAAGTATGGCCACGAAGCTATCAACGGTCACTCTAAGGGTATTCCTTTCGACCAGGCCCAACTGGTAGATATATGCCATCGTGCAGCCGATGTGCTCGACGTGGTAGTGTATGGCGGCGATTGCATAGTGTCGCCCGAAGGTGTAATACGCATCATTGATTTCAACGACTGGCCCAGCTTTGCTCCTTGTCGCACAGAGGCCGCGCCACATATCGCCAAGGCGATTCTCAATAAAATCAAAAACCGAAAATAATGGCAGAAACTACAGCTACTAATTCATCATATCGCGACTCACTGAAGTCGATGGATACCGAGGAGCATATCGACCTCGCTTTTTACCGCCCGGTGGGGTATATGTGGGCTTGCCTTGCAGCCCGACTTGGAGTGACTCCCAATGCTATCACCATCGCATCTATTATAATAGGTATAGGTGCGGGCGTTGCATTCTATTACCCGCAGTTGTGGATCAATATTATGGGAATGGTGCTTCTCGTGTGGGCCAATTCCTTTGACAGTGCCGACGGCCAGCTCGCCCGCATGACCAAGCAGTACTCACGCCTCGGCCGTATTCTCGACGGTCTCAGCGGCGACATCTGGTTTGCCACAATCTACGTGGCGATATGCCTGCGCGAAAATGTCACTTCCACTTTCTTCATGGCTCACCCATGGCTGATATGGACTATTGCCGTGGTGACCGGTCTTTGCCATGCCAAGCAGGCAGCCATGGCCGACTACTACCGCCAGTTTCACCTCTATTTCCTTAAGGGTAAGGATGGTGCCGAGCTCGAAGATGCTGCCCAGCTGAAGAAGCAGATGGACGAGGAAGCTCCAAAAGTAGGATTCTGGAAACGTCTTACAATGAAGGTGTATTATAACTACACCGTGCAGCAGGAGGCCACCGCTCCTGCCATGCAGCGCCTCCGCCGCGAGCTGGCCGAGCGATTCCCCTCGGGTGTGATACCTCAGAGCTTCCGCGACGCGTTTCGCGAGAAGTCGCTCCCGCTCATGAAGTACACCAATATCCTTTCGTTCAACTGGCGCACGATAGCTCTGTTCACTTCGCTCTTCCTTCGTATGCCATGGTTATACTTTATGTTTGAGCTCACGGTGCTCAACATTCTCCTCATCTACATGGTGGTGCGCCACGAGCGTATATGCAATACTTTTATCAGCCAACTCAAGGATGGAAAATATTGAAAATCTGAAAGGTATAATTTTTGACTACGGAGGTACGATCGACAGTCGCGGAGTGCACTGGAGCGAGGTGATCTACGACGGTTATCTTGCCGCAGGGCTCGATACGCCTAAGGAGCTTTTCCGCGAAGTGTATGTGGAAGCCGAGCGAGAGCTTGCCCGCAACCGCCACATCTTGCCTCATCATAACTTCTACGACCTTCTTCTTATCAAGATGAAGCTCGAACTCGGCTATCTCGTTGAGCGCGATGCTTTTGAAGCCTCGGCCGTGGATGAAGCTGCCGGAAAGATAGCACGATATTGCTACGATGCCGCCCGTGAGTGTGTTGAGGAGGCTCGCCCTGTGCTCGATGCGCTTGTGAAGAAGTATCCGCTTGTGCTAGTGAGCAATTTTTATGGCAATGTTGAGGCTGTGCTTATCGACTTTGACTTGCGCAAGTATTTCGACGATATAATTGAAAGTGCCGTGGTGGGTGTGCGTAAGCCTGACCCCGCTATCTTCCGATTGGGTGTCGAGGCTCTCGGCCTGAAGCCCGAGGAGGTGCTCGTGGTGGGCGACAGTCTGAAGAAAGATATACTTCCCGCCGAGTCTATCGGTTGTCATGTGGCCTGGATTAAGGGCAAAGGGTGGACAGCTGATGAGGACGCGGCCACCCATCCCGCTCAGATAGCATCGCTTAACGACCTCCTGGTACTTGTATAATGGATAAAAATCGTATCTATACCGGACTTACCGACGCTGAGGTAGTGAAGTCGCGTGCTGAGCACGGCGACAATCTTCTCACCCCGCCGCCCGCTACGCCGCTCTGGAAGCAGTTCCTTGAGAAATTCAAGGATCCGCTGATTATCATTCTCCTCGTGGCCGGACTGATGTCGATGGGCATTTCCGTATATGAATACACCGCTCTTCACCTCGGTGGGGCTGTATTCTTTGAGCCGGCGGGTATATTCATGGCCATTATTCTTGCCACGGCCCTCGGATTTTTCTTTGAGCTTAAGGCTGACCGGGAATTTGCGATTCTCAATAAAGTCAATGATGACGAGCCGGTGCAGGTGTACCGCAACGGCAAGCCTGTAGAGATACCCCGCCGCGATGTGGTAGTAGGGGATATAGTGGTGATTTCTACCGGTCAGGAGATTCCGGCCGACGGTGAACTGCTCGAATCGACGTCGCTTAACGTAGATGAGTCGACCCTCACCGGCGAACCGCTTTGCGGCAAGACACACCTTCGCGATCATAATGATAAGGATGCTACTTATCCCTCGTGTATGGTGCTCCGCGGCACAAAGGTGATGGAGGGTCACGGGGTGATGGAAGTGACCGCCGTGGGTGACAGCACTGAAAACGGTAAGGTATTTGAAGCCACTCACATAGAGGAGAATATAGTCACGCCTCTTGACCGCCAGCTTTCCCGACTGAGCACTTATATCACCCGATTCAGTTACGGCGTGGGTATAGCCGTGGTCGTGGGCCGACTGCTGATGTATTTCATCGACGGCGGAAACGACGGGGGCTCGTTTGATACCCTGCATTTTATTGCTTATGTGCTGCAAACCATTATGATAGCCGTAGCGCTTATCGTTGTTTCGGTGCCCGAAGGGCTGCCTATGGCCGTGACTTTGTCGCTTGCCTACAGTATGCGACGACTGCTCAAGAGCAACAATCTCGTGCGCAAGCTTCATGCGTGTGAGACCATGGGCGCCACCACGGTGATATGCACTGACAAGACCGGAACCCTTACACGCAACCGCATGACCGTGGCCGACATGCATTTTTTTCTCCAACCTGACACTCCCGAGAATATCCTCACGATTGATGAGGGAATTGCTGTAAATTCTACTGCTACCTTAGGAGTCGACGATGCCGGAGCTACCACGGTGATAGGCAATCCCACCGAGGGCGCTTTACTGCTGTGGCTGCGTGGCCGGGGTGTGGATTTCAATACGCTCAAGACTGAAGCCGAGATTGTGGCCGAACTTCCTTTCTCCCCCGAGCGCAAGTTTATGGCTTCGGTGGTGAAAAGCGCGTCGGGTAAGACAAGATTATACGTGAAGGGTGCCCCGGAAATCGTCTACGGCCTCTGCGGACATAAGTCGGCGGAGATGGACAAGGATGTGGCGGAAACACTTCTCAAGTATCAGGAACAAGGAATGCGTACCCTCGCCCTGGCGTATGCTGACCTGCCCGATGATGCTGAAGTGGATTTTGAGAAACCGCTCCCGGCGCTCATTCTTATCGGAATCGTGGCTATCAGCGACCCCGTGCGCGACGACGTGCCCGATGCTGTGGCCGAATGTCGTAACGCCGGTATAGAAATCAAGATTGTAACCGGCGATACGCCCGCTACTGCCCGCGAGATAGGCAGGCAGATAGGACTCTGGACTGACGGTGACGGTGATAAAAACATCATAACTGGCCCTGAATTTGCCAAACTGTCTGATGAAGAGCTCCTTAAAGTTGTGCCTGGCCTGAAAATCATAGCCCGAGCCCGACCTATCGACAAAAAGCGCCTTGTGGAGACACTCCGCCGCCTTGACGAGGTGGTGGCCGTGACCGGCGACGGCACCAATGATGCGCCCGCACTTAAAGCGGCTCACGTGGGCCTTTCGATGGGCGACGGCACTTCCGTGGCTAAGGAAGCATCGGATATTACTATCATCGACAATTCATTTGCCTCGATTGGTAAAGCGGTGATGTGGGGCAGATCGCTGTATGTCAACCTTCAGCGCTTCATATCATTCCAGCTCACGGTCAACGTGGTGGCATGCCTTGTGGTGCTTGCCGGCGCTTTCATGGGTACGGAGTCACCGCTTACGGTGACGCAGATGCTGTGGGTCAATCTCATCATGGATACCTTTGCCGCGCTGGCTCTTTCTACGCTGCCGCCGAGTCACGACGTGATGAACAGGCAGCCTCGCTCGCGCAGCGAATTTATTATCACACCTCCTATATGGCGCAATATACTTTCTACCGGACTGATTTTCTTCGTAATTCTGGCCGGGATGATATACTGGTTTGAGCGCTGCGATATTCACCGTGTCACTGACCTGCTTCATGCTCCACTCGGAGCCGAAGGTTCACTTACGCCTTACGAACTTACCGTAATTTTTACAGTATTCGTAATGCTGCAGTTCTGGAACATCTTCAATTCCCGCGCTCTCGATACCCATCGCTCGGCATTTCACCTTAAAGGATGCGGAGAGTTTCTGCTCGTGGCTATGATAATACTGGTGGGGCAGGTGATTATCGTGACGTGGGGCGGCGCGTTTTTCAACACGGTTCCGCTGTCGCTCACTGACTGGCTTATAATCATAGCCGCCACCTCTCCCGTCTTACTTATAGGCGAATTATTGCGCCGTATTTCCCCAAAACACTCTAAATTACGCCACGATTAACCCGAAATAAGTGATTTTTGACCCGAATTTTTGATTTTTTTTGAAAAAAGTTGGGTAGTGTTAAAAAAAAGTTATAATTTTGAGTTGTTTTTTACGCGTGCTCTGTCGGGAGCAGTCGTTTCAACACTATTTATGAGAAAAATTAATTAAAAATTTCTATATTTACTATCTATTAAAATTTCAAAGTTATGAACAAGAGTGCAATCTTAGCATTGGTTTGTGCCGCTTTCGCCGGCCAGACTCTCATGGCTCAGAACACAGAGGAAGTAACCTTTGTGGAAGATCCCGCGCAGGGCTACACTTTCAATCGTTTCCAGGATAACTGGTTTATCACTGCTGAAGGTGGTGCCAACTTCTACTTCTCCAAGTATGACTCAAAGCTTGGTAACAAAAAGCGCATCGCTCCCGCCGCTTCTCTCTATGTAGGTAAGTGGTTCTCGCCCATCATCGGTGGTCGTATCGGTGCTAACTTTACCCAGATTCACGCTGTAACCAACAGCCTTCAGGACCTCGGCGCTATGCCCGACGAGCAGCTCGGTACCGGTTACTACAAGCAGAAAATGAACTACTTCGTTCCCACCGTTGACGTAATGTTAAACCTCACCAACTGGTGGTGTGGCTACCGTCCCGGCCGTGTTTACAACGCTGTATTCTACGGTGGTGGTGGTGTTGTACTTCCCTACGTTCCCGATTACAAGGCTAACGGCGAACGCGATGGCTGGAAGTATGCTCACTCAGTAGATCTGACCGCTCACGTAGGTCTTATCAACTCGTTCAACCTCAACAAGCACTTCGCTCTCGCTCTCGACCTCCGCTACGCTGTATTTGCAGAGAACGCTCGCGAAACCGGTGCTAACCTCAACAACGACCTCCAGGCTTACATCACCCTTACTTACAACTTCAACAAGACTGCTTGGTCAGCTCCCGTTGTTCCCGTTTGTCCTCCTGTTAAGAACTGCGACGCTGAAGTTGCTGCTCTTCAGGCTGCCAACGCTCGCATCTCTGACCTCGAACGTCAGCTCAAGGACTGCCTCTCTCGCCCTGTAGAGGTTAAGGAAGTTAAGGCTGAAGGCCCCCTCACCACTGTTTACTACGTAATCAATGGTACTCGCCTTTCTCGCGTTGACAAGAAGGTCCTCGCTGCTGTTGCTGACATCATGAAGTCTAACCCCGACAAGAAGTATGAGGTAACCGGTTGGGCCGATAATTACACCGGTACTGCTGCTGTTAACGACCGCATCCGTAAGGCTCGTGCCGCAGGTGTTGAGAAGTGCCTCCTCGCCAACGGCGTTAACCCCGCTCAGCTCATCGTTAACACCAACGACGGTAACCTCAACGACATGGGTGACAAGTATGTTGCTCTTGACCGTTGCGTAACCATCAAGGTTGCTGAATAATATTTTAATCAGTCAAGTTACGGAGCCGTTCCCTCAGTGGAGCGGCTCTTTTTTCATTGAACCATCTGGCAGAGAAGGACGTTAATATTGAAGATTATGCACTAAATTCAACTGTTTATATCATGAATCGTATTCCTGTAGATGAAACCCTTCTGCGCAACATAAATCTTCTTTCGGCTTCTTCGCCTCAGGAGCGCCGCATGGTGCCCCGCGGCTCCGGCTCGTTTCCCTCGGTAAAGGGGCTGGAGGAGGCCATGACGCTTATTAAAGCCGTGGTATTTCCTGACTTTTTTGATTCACGGCGTAATAATCGTGAGATACGGTCATGCTATATAGGAGTGAATCTTGAGAAACTTTACTCGGTGCTCAGTCAGGAGATTAAGCGTGCGTTGCGGTTTGACAACACTCTGGAAGAGGATGAAGTCTACTGCGAAGCGTGCCGGCTCACATTGAAATTTATCGACGAACTGCCTGAGATAAAGCGACTGCTGTTTACGGATGTCGAAGCAATGTATAATAATGACCCGGCCGTCGGCAACTTCGCCGAGGTGATACTTTGCTATCCGGTGGTGCAGTCGATGGTCAACTATCGCACAGCCCACGCACTGCTGAAATTAGGTGTGCCGGTGATTCCGCGCGTGATTTCCGAGCTTGCCCATTCGTCAACCGGTATCGACATAAATCCCGGAGCCGAGATAGGCGAGTACTTCGCCATCGACCATGGTACCGGCGTGGTGATAGGCGAGACCTCTATTATAGGAAATCATGTCACTATATATCAGGGCGTGACGCTCGGAGCCAAGAATTTCACACTCGATTCCAATGGCCATCCCGTCAATGTGCCCCGCCATCCCATTATAGAAGACAACGTTACCATTTATGCCAATGCCACTATTCTCGGCCGCATTACTGTAGGGCACGATTCGGTTATCGGTGGTAACATCTGGCTAACACATTCGGTACCCGCAGGATCAAGGGTGCTTCAGACACGTGCTTCCGAGCCCATCGGCGAAATGAAATATTAACTAATTAAACCCATATTACTTATGTCACGAATAGCAGAAAATCTCACTCAACTTGTGGGTCACACACCCCTTCTCGCACTTAATAAGATTAAGAAAGACCTTGATCTCAAGGCCGACATCGTAGCCAAGGTGGAGTCATTCAACCCCGGCGGTAGCGTCAAGGACCGTATCGCTCTGGCCATGATCGAAGATGCCGAGCGCAAGGGTGTGCTTAAGCCCGGCGGCGTGATAATCGAACCTACAAGCGGAAATACCGGTATAGGACTGGCCTGGGTAGCCACCGTAAAGGGTTACAGGACTATCCTTACGATGCCTGAGACAATGAGCGTTGAACGCCGCAAACTCTTGCAAGCTTATGGTGCCGAACTCGTGCTTACGCCCGGAGCCGAGGGCATGAACGGAGCGATCCGTAAAGCTGAAGAGCTCCGCGATTCCACCCCGGGAGCGGTCATCCTTCAGCAGTTTGAGAACCCGGCTAATCCCGAGAAACACCGTCTCACTACTGCCCGCGAGATTTGGGAAGATACTGACGGTAAGGTTGATATGCTCGTGGCCGGTGTGGGTACCGGCGGCACTCTGAGCGGCACGGCTGAAGGGCTCAAAGCCTTCAAGCCAGCAATCAAGGCCGTGGCGGTAGAGCCTGAGACTTCGGCTGTATTGTCGGGCGAAAAGGCCGGTGCTCATAAAATCCAGGGCATCGGAGCCGGGTTTATTCCCGGTAATTATCACCCTGCCGCTGTGGATGAGGTGATGAAGATTTCTGATAACGATGCTTTCAAGTATTCCCGTATGCTGGCACAGAAGGAAGGACTGCTGGCCGGTATCTCGTCGGGAGCCGCAGTGGCAGCCGCTGTCAAGCTCGCCCGAGAGAAGGAAAATGAAGGCAAGATGATCGTGGTCATTCTCCCCGATACCGGCGAGCGCTATCTGTCTACACCCCTCTATGATTTCGAGGGTTATCCTGTAGATTGATATTTAAGATATTTATTTTAAGGGCGATGTCATAATGATGTCGCCCTTTTCAAGTATTTTTATTAAAAAATTGATTGAAAAGTATTGGAATATTTTCTTAATCTTCATAACTTTGCTTTCGTGGAAAAGAATCTTTGTATATGTTAAGAAAATATTCGTTCATTATCAGCCTTCTGTCGTGCGGTCTGGCGGCTTTGCTCATGACCGCGTGCGGGTCGTCGCGCACGGTCACGCCCTCATCGGGTCATCGTGTTGACCGCAAGGGCGGGGGCTCAATGCCTAAAGTGGAATACGCCGTGATTAGCGGCTCGATGGATGCCTCGTCGCGCGCCCTGCTTACTGAAGCCAAGCGTTGGCTCGGTACTCCTTACAAATATGCAGGTGAGGATAAGAGCGGCGTGGACTGTTCGGCTCTGGTAATGAATGTATATCGCAACGCTTTGAATATCATGCTTCCCCGCTCGTCGGGCAAGCAGATGGAATATAGCTCTTCAATTTCAAAACGTGACCTGATTCCCGGTGACCTTCTGTTTTTTGCCACGTCGGGCGGTGGCCGCGTCTCTCACGTGGGTATGTATATCGGCGAAGGAAAAATGGTTCATTCCTCTACGTCGCGCGGCGTGATGGTTAGCCGTATTGAGGAGGATTATTTCGTGAAGACTTTTGCCGGAGCGGGAAGAGTGGATGCCTATTACGCAATGCTTGCCAAACCGGGCAAGAAAGTCGCTGTTCCCCAGCCGGTTATTACCGAGCCTTCGGCCGAACCGTCATTCCGCTACGAACCTGTCGCCGCTATTCCTTCACGCACTACACCTTCCGCTACCCCTCCGGCTGCACCCAAACCGGAACCGGTCATAGCGCAAGCAGTTACGCCCGCTTCGGCTGATGTGCCTGAGCTATCGGCTGACGAGGCGCGTCGCCGGGTGCTCAACTCGCTTATCGAACAAAAGCTTGACTCAATCTACACCACCGCAGCAGAATGAATGATAAAGAAATAGTTGAGAGTCTGTACCATAGCGTTACAGGCTCTCGCCCTGAAAGAATTGAGCCGATAAAAGGCAGCGGGTCGTCGCGAAGATATTTCCGTGTTGTTGATAATCCGTCGCTGATTGCCACAATCGGTACCGACGCCGCTGAAAATGAGACTTTTCTATATCTCACCGATCATTTCCATAAGAAGAATCTCGCCGTCCCTCACGTGCTTGCCGTAAGTGATGATGGAATGGCGTATATACAGAGCGATAACGGGAGCCGTGCACTATTCGACTGCCTTGACCGTGACGACCTGATTATCAAAACTATGGAGGCTCTTGCCGATATGCAGTATCGCGGATCAGAGGGTCTCGATTTCAACCGTTGTTATCCGGTCGAGGCCATGGACAAGCTGGCGATAATTTGGGACCTGAACTATTTCAAGTATTGTTTCCTGAAAAATACCGATGTGGAGTTTTCGGAACGACGCTTGGAAGAGGACTTCAATCGCCTGGCCGACGAACTGGCGGTGAAAGAGAATGAGCGCACTTTTATGCTACGCGATTTTCAGTCACGTAACGTGCTGATTGATAGCGATGATAACGTGACTATTATCGACTACCAGGGAGGGCGTCGCGGTCCTGCGGAATATGACCTTGCGTCATTTGCATGGCAAGCTCGGGCTAATTTCTCGCCCGAAAAGCGCCGCATGATAGTGGATGCATATATTGATGCGGCTTCCAAGTATCGCGAGATTGATAAAGAAGCATTTTTGCGCCGACTCGATAAGTACGTATTCCTGCGCCGCTTGCAGACGCTCGGTGCTTACGGTTATCGCGGCCTGGTGCAGAAGAAGGCTCATTTCGTCACAAGTATACCACAAGCTTTAGCCGGCTTGAGTGAAATGGTTCCTGCTGATTATCCTTATTTGGCCGGGGTGCTTAAGGAAGTGACTGATAAGATGTTGCCTCGATTTGAGCAGACAGATAGACTTCTGGTCAAGGTAGGCAGTTTTTCCTTTAAGCAGGGTATTCCTGAAGATCTCACCGGCAATGGAGGCGGTTTTGTTTTTGATTGCCGCGGACTGCCTAATCCGGGCAGATATGAGCAATATAAAAAGCTTACGGGGCGAGATGCCGAGGTGATAGAATTTCTCGAAAAGTGCTCGGAAATTCATCAGTTTGTGAAGGCGGCTGAAGAGATGACCGGAATCTCGGTCGATACGTATAAAGAGCGAGGCTTCACGTCGCTGATGATAAATTTCGGTTGCACGGGCGGCCGTCATCGCAGCGTGTACTGCGCTGAGAGGGTAGCTCGTTATCTGCATGAGCACTATAATGTCGATGTCCTTCTCACTCACCGTGAGCAGGGTATTACAGAAAAACTATCAGCAAAATGAAAGGATTGATCTTTGCGGCCGGACTCGGAACGCGGCTCTATCCGCTGACCGAGAATATGCCTAAAGCACTGGTTAACTTGGCCGGAAAACCTATGCTGCAGCATGTTATCGAAAAGTTTAAGGCAGCAGGAATCACTGAAATAGTGATTAATATCCACCATTTCGCTGATAAGATTACAGATTTCATCAAGGCTAATGAAAACTTCGGCGTCAATATCATCCTTAGTCAGGAGAAGGATTATCCCCTTGAGACTGGCGGCGGTCTGCTTCGCGCTGCCCGGTGGCTCGGCGAGGATGAGCCAGTGGTGATTCATAATGCCGATATTTATACCGATTTCCCTCTTGACGAAATGGCGGAGGCTCATGTGAAATCAGGAGCCGACGCTACGCTTCTCGTCGACAGTAGAAAATCGTCGCGCCAACTGCTCATGGACTCTGCCGGAAGGATGCGCGGGTGGACTAATCTCACTACCGGAGAGATACGCCCGGCAGGTACAGAAACTTCGGCACTCGTTCAGCGAGCTTTCGGTGGTGTGCATATCATCAATCCTTCCACTATCTTACCGCGTCTGAAGCATGAAGCGCGGGAGGAAGTTTTTTCAATTATGCCGTTTTATATCTCGGTGTGCAATGATATGGTAATTAAAGGGTTCACTCCTTCCTCTACTTACGGCTGGCATGACGTAGGTACACTCGACAAGCTACGTGCTGCAGAGGATTACCTGCTTTCAAAGTAACTTCGCAACGACACTGCGCTCTCCTCGGCGGGCGTCTCGATGGCAAGAATGACCGGAGCTTCCTTTTCTTCGATAAAGTGGGGAAGGGCGGCAATAAGTGCTTTTTCGTCGGATGCGTGCAGGTAGCGTATACCGTAGGCGGCTGCTATCTCTTTGAGTGGCAGGTTCATGCACCGACTGAAAAATTCTTCACGCTCAGGTAGGCGCGATGTCGACTCGATAAAGCGGAAGATTCCGCCGCCTGAGTTAAGGGTCACTACCATTTTCAGTCGGGGCGAAAGAAGTCGTGACGATAGGGCTGCAAGGTCATACTGAAAACTCATGTCACCCGAAATCAGTATCACATTATCGTGAGCTACGAGCGAAGCTCCGAGGGCTGTAGACGTGCAACCGTCGATACCGCTCACTCCCCGATTGCAGTCCACGCGGGCAAAGTGACGATAACCCATAAGTTGGGAATAGCGGATAGGCGTCCCGTTGGAGAAATGAAGTATTGAATCCGAAGGAAGACGGCTGAGCAGAGTGCTGAATGCCTTCATGTCAGTCCACCCCTCGGTTGCAATCTTCTTTTCCTGAAATTCAATGCCTTGAGAGAATGCCTTGTGCCATATTTCATTGAAATCCGATGCCGTAGCTTCGTCGAAATTAATCGCCTTGGCCAGACGGCTGAAAAATAGCGAGGGTGAAGTCTCGACTGCTACACTGAGGTGCTTGAAGCAGTCGACAAGATGGTCAGTGATTCCCACATGCCAGTGGATGAGACCGGGAGTGGCACGCAGAAATTCCTTGATTTTTCGCGATACGAGGGCTCCTCCAAGGGTTATTACGACATCAGGGCGGTAGTCTTCAGGATTCTCAGCTCTAAGTGCTTGATTCAGAGCAAGGTCTATGGCCGAAATGAATGAGGAGGAGTGGAGGTTGGCGACAGTCTCGGTCAGCACTGCCACGCCGGGAAGGTGACTGATGTGTTGGAGCGATCTGCTCAATTCCGGATCAGGAGCCATAAATCCGGCCACGATCATCACGCGTGGAGTGGCGGTCACCATACGTGCCGCCTCGTTGATAACATCCTCGCTTACCGACGGTTTTAGTGATGTAGACTTAATTATTCCCGCCTCGCCTGGTGTATATTCCGCAAGATTTCCGAGCGGAGCATCGATGCGCACGTTGATATGCACCGGTCCGCGGCGCGGACTTAGCGCGATCGCAAGAGCATCATTGATTTCGCGGCAAGTCATCCAGCGCGCCGATTCGTGATCGAGACGGGCGGGAATGTCAGTTGTGGTTTTCACAATTCCGGCAAGAGCTCCCGGCTGACGTATGGTCTGCGAGTCGTCCTGATCAATCCACTCGGGCGGACGGTCGGCCGATACAACTATCAGAGGCACACCGCGATAATAAGCCTCGGCAACCGCCGGGGCGTAATTGAGCAGAGCCGAACCGCTCGTGCAACATACAGCCACCGGCTCGCCGCTCTCTATTGCAGCGCCCAGGGCTATGAAAGCCGCCGATCGCTCGTCAATCACCATTTCCATCTTCAGCTCCCGGCGGCGGGATAAGGTCACGAGTAGGGGCGCATTGCGCGAGCCGGGTGAGGCTATGACCAGTTTTACACCGTGGGCTATGAGGAGGTCGGCGAGTATGTTGCAGTTAAGTTTGTCAGTTGTTACCATCGTCAAAAAGTGTAACTGTTCCGGTCGCGAGCGAGCGCTTCACGTCGATAAGACGCTGATTAGCCGACCCGCGGAAACGCAGCTTGATGTCGCGTTGATTTAGAATGAAAGGACCGTCGACAAGCACATCGATGTAGTCAAGAATCCGGCTAAGTAGCTCATCGGCGATTACTTGCTCATAAGTATAGCCGGTGTAGCACCACACATTATAGCCCCGGAGCTTCAGTTCCTCTGCGAGCGGGATGATGCCGTCAACATCAAAAAGCGGGTCACCGCCGGTGAGGGTCACGTTGAATCCGGCGTCTTCTACGCGCGCCATGATTTCTTCCACCGTCATTTCTTCTCCGGCAGCGGCATCCCACGTCGAAGGATTGTGGCATCCCTCGCAGTGGTGGGTGCACCCTGCAAAATAGATGGCGGTCCGGAGTCCCGGACCGTCAACTGAAGTTCCTTCTACAATGCGGATTACGCGCATGGTGATGAGGTATTATTCGTGAACCACACGGTCGCGGAGCTCCGCGAGTTTGGCATTGTTCCAGCGATCAGTGGTACCCACGAGGTAGCCGGTGATGCGCTGCAGGCAGTCGATGTTGTGTCCGTGGCACGAAGGACATTCCTTGAGATTCTCCTGAGCATCCTCATATCCGCAGTCCATGCAGCGGTTGCGATTATGATTTACAGAGCCGTAGCCGATGTTATACTTGTCGATCAGGTCCACGATGTCTTCTATAGCTTGAGGATTGTGGGTGGCATCGCCGTCGATTTCCACGTAGAATATATGACCTCCGCCGGTGAGCTCGTGGTATGGAGCTTCAATGATGGCCTTGTGGCGGGGTGAGCATTTGTAGTATACGGGTACGTGATTGGAGTTGGTGTAATAATCCTTGTCGGTCACGCCGGGAATTATACCGAAAGAGCGGCGGTCGCGCTGGGTGAATTTACCTGACAGACCTTCAGCCGGAGTGGCGAGCACTGAGAAATTATGACCATATTTCTCGCTGAAGCCGTTGACACGCGAGCGCATGTGGGATACGATGCGCAGACCCAATTTCTGAGCCTTCTCATCCTCGCCGTGATGCTTTCCGGTGAGGGCGATAAGGCACTCGGCCAGACCGATGAAACCTATACCGAGAGTGCCCTGATTGATGACCTTTTCGATAGTGTCGTCAGCTGCAAGGGTATCGGCACCGTTCCACAGGCGCGACATAAGGAGCGGGAATTGCTTGGCTTTGGCAGTGCGCTGGAAATCAAAGCGATCGCAGAGCTGACGGGCAGTGATTTCGAGCATATTATCAAGTTTGCTGAAGAAGCGCTCTATGCGTTCCTGCTCGTCGACGATACTCATGCACTCGATAGCAAGGCGCACTATATTGATAGTAGAGAAGCTGAGGTTTCCGCGACCTATTGAAGTCTTTTCGCCGTAACGGTTTTCAAACACGCGTGTGCGGCATCCCATGGTTGCAACCTCATATTTATAGCGCTCGGGGTCGTTGGCGTCCCATTTCTCGTGATGATTGAAAGTAGCATCGAGATTGACGAAGTTGGGGAAGAAGCGACGGGCGGTCACCTTGCAGGCGAGTTTGTAAAGGTCATAGTTGGGATCCTCGGGCAGATAATTCACTCCGCGCTTTTTCTTCCATATCTGGATGGGGAAGATGGCAGTAGCGCCGTTGCCCACACCCTCATAGGTGGAGTTGAGCAGCTCGCGGATTATGCATCGACCCTCGGCCGAGGTGTCGGTACCATAGTTGATAGAGCTGAACACCACCTGATTACCGCCGCGTGAATGGATGGTATTCATGTTGTGGATGAAAGCCTCCATAGCCTGATGCACGCGCGAAGTAGTGCGGTTGATGGCGTGCTGGAGCCAGCGCTCGTCACCTTCCAGTCCGTCGAGCGGCTTGCGGATATAATCTTTTATCTCGCTGTCATAGAGATGGCTGAGATCGTTGCCGGTGAGAGCCTCGATATTCTTTACCTCCTCGATAAACGAACTTCTTACGAAAGGCGCGAGATAGAAGTCAAATGCCGGGATAGCCTGGCCTCCGTGCATCTCATTCTGCGCCGTTTCAAGCGAGATACATGCGATAATCGAAGCGGTCTCGATGCGCTTGGCCGGACGCGACTCGCCATGACCGGCCACGAAACCGTAGCGAAGTATGCGGTCGAGCGGGTGCTGAACGCAGGTGAGCGATTTGGTGGGGTAGTAGTCTTTATCGTGGATGTGGAGATAGCCGTTTCTTACCGCCTCGCGAGCTTCGGCGGTCAGCAAGTAGTCGTCAACGAAAGGCTTGGTGGTCTCGCTGGCAAACTTCATCATCATGCCCGCGGGCGAGTCAGTATTCATGTTGGCATTCTCGCGGGTAATGTCGTTGCTCTTAGCCTCGATGATTTCAAGGAAGATATCGCGGGTCTTGGCTCGGCGGGCTATATTTCGCTGGTCGCGGTAAGCGATGTAGCGCTTGGCCACCTCCTTGCGCGGGCTCTTCATGAGTTCAAATTCCACACGGTCCTGAATCTCCTCCACCGACATCTGCTCCTTTCCGTAAGTGGAGATGCGATCGGTGATTCGATGGATGAGCGATTCATCTTCGCCCATTTCGGTGGTCAGCATGGCTTTGCGGATAGCTGCCTTGATTTTCTCTTCGTTGTAGCCCACGACGCGGCCGTCGCGTTTCACTACTGTCTGTATCATCGGGGTAGTCTGATGGTGAGGTTAAGGTTGAAAAATCTTGTTGCGGTGTATCACTGACGTGGTACTTATTGGTGCGACAAAGTTAAGAACTCCCGATGTTATGTGCAAGAATTTTAACAGAAAATATTGTTAAGAAAAATTGTTTTGGAAAACTTTTCGAGGATGAAAATTTTATAACTATCTAAATTATAATACTTTAGTGTTTTGTTTTGGATAACTTTACAATATTGTAAAAGTTATAAACACGCCATTTGGGACAATTCTTCCCATGAATTGATGATGCGGTGTGGACGGGAATCTTCATCCACGGCCTCAACGTCCTGAGAGTGAATGTTTCGCGCATCACCCTTGATCATCAGCGTAGTCCATCCCCTTAGGCGGGCTTGTCTGAAGTCCTTCGCGGGGTTGTCGCCTATGTAAAAATATGGCGATGAATCAGCCGATTTTTCGGTGAGGATGAAGGGTGTGGGAGTGGTTTTGTCAGCCCCGGTTTCCTCGGAAATAAATATGAGCTCGGGTGAGAAAAATCGCTCCAGTCTCATGGCTGCTATCTTATGGCGCTGAGTGAGCGAGCGGCCATCGGTGATCAATGCGAGGGTGATTCCGCGGTCGCGAAGGTTGGTTAGCACTCTTTCCACATCAGGAGCAAGACTTATGTCGGGGCGGTGCTCACGGTATATGCGGAGTAGCGGAGTGGCATCAGCAATTCCGATTGCCTGCGCTGCGAGGTCAAATGCTTCACGTGGTGACGGAGCCGATTCCATCAATTCGATAAGCTCCGCCCGGTCATACGCAGCAGCAATGGCGCGGTAGGCCGAGCGGACATATTCTATCTCGGGAAAAAGCGTATCGTCAAGATCAAATGCTATGGTCATCGAAGTAGCTCTTGATAGCCTCGGCTACGAAAATTATATCTTCGTCGGTCAGCGATGAGCCGCTCGGGAGGCAGAGTCCGCGATTAAACAGCGATTCGGCCGTTCCGTCCACATAAGCCGGAGCGTCGGCAAAGAATGGCATCATGTGCATCGGGCGCCAGAGGAGTCGGCTCTCGATACCCTTTTCAAGAAGTGCCAGCCGCAGCTGATCGGGTAGGATACCGGTGGCGGGGTCGATGAGGATGGTCGAAAGCCAGAAGTTGGAATCAAACTCGGGCGATGGATTATCCTGCACGGTGATACCGGCTACTTCGGCAAGCATTTCGCTGTAGAGACGGTGTATAGCACGGCGGCGGTCAACGCGGTCCTGAAGTGATTCGATTTGTCCGCAACCTATTGCGGCACTGATATTTGACAGACGGTAGTTGAAGCCAATCACCTCGTGGTAATAGTACGGGCGGTTTTCCCGCGACTGCGTGGCGTAAAATTTTACTCTTGAGGCAGCCTCCTTCGAGGGGCAAATAAGAGCACCGCCGCCCGAAGTGGTGATAACCTTGTTGCCGTTGAAGCTCAGAGCACCGTAGCGGCCAAATGTACCGCATTTGCGTCCACGATATTCCGAACCCAGAGCCTCGGCAGCATCTTCCAGTACAGGGATTTCATAATTCGCAGCTATTTCCATTATCTCGTCCATCTTTGCCGGCATACCGTAGAGATGTACCGGAATGATAGCTTTGGGCTTGCGTCCGGTCACTTTGATTCGGTCTTTGATAGCGGCGTCAAGCAGTGACGGTGACATATTATATGTATCGGGCTCAGAATCAACGAATACCGGCGTAGCACCTTGGTAGCATACCGGATTAGCGCTCGCCGAGAAGGTGAGGTCCTGCACTATAACCTCGTCGCCGGCCTTGACGTCGAGCATCACGAGGCCGAGATGAATGGCAGCCGTTCCTGCGCTGAGAGCCACTACATCGTCACATCCGAGATAGGACTCCAGGCGATGCTCAAATTCATCCACATGCGGGCCGAGGGGCACGATCCAGCAATCGCGCATGGCTTCGTCGATATATTTCTGCTCGGTGCCCGTGAGGTGGGGGAGCGAGAGTTTGATATTGCGTTTCATTTCTTATCGTCAGTTGTATAATCAATGCACGCGCGTGAGGCGATTACATTTTTAATTACCGATACAGCTTCGAGGTGGGCGGGATGGAGCGAGTATGTCACAAGATCCTCGTGAGTGTCAAAGCATGCGTGAATCATCAGATCGTAGCTCTCGCACGGATTCTCGTTGAGGTAAACCTCGATACTCTTTATTCCGGGAATTTTTGAGGGAAGAGCCATCACGGCTTCGCGGAATCGGGTAGCGTAGGTTTTGCGCTCGCTGTCGGTTCCCTTGAGGCTGAACATTACGATGTGGTTGATCATTACAGTTGGTTTTGGATTGATTCTTCGTGTATTGAAGCGAAAAGCTTCTCAATAAATTCTCGCGACATTCCCAGGTCAGCTGCCGAAGCAATGCGTGAGAGCAATACATTTTCGTATCGCTCGGTCTGGACGACGGGAATACCGTGTTGCCGCTTGTAATCGCCTATTTCGCGCGACACTTCCATGCGGCGGGCAAGGATTTCAAGCAGCTCGGCGTCGAGCTGGTCGATCTGCATACGGAATTGGCGCAGCGGTTCGTCGGTGGCGGTGCGCGACGAGCGTACCCGCAGATTTTTAAGTATACCGGCAAGTGCTTCAGGCGTGACCTGTTGATCTTTGTCGCTGAGAGCACAGTCAGGAGTAGGATGGGTCTCGATTATCAGCCCGTCAAATCCCATATCCATAGCCTTCTGGGCAAGGGGAGCGATGAGGTCGCGACGGCCGCCTATGTGGCTCGGGTCGCTGAGCAAGGGGAGCTGAGGCAAGCGACGATGAAGTTCGAGTGGCACGCTCCAGCGGGGATGATTGCGGTAGACGTCGTGTCCCAGTGACCTGAATCCGCGATGGATGGCGCCGATATTTTTCACGCCTGCATCGCGCAGTCGCTCTATGGCGCCTATCCAAAGTTCAAGATCGGCCACCACGGGATTCTTGACCAGCACGGGAGTATCAGGGCACAGTCGACCAATAGCCTCGGCCAATTCCTGCATGGCAAACGGGTCGGCCGACGTGCGGGCGCCTATCCACAGCAGGTCAATACCGTGAGCGGCGGTAGCTTCCACGTGGCGCGGTACAGCCACTTCCGTAGCCACCGGCATCCCGGTCACTTCCTTTACCCGTTGGAGCCACTTCAATGCAGGCTCGCCCACGCCTTCAAAACCGCCCGGTTTCGTGCGAGGCTTCCACACACCGGCGCGGAATATCTGCACCTCTGTATCATGGCGCAGAGCCTCGGCCGCAGTCAGAACTTGAAGTTCCGACTCGGCGCTGCAGGGTCCGGCTATCAGCAGCGGGCGTGGTGAAAGTAGCGGTGATGAGGGAGCGGTCACCGGCTATTATGATTTCTTGTTTTCAGCCCAGGCCTTAAGGGGCATTTTCTCGATACGGCGCTCGTGACGGCCACCTTCAAAGGGTGTCTCAAGAAAAGCGTCGACGATATTGATAGCCGTTACATTGTCAATAAAGCGGGCGGGAAGCACGAGCACATTGGCATTATTGTGCTGACGGGCAAGGCGGGCAAGTTCCACGTTCCAGCAGAGCGCCGCGCGTATACCCTGATGCTTGTTGAGGGTCATGCCGATACCGTTGCCTGAGCCGCAGAGAGCTATGCCGGGATAGCACGAGCCATCTTCCACGGCGTCAGCTGCGGGGTGAGCATAGTCAGCATAATCGCAACTCTCAGCCGACGAGCAGCCGAAATCGCGTGTCTCGATATCCTGCGAGGCAAGATAACCTTCGATGACGAGTTTCATTTCATAACCGGCGTGATCGCTGCACATAGCCACCGGTGTTCCTTTCTTTAAAATAGACATGATAAGAAAAATTTACGCAAAGGTACAAAAAATTCCTTTACGGTGTGTTCTCACAGTTCACACCGGAATTACCATCATGGGGATGTCGCTGAGAAACAGGAGCTTGTGAGCGAGCCCGGGATTGAAAAGTCGGGCAAAGATATTTTTCTTGCGGTTGGGCACTACGATGAGATTAGGTCGCACTGAATGATAAAGGCGCTGATACTCCTCGGCAATGCGGTGACCGCTCACGGCGTCGGCTGTAAAGGTGTAACCCTCATAGTGACGGCGGCAATATGCCAGCAGCGAGTCCTCGGCCTTATGATTGTCGGCCGGATGTTTCTTGGATGGGAGTCCTAAAAGAGTCACGGCGAAATTGCTCATGGGGTAGAGGCGGTATAGCGCATCGAGAGCCAGTATATCTTCCTGGTCGAGACTGCACAGCAGCAGCACGCTCGTGATACTGTTGAGATTTTCAAGTTTTACTACTTCGGGGACAGTGAATACGGGATAGCGGCACGTGTCAAGCACCTCGGCTGTGACACTGCCCACAAGTTCGCGCTCCTTTTTACCGGCGCCGCGTGTGCCCATCACTATGAGCATGGGATGACACTCGCGGGCCATTTCGCCTATCACGTCCTCCGGCACACCCTCGCGCACCTCGGTGCGGAATTTCACGGCCGGAATCTCTCCCTTCTTGATTTTCTCGCGCAGCGATTTCACAAAGCGGTCCATCATCACCTTGGTCTCGGCATTGATTTCACGGTCAATTAGCGCTTCATCCTCAGCCGTGGTGTCAAATGTGAGCGAATCGGAGAGCTGCATGTTGGCTCCCATCATCATCGGGTCAATGTAAGTGTGGAGGATGAGGATAGAAGCATTGTGGGCTGCGGCTATGTGAAAAGCGTAGTCACACGCTATGATAGAGTGGGTGGAAAAGTCGACAGGCACAAGCACCGTAGGCGAAACCTTGTCGCTGGCCACTGAGGCGTCGCAAGTGAATATTTCGAGATTCTCGATTATGCGCAGCGCCAGCGGGAGGTCGGCTTCATGGATTCTCACCCTGACTCCTGACGACACGACGGGGGTCTGAAGATTGACGTTCTGCAATGTTACGGGTACGCCTTCCTTCTCAAGTATTGATTTCAGATTCTGAGCGCGATCATAAGTGTGGATCGCCAGAGTGATAAGACGGTCGTCGGTCATCGTAGGTAGTAATTAATGATTGGTAAAAAAATATCACGATGCGCAAGCCTCATTGCTTGCTGAATGAGAGGGCTTGCGCATCGGGTGTATGGGCAAAAAATATGGTCGACTTATCAGTCCTTCTTCTGGTTCTGAAGAATGTCGAGAGCCATATCGTAGATAGTGGTGTCGTCGAGAACCACGATACCGCCGTCAGGACCCGGCTCGATGTGGACACCACAGTTCTTGCCAAACTCATAGTTGCTGCCACCGAAATAGTTACGTACGGTCTGAACGGTGGTGTTGAGTTTGTCAGCGATAAGGGTTATAGAGCCATCGGGCAGACTGTCTTTGATTCGGCGAAGTTCGTTGAAGGTGATAGTCTTGGTCATGATATCAATATTTTGAGGGTTTGTAATTAGTTCCTAAAATTTTTATGTGACTAAATTAGAGTTTTATTTTCATTTAGACAAATAATTTAAGGAAAAAATGCGCTATTTATTAAAATTATTTTCTGAGACACGGTTTCATATGCGTTCCACATCGCGGGCATTGATCCATGCACGATGGGTGTTGTCGACCTGAACATCAAGCCATAAGGGTGCTACAGTGTCGGCCGGATTCCTCACAGAGTCGAGGATTTCCACGCGGGTACCTTCATGGAGGAGCATAGCTTCAAGCGAGCGGTCGGCCGGTACGCGGGGCGCAGTACTCAGTATGGTCGACGGGGCAAGTATCACAGCCTGCTCGGTATCGGTGGCCGCGGCGGCGCAGCGGAATGAGAAGAAGATCGCTATTCCACATATTATAAAAGATGCTATGCCGCCGAAGAAACCGGTCTTGCGGAGCGGAATGCTCGATGAAAAGATGTATACCACGATACCGCTTATGGTGATGAGGAAAAATATCATCGCGGTCCATGCCCAGAAATTGGACGAGAAGCGGCCCGCCGTGCTGTCGAGGATATTTCCGAGGAAAGTACCTCGCTCGCCGGGACGGTCAGTAAGGCGCGAGTTGACGAAAGCAAGATTCTCGCGGGCATCGGTCATCGAAGGGTCGAGACGCAGGGCGCGCTCATACATCAGCACCGCCATGCCGTTGCGCCCCATGCGGTAGTAGCAGTTGCCTAAGTTGTAGAGCAGGGGAGCCGACGTGCCGTCGGTTTCGGCTATCTTGGTATAAAGCTGAGCGGCGGTGGCAAAATCGTCGGCAGTGTAGGCTGAGTCGGCCTGCTCAAAGAGCGATTGGGCGCCCGCAAAGAGCGGTGCCGCGAGCATGAGAAATATCAGTATCTTTTTCATGAGTGAAGAATCATTTTGACGGTTTGAAATTTTCCATCTTGTCGATAGCGTCGACGCCCTGACGGTAAACCTCCTCGATGCGTGATTCCGACTGGGGTGTATAGCGAGCCATCTCGCAATCGTCGAGCACGGTGATAAACGAGTCGATCACCTCGGGCGAATACTTGCGGTCAGTGAGCGTGGCGGCAATATTCTCACGTGAGAGTCGCGACAGGGGGATGGAAAGTTTGTCGGACAGATAGCCCCACACAGCGCGAAGCATCTCCTCGTAAAACTTATCGGCATCAGCCTGCTTGAGATATTCCTCAGCCTTCTTCAGGCGGCGACGGGCTACCTTAGAGGCCTTGGCATTTCGGCGTCCGGCCACGTCGGCGTTGCGGCGAAGCTGCTCGCGGTAGATTATCACGATTATTATCAGGGCAATCACGGGTATGACATACACGAGCCAGTACCAGAGGCTGAAAATTATAGGCGTATGGTCGTGGCTTACAGCAGATTCGCCTGTCTTGATGAAGCGGATGTCGGTATTCTTGGCCTCAATATCCTTGCGGTCAACGGTCGACGAAACCACATTGTCGCCCTTGGCCACATTAATATCATAGCCTTCGGTGACGATGGTGTGATACTGCTTGTCGGCGGGATTGAAGTAGACGAAAGTGTGAGGCTTGATATTGAATTTTCCTACGGCTTGCGGCACGAAAGGATACTCGATTGTCATAGTACCGGTGACGTCATTACCGGCTACATGGGTATCGACGTTTGACGACGGAGTGTAGAGCTCAAATTCCGAGGGGAAATCTATCTCCGGTTCCTTGAGATACTTGATATTGCCGGTACCGGTGATGGTGTAGATGAGTGTGGCGGGGTCGCCGGTGCGGAAGTTGGAGCCTACGATGCGCGATGAGGCATCGAAATGACCCACGGCACCTTCAAATCCGTCGGGACGGGGTGAGGGTAGAGGGGTAATGTTGATCGAGGCGCTGTTGGAGCTAACCTTAATCTTATGCTCGCGGGGCTGACGCACCTGAAACATTCCCATATTTACGTTGTCATACTGCACCACCGTAATGTCGTAATTACCGGAGTTGATGGTGAGCTTGCCTGCGGTCTGAGGGAAGAGAATACACTTTTTCAGCACGGCGGTCATGTAGGTCTGGCCGTTGTAAGTCTCGGTCTCGTTGAGCGAGGGCTGAAGGTCGATTTCCTGAGCGAGGAAACCGTCGAAGCTCGGCTGACGGGTGGGGAGGAACGAAGAAATAGAGTATTTGGTGTAAAGCTTTATGGTACAGCCTATAGCCTCCTGCTCGTAGGCCGATGACTTTGAGAGGATGATTCTCACGAATACATCATCGGAAGCCACGTGGCGGCCTGCGGCCTGAGTGTCGGCATCGTTGATGTCGACAGGTCGCTGTGATGCGGGCTTGTCAAGATCAGAACGCGGGTGCACCACAAATTTCGCCGCCGCTGTGGTCATGCGTTTTCCGTCAGCCACCACCGAAGCCTCGGGGATGGTGAACGTACCGGCCTTGGTGGCGCGATAATAATAGGTGTACTCTACGGTGCGCGACGATGAGGTGCGACCGTTGATCACCTGATATGACTGGGATGTGGACGTCGAGGGGCCGTAGAGCAACTGACAGTCAGCAATCGGGGCGACTTTAAGGTCAGAGCCGTCGGCGTTGGACAGGCGGTAAGTGACCGCAAATTTCTCGCCCTCATATACCGTGTGGACAGGGGGCTTCACTGTAAACGACACCTGAGCCATCGCCGTCGACGCGATGACAAGGAGGAGTAACAGCAGGGAATATAGACGTTTCATAACAATAGATATTCTTTACGGTTACCAGGGATTGGTTACGGGACGTCGCGAGGAGTTGGCCTTGCTCTTCTCGGCATTTTGCTTTTCGATGCGGGCGCGGGTAGCGTTTTCAGCATTCTCCATCGCTTTCAGAATCTGCTGGGCGTTTTCAGGACTGATCTGACCGGGCTTCTGTTGCTGAGGCTGCTCTTTCTTATCCTGAGGCTGCTGCTGTTGCTGCTGATCTTGGTTCTGATCTTTGTTTTGGTCCTGATTCTGATCTTTGTTTTGATCCTGATTTTGATCCTTGTTCTGATCTTGGTTTTGATCTTTATTTTGGTCCTGATTCTGGTCCTGGTTCTGGTCTTTATTTTGATCTTTGTTCTGGTCCTGATTCTGCTGCTGCTCAAGCATCTTCTGAGCTATATACAGATTTTCGCGTGCTTTATCATTATCGGGATTCCTGCGCAGCGCGTTCTTGTAGTGCTCGATACTCTCGGCATACTGCTGCTTGTTGAAGGCAAGATTGCCGAGGTTATAGAAAGATTTCTCTACGAGAGCCGCGTCGCTGAGCTCGGAGTGGGCGATCTGACTTAGCAACGAGTAAGCCTCAGCAGCCTCGGTGTCGGCTGTAGAGCGCTGGCGCAGGAGGGCAGCGGCGAGATTGAATTTTGCCACGTCGTTGTTGATATTCTGGTCGATAGCCTTGCGATAAGCAACCTCGGCAGCTGCATAGTTTTCATCGCGGAAAGCACGGTTACCTTCCACGGTGAAGTTGCGCGAGCGGCGTTCGTCGGTCTTGATATTGACGTGCACCGAGTCGGCGGGAGCGGGCTGCGTCGCTGCCACTCCGCTTGCCGCGAAAAGTGCTATGAGTGAGGTATATAATGTCTTTTTCATAACTATTCCTCCTTACTTTTTAGAGAAGAATGTAATCTGCTTGAGCCATGAGATCTTGCGTGTCACGGTGGTGAGATATACAAGCATGAGAAGCAGGGTGATCCATGCGAGCACGGGGAATTGCTCTGACTGAGCCGAGAATGACTTGCGCTCATACTCGGTTTTGCTGAGCTCGTTGAGCTTGGAGTCGATATCGTTGACGGCAGCCGAGGAAGCACCGTTGACGAAGATACCGTCACCGGCGCGGGCTATTTCCTGAGCGGTAGCCTCGTCAAGGCCTGTAAATACGCTTTCGCCTGTAGCCGGATTGACCATATAATTTCCGTTGCCTATGGGGATGCGCACTTTCTTTCCGGTACCCATGCCCACCACGTCGACCTGTATGCCCGAGTCGGCTGCACGCTTGGCAGCTTTTACGGCATCGTCCTCGAAGTTTTCACCATCAGTGATTATGATTATGGCCTTCTGAAACTTGTCATCGGGTGTGAAGGAGTTCATGGCCATGTCGATAGCGGCTCCGATGGCGGTACCCTGAGTCGGAACCATGTCAGTAGAAATGCTGTTGAGAAACATGCGGGCCGAGATGTAGTCATTCGTGATAGGAAGTTGGGAGTAAGCCTCGCCGGCAAATACGATCAGACCCACCTTATCGTCGCTCATCTTGCCTATGAGTTTTTCGAGAATCTGCTTGGCGCGCTGCAGTCGGCTTATGCCATCCTCTTTATCGGTGGCCGAAGCGAGCATGGAGTTGGACACGTCGAGACACACCATGACCTCGATACCTCGGGTAGTGACAGTCTCCGTCTCGGCATCATCGCCCACAGTGCTTGTGGCGCGGGGACGGGCGAGCATCACTACCATGAGAGCCATTATCACCATGGCAAGTACCATCTTGACCCACGGCATATATTTTGAAGCCTCGGGCATGAGGTGCTCAAGCGTGGCGGGGTGGCCGTAGCGCTTGAGCTTCTTTCTCCGCGCCATGCGGGCGAGCACGAAGAGTCCCGCCATCACAGGGATGAGGAGCAAGAGATATAGCAGATGTGGATATGCAAAACTTATCATATTGTAGTCGAAGTAATTACACAATTAATGTCAGGGTATGGTGCGAAGCACGGTGTAGCGCATCAGCAGCGCGACGCCGAAGAGCGAGATGGCTGCAATAGCCCACGGAAGATAATCATCTTCGGTAGAGGAGAAGTTGCGCAGGTCCATCTTGGTCTTTTCGAGCTGGTCGATTTCGCTGAAGATGTCGGAAAGCACATTGTTGCCGGTAGCGCGGAAGTACTTGCCGCCGGTAGTGGATGCTATATTTTTCAGCGTGGCTTCGTCGATTACCACGGGGAGATTGACATATTCGATGCGGCCAAACATATTTTCCTGCGGGTAGGGGGCTGTACCGTTGGTACCCACACCTATAGTATAAACCTTAATACCGAGCTGGCGGGCAATTTCGGCAGCAGTCTGAGGGGCTACGATACCGGTATTATTGGAGCCGTCGGTAAGCAGGATAATGCTCTTTGACTTAGCCTTGCCCTCCTTTATACGGTTGATTGCGGTGGCGAGTCCGTCGCCTATGGCAGTACCGTCCTGAAGTGTTCCCATCTTGATGTCGCTGATGTAATTGACTATCACCGAGCGGTCAGTGGTCATGGGGAGATTGGTGAAACTCTCGGCAGCGAAAGTCACCACACCTATATTGTCGCCGTCGCGACCGGCCACGAATTTCGAGGCCACATCCTTGGCTGCTTCCAGTCGGTCAGGCTTGAAATCGCGGGCGAGCATACTGGTGGATATGTCGATTGCCATAACTATGTCGGTACCCTCTACGGTGGAGGTGTTCCACGAGTCGCGGGTCTGAGGTCGGGCGATGATTATGATGATGCAACCGAGGGCTGCAAGTTCGAGCAGGTAGGTAAAATGAAGGAGATATTCCTTAAACGGGCGTCCGATGCCGGCAAACGGTCTGACGGACGATACTCCCATGGCGGCGTGGAGATTGCGTCGCTTCCACACATACCATCCTATCAAGGGGATGAAAAGCAGGAAGAGCCAGAGGAAATGGGGATGAGCAAACAACATAATATATTATTTCTCCTTTCTTTCGGGTGAATTATCGGTTACTTCATTTTCGGCGGGAGAGTCGGTCTTTTCAGGCTCGGGTGCGGGCTTGGTGTTCTCCACGAAATTGATAGCGTTGTCGTAAGTACGCACATTGTCGACAGGCAACGGACGCACCTTGGCAAACTTCACAAAGTCAGCAATTTCGAGCACCTGATCCATGTATTTCTTTGACAGGCGGGTATCGGGATTGTCACGCAGCGCTTTCAGAATCTGTGTAGAAGTCATCTCCATAGCGTTGATACCGAAGCGGCGCATGAGATAGTTGCGCAGAATGTCAGTGAGCTCCGAGTAGTATTCCTTCTCCTGACCTTTCTCACACAGGTTGCGGGCACGAAGTGCCGAGAGATCGACCATAGCCTGATCGTAAGGTGAAAGCAGGGGCTTCTTTTCTTCTACAGCTTCCGGCTCTTTCCTGCGACGTTGCCAGTAGATGTAGCCGTATATACCTCCGCCTATAAGGATGAGGGCAATAAGTATCGCGCCCCAGTAATCTACAATGAAATCAGGAAGATAGTCGGCCCACTTGCGGTCAACGTCGCTGATGTCGGCGAAATCGTTGAGCACGAGTGAATCCTTAGCGACGGGATACACGCGCAGTACCAGACGGTTGGACGCTATCGTATCGCCTCCCGATACATAATAAACCGGAGCGAGACGGTAATCGCCAGAGTCAAACGACTGAAGCAGAATGTCCTGATTGATTTCCCAGCGGCCGTTGCCATGGTCGATAGTATCAGCTTTGAGCATCTTCATCACCTCCACCTTGGCATTAAAGGTATCTTGCGGGACGATAAGCTGAGCATTTTCGTCGCGGGGACCCACGAGGTTGAGGTGGAGCGTGGTAGCCTTACCCATCAGAAGATGAGCGGAGTCAAGCTGCAGCGTCACGCGCGAGTCGGGCAGGGCGCGTCCCGCCAGACTTATCGACAGGAAAGCCATCACGGCTGCTATGCGGAGTAATATCTTGGATTTCATCATAAAAATTGCGGTAGATAATACGATTATCGGAAAAATTACCTCAGCCCTCGGCGGCGGAAAAGTTGCATGAGCGCTTTGGCGAAATCCTCGTCGGTAGCCACTGAAGCAAGGTCAACACGGCTCTTGCGCATAGTCTCGGTCATACTCTGCTGGAGATTGTACCACCACTTGCTGAAAGCGTTTCTGACCTTCTTGGACGAAGTGTCGATCCAGCGCAACTCACCGCTTTCAAGGTCCTCGATACGCATCAGTCCCACATCAGGGAGCGTGGTGTCGCGCTTGTCGTAGACCTGGATGGCAATGACGTCGTGCTTGTTGGATGCGATCTGAAGAGCCTTGCTGTAGTCATGCTCGTCGATAAAGTCAGAGATCAGGAAAGTAGTGGTGCGTTTCTTAAGCGCGTCGGTAAAATACTTGAGCGCCACAGATATGTCAGTGCCGCGGCTCTCGGGGGTGAAGTCGAGCAACTCGCGGATTATGAGCAGAATATGCTTCTTGCCTTTCTTGGGCGGGATGAATTTTTCAATCTTGTCAGAGAAGAATATCACACCTATCTTATCATTATTGGTGATAGCCGAGTAAGCAAGCGTGGCGGCAATCTCGGCAATCATCTCCATCTTTTCTTCGCCTACGGCACCGAAGAGACGGCTGCGCGAAACGTCTACGAGCAGCATCACGGTCATTTCGCGCTCTTCCTCGAAGACTTTCACGTAAGGGTGATTGTGACGGGCGGTGACGTTCCAGTCTATGTCACGTATGTCATCGCCATACTGGTATTCCCTCACCTCCGAAAACATCATACCTCGGCCCTTGAAAGCCGTGTGGTATTCGCCCGCAAATATGTTCTGCGACAATCCGCGGGTCTTGATATCTATTTTTCGAACTTTCTTTATCAGTTCATTTGCTTCCATATCGTAGTGATATATAATATATAAAGGTGAAAGTAACAGGGCAATGAGTGGAGAGGAGAGAGGGCGGGCGACTTATCAGGGCACCTCAACTTTGTCGAGTATACGCGAGATAATCTCGTCAGTGGTGATATTGTTGGCCTCGGCTTCGTAAGTGAGACCTATACGGTGGCGGAGTACGTCGTGGCAAACGGCGCGCACATCCTCGGGGATCACGTAGCCGCGGCCGCGGAGGAATGCGTAGGCGCGCGATGCACGGGCCAGACCAATAGATGCACGGGGCGAAGCGCCGAAGTCGATCATGCTCTCAAGGTCGCGCAGGTCATAGTCAGCAGGATTACGGGTGGCGAATACGATGTCGACGATATAGCGCTCGATTTTTTCATCAAGGTATATCTGCTCCACGATTTTCTGCACTTCCACGATTTCCTCGGGACGGAGGAGGGGACGGATATCTTTGCGGCCGCCGTTGATATTCTGGCGCACGATGGTCATTTCCTCTTCCTTGGAGGGATAACCTATGATGACCTTGAGGAGGAAACGGTCAACCTGCGCTTCGGGCAGCGGATAGGTACCTTCCTGCTCGATAGGGTTCTGGGTGGCCATGACAAGGAAAGGCTCGTCGAGGCGGAAAGTATGGTCACCGATGGTAACCTGGCGCTCCTGCATGGCTTCGAGAAGTGCGCTCTGTACCTTGGCGGGGGCACGGTTGATTTCATCAGCGAGCACGAAGTTGGCGAAGATAGGACCGCGCTTTATCTGAAATTGTTCCTTCTGCACGCTGTAGATCATCGTACCGATCACGTCGGCAGGGAGAAGGTCAGGGGTAAACTGGATTCGGCTGTATTTTGCGTCGATGATCTGTGCAAGCGTCTTGATGGCAAGCGTCTTGGCCAGACCCGGCACACCTTCGAGGAGTACGTGGCCGTTGGAAAGAAGGGCGATGAGAAGTGAATCTACAAGGTGTTTCTGTCCTACGATAGTCTGATCCATTCCTCGGGTTACGAGCGACACAAAGTCGCTTTTAGATGCTACGAGGTCGTTAAGCTCGCGGATATTAACGTTTTCGCTCATGATAAATGGCTTTTATTCAAGTGGTTTAATATTATTCTAATTTAAAGGTTACTCGTAAATCACCACCCGGGCGATTTACGAGTACAAATTTAAAAATTAAACAAATAAGATGTAATCTCAGATTGTTAATTTTATATAAGCTACTGTTAAGAGTTACTTCTTATTAAAAATTTCCGCCTCCTTGTCGCGGGCGCGGGCAATGCTCTTGGGATCGTTGGCGTCGATGCCGTATTTGGCAGGATCGGGTATCACGAGTTCTTGCCCGGCAGTGAGATTATTGGGGTTGGATATTTTGGATTTGTTTTCTTCGTAAATATATACCCAGAATACTTGATTGCCATAATGTTTCTGAGCCATTTTGGGCATGAGGTAGCCGGCTTTTACCTTATCAGTGACGGGAGCCGCGGGGGTAGCGGCGGGAGCCGGTTCGGGGGTGGGCTCGGGCTCTGGAGCTACGTCGGGTGTGCCGACGGTGTCTGGGGTCTCCGCGACACCGGAGGCTTCTTCAGCCTGCATCAGTGCTGCAAGTTCGTCTTGCAGCGTCGCTACTTCATCAGGTTCGGTAACTGCCGTGCGAGTGGGCATGAGCGATGTGGCGTAGAAGAACATTGCGGCTGCTCCCACAGCAAGTCCTACGATCAATCCCACTAAAAATCCCATTCCGAAGCCTCCCGACTTGCTTTGAGTCTCTTCGGGTTCCGGTTCGGCATCATAGGCGGGAGCCTCCGGCTCGAAAGGCGGGGGGACTGCGGGGCGCGATTTCTGCTCCTTGCTGTCAAAAATCTCCTCCTCATCTTCCTCAATGGGAATGATTTCGGGCACGGAGGGTACTACCGGAGCTACGATGACTTCAGGCTCTGCGGGGGAAGTTGTTTCTACTACCTCGATTGATTCCTCTGGGACTGAAGGCTCCTCTTCAGCGGGGATAAATACAGGTACCTCTTCTTCAATTACCTCGCTCTCAACCGGAACTTCAGTCTCGGTGACTGTAACGGGCTCTGATACGGAAACAGCGGTATCGTCTTGCGTGGTGACGTCGACATTCTCTACTGATTTCAGTTGCTCGTCGGTCACGCCGGGGTTGAGCTGAGCCGGGGCAAACTGGCTGAAAGGTGCGTTGACCTTTTCAGCGAGTGCTTCGTCGGGTATAAAAGTGAGTTTGTCGGGAGACTCGGGCGACGGCTTAAACTCACCCAATCCCTTGATTTTCACAGATTCGCCGGCTGCCAGAGCATCGCTTACAGCCGCGAAAAGTTCCTTGATAAAATCCTCGGCAAACGCCTCAGTCTGAGCCGTGGCTGCTGATAGCAGTGAGGCTACATCTTGAAATGAAAGTTTCTGATTCATAGCTTTTTGCGAAGGATTATGCTGGGATTGAACTTCACGGTTATAGCCGGTGGCATGAGGGTGCGTGACCCGTCGGGCGCTTCAGCCACATATTCATCGGTCTTTTCAGCCGAAAATGTGCCGAAGCCGGGAATGGCGATGGAATTGAGATCGGCGCAATTTTCACCGATTATATCAGTCAGCGCGCCGAGAAGCGAGTTGACCGTAGCGGCGTTAAGACCGGTGCGCTCGGCAAGGGTGGCGGTTATCTGCTTGTGATCCATTAAATTATTAAGTATTAATCTAAAAGTATGTCGCGAATCTCGTAGCGCGGACGATTCTTGACCTCAATGAAAATTTTCCCGATGTATTCTCCTACGATTCCTATGCCCATGAGTATCAGGCTGCCGAGAAACCACACCGACAGCATCAGCGAGGTCCACCCGGGTTCGAGTGCGGGCTTGAAGAAGTAGGAGATAAATACGTAGGCGGCCACTACCACATCTATTAATAGAAGTATCAGGCCGGTGAGGAAAATCATTCTCATGGGTTTGGCCGAGAATGATGTGATGCCGTCGATCGAGAAGCTGAGCATCTTGGAGAGCGGGTATTTTGATTCGCCGGCGGCACGTGAGGCTCGCGCGTAAGTAACTACGTCAGTGTCAAGGCCTATCATAGGGATTATGCCGCGCAGGAAGAGATTTTTTTCATCGTAATGCGACAGCATCTCTAAGGCCCGCGAGCTCATCAATCGGAAATCGGCATGGTTGCTTACCGTATCAAGGCCCATGGTCTTCTGAAAACGGTAGAATGCCATGGCTGAATTACGCTTGAACCATGTATCAGTCTCGCGCGAACTCCTCACTCCGTAGACTATCTCCTTACCGTCGATAAAACGGTCGACCATCTCGCGGATAGCCTCGGGATCGTCCTGAAGATCAGCGTCGATCGATACTGCGGCATCGCAGCGGTCCTTTACAGTCATGAGTCCGGCAAGCAGAGCATTCTGGTGGCCGCGGTTATGAGCCAGCGAGATACCTTTGATGCGCTTGTCGGCCACATGAAAGCGGGTTATCAGCTCCCAGGTGGAATCGCGGCTGCCATCGTTGGAGCACAGCACGTAGCTGTCAGGGCTGATTTTGCCCTCGGCTACCATTGAGTCGAGAAGGCGCAGCAGCGCGGGCAGGGTGATGGGCAATACTTCCTGCTCATTGTAGCAGGGTACCACGATGGCTATGACCGGACGTTCCATAACTGGGCGATATTAAGATAATTAGTAGTTGCGGGCAAAGAGTACGCGGCGCTTTGAGGGGCGACCTGTCACCATGCACACACCGGGAGTATCGTCGCCGTCGAGGGGGATGCAGCGGAGTGTAGCCTTGGTGTCTTCCTTGATCTTTTCTTCGGTCTCGGTAGTGCCGTCCCAGTGGGCGAGGATGAATCCGCCTTTCTCTATTTCCTTCTTAAACTCTTCGTAGGTATCCACGGTGCGGGTCATGGCCTCGCGGCGGTCGAGAGCTTTCTTGTAGATATTCTGCTGGATTTCTTCGAGAAGGTTTTCGATGTGGGCGGCGATACCGTCGATGGGAGCTACATGCTTCTCAAGTGTATCGCGGCGCATCACTTCCACTGTGCCGTTTTCAAGGTCGCGGGCGCCGATGGCCAGACGCACGGGCACACCTTTGAGCTCATAGTCGGCAAACTTGAAGCCGGGGCGGCGGTTGTCAGCGTCGTCATACTTCACGCTGATACCGGCGGCGCGCAGTTCGTCGATGATAGGATTGACCTTGTCGGTGATGGCCTTGAGCTGGTCGGCATTCTTATAGATAGGAATGATTACCACCTGAATAGGAGCGAGGTGGGGAGGGAGCACGAGACCGTTATCGTCGGAGTGGGTCATGATAAGCGCACCCATGAGTCGGGTAGATACGCCCCAAGAGTTGGCCCACACGTATTCAGGCTTGTTTTCCTTGTTGACAAATGTCACGTCGAAAGCCTTCGCGAAGTTCTGACCGAGGTTGTGAGAGGTGCCTGACTGGAGAGCCTTGCCGTCCTGCATCATAGCCTCGATGGTGTAAGTGTTGACAGCGCCGGCGAAACGCTCGTTGGCGCTCTTTACACCCTTGACCACAGGCATTGCCATATATTTCTCGGCGAAATCAGCGTAAAGATTTATCATCTGCACGGTGCGGGCTTCAGATTCCTCAGCGGTGGCATGGGCGCAGTGGCCTTCCTGCCAGAGGAACTCGGCGGTGCGGAGGAACATGCGGGTACGCATCTCCCAGCGCATTACGTTGGCCCACTGGTTGCAGAGCACGGGCAGGTCACGGTAGCTGTGAATCCAGTTTTTATATGTGCCCCAGATGATGGTCTCGGAGGTAGGGCGCACGATGAGCTCCTCTTCGAGGCGGGCTTCGGGGTCAACGATGACGCCGTTGCCGTCAGGGTCGTTTTTAAGACGGTAGTGAGTCACGACAGCACATTCCTTGGCGAAACCTTCCACATGCTCAGCCTCGCGGCAGAGGAATGACTTGGGAATGAGGAGGGGGAAATATGCGTTTTGAACACCTGTAGCCTTGAACATTTCGTCGAGCGTGTGCTGCATCTTTTCCCAGATTGCATAGCCGTAAGGCTTGATGACCATACATCCTCTTACAGCCGACTGCTCGGCAAGATCAGCTTTTACTACAAGTTCGTTATACCACTGCGAGTAATTGTCGGCTCGCTTGGTGAGATCCTTTAATTCGGTTGCCATTACTATATAATTGTGTTTTATTACTGCAAAGTTAGTGAAATTAGCTGAATTACTACCATTATTTTTATTATTTTTGCGATTCAAACCACTCAAACATGAGTAACCCTGACTCGCTGTCTTACCACGACCAATCGATTCCCGAGAGTATCACCGGCGGGAAATGCTCGTTGCGCCCTTTGACGGCGGCCGACGAGGGGTGGCTTAGTGCATTGCTTGAAGAAGAGAGGGTTGCGTATTTTATCGCTCCTTTCTCGGGCTATGCCGGCGCTCTGATAGAGGAGATGGAGGAGGGCGAGGCCCTGAATATGGCTGTTATAGCTGAGGATGACGAGGAGGCAGGATATATTTCAGCCTTGCCTGTGATGGATTGCTACCCGTCGATGCCTCGGTGGAGGGTGGAGTTTGCCATATCGGAGCGGTTTGGTAATAACGGCCTGGCCACGTCTGCAGTAAGTGTACTTTCAGACTTTCTGCTGAGAAATTTCTCGCTTCCACGCGTGATTGCTGATATATGCAATGCTGATACTGAGGCGATAAGGGTAGTGGAGAAGTGTGGTTTTATCAGACCATCCCACGAGCTCTCTTACATGAATTACCGTAATGTGAGGCAAGGGATGAGGTATCAATGGTATCGCCTGCAGCCCGGCCGGCGAGCGTTATTGTTTGCTAAAGGTATGCAATACTATCGACTGCGGCGTTTTATCGACGCGGCGATGACATGGCTCGAAGCGCTCGCCGAACCGCGATATGATGATACACCTTACAGTGATTCATTGATTCAGGCTAATATAGGTATGGCTTATTCATCAGCAGGGTGGTATGCCCCGGCCCGTCAATATCTTCAGCTGGCTGCGGTGATGACCGACGACACTGCATTTATCGACTCGGAGCTGGCTTGGATTTCCCGCATGACCGGCCTCTGAAAAAAATACCCGCCTGAAATTGCGGTGGCATTTCGGGCGGGGTTATGGGGTTACTACGAGCTGCTTGCGGCGAGGATATCACACGGCAAGCGCTATGTCTTTCTCTTTGGCGATGCGACGGATATTCATGATAGCGTAACGCATACGGCCGAGGGCGGTGTTGATGCTGACTCCGGTGGCTTCGGCAATTTCCTTAAACGACATATTACGGTAGAATCGCATGATGAGCACTTCGCGCTGAGGGTCGGGGAGAGCCATGACGAGCTGACGCAGATCCACGTCGAGCTGTTCGGCTACCAGCCAGTCCTCTATGGTGCCCTCGCAGAGGTCGCGACGGTTGAGGAGATCCACTCCTTCTTCGTCGGTAGAAGTGACGCCTTCCGATTTTTCCTGACGGAAATAATCTATGATAAGGTTGTGGGCTATGCGCAGCAGCCAGGCTGAGAACTTGCCGCTCTCAGTGTATCGACCTTGCTTAATGGTCATGATGGCTTTCACAAAAGTGTCCTGAAAGATGTCATCGGCCACGTCCTTATTCTTCACAATGCGGAGGATATAGGCGAATACCTTGCCCTGATGGCGCTGCAGCAGGGTGTCGAAAGCGTTATTGTCGTTGTTTGCATAAGCCTGAACCAACTCCCGGTCAGTCAGCTTAGTCATTTCTTGCATTTTCTATTCTGTTTTATTGTTAGAGTAGAAATGTTTCGATAGGCAATAAAATCTTAATAATTAGAATTCGTGTAAATTTTTCAGTTTACAAAATTAATCATAAATATTGTATCCGCCAAAAGGTTTTAACTTTTTTGTGTTGAGTTAACATTTGTTTCACAATAAATCGCCAATGGCATCGAATAAAAACAACGCAACGACCGCTCCTCTCGGGGCAGCCGTTGCGCGGTCTTAGCAATAAGACTCTACAAACCTAACATAAAAACACATTTACTATTATGCAATATTCTTAGATGAGATTGCTCTCAAATGAGTCTTCGATTGTGTTGCGGCGACATGGTGGCGATGACCTCCCGAAGGGTGGGGTAATGTGCTTCCATGGCCGTTTGTTATGCAAATTTACCACTCGAAATCGCTATAGGCAAGTGATTGAGACTGCAATATAGATAATATTAAATGATATATTTCATTAAATAATTGATTAGTAGGAATATAGCTCTTAGAAAATATTGCAGAAATATAGATGAAATTTAGAAGGATTTTAGGTATGATAGGGCGATTTTTAGCCCCGTTTCAGCTGATTTCGGAGGGCTCGGAGATGGAGGGGATGCTCATGATATCCTCCTCGAAAGTATCGCGGGAGAGGGCTCGGTTTTTAAGCTTGTTGCGGTAGGCGTAGATGGTGTGGATGGAGTAGTTGAGCAGCTGCGCTATGCGGTTGCTTTCGGATATGCCGAGACGCATGAAGGCAAGGATGCGAAGGTCAGTGTTGAGCCTCTCGCCTTCGCTGAGTGTGATGCTTTCTTCAGGGCGGAGGAGCTTATTGACCGACTCTACAAACTGCGGGTAGAGATTGAGAAAAGCCTCGTCAAACACGGTATAAAACTCCCCCGTCTGCTCTTCCACGAGCTTGCCCGACTTGGTGAGCTGTAGCAGATCGTCGGATTTTCCTGTGGTGAGTTTGCGGTGAACGAGGTTGCTCAGCTTGTGGAGCTTTTCGATATATACCGAGCAAAGGTTAAGGAACTCGTTGATATATATGTCTTTAATCTTATTGGCGTCGCCGAGTTTGGCGGTAAGTCCGTTCATCTGCTGAATCTTCTTGTAAAGCACCCACATAGTATAGATGAGTAGCAAGAGGATAATGGCGAGAAGCACTATCACGCCATAGGTGATATATCGCGACTGCTTGAGCTGGCTCTGGTGAGCTTGCTCGATAATGGGAATCATCTGAGCCGACTGAATCATACGCAGCGAGGCATTACACTCCACGGCATTGCGTAGCGCAGTCGAAAGATAGCTGTGGGCCCGCTCCACATTGTCATATTGAAACAGGGCGCTGCCAAGTTCCTGTAATGAAGCCACTTCGCGTGTAGCTGCTTTAGTGTCGGCTATTGCCGAGAGTGTCAGCAGATACAGGTAATCGAGGTCCTTTCCGTTGGTTTTAGCTATATATGCAAGGATATGCGAGGCGCGGGCATAGATATTATCTGACTCGTCAAGGTTGGCTATCAGGTCGCTCAATACAGCTTCGGCCTTAACAAGTCTGTTTTCAAGGAAATACGATTCGCCTAAGTTGAGCTTGTATTTGTCAGTTGACGGGTCGAGAAGAGGCAGCAGTTCTTTCTGAGCGCGGCGGGAAAGTGTCATGTAGCGACTGCTCTCCTCGGGTCGTGCCGAGTGGTAAGATGATATGTAGCTGTACATCTGGCGTCCTGCATCGAAATACTGGATCTTTCGGTCAGTCGACATTCCGGCAGTATCTACGGAATTATATCGCTCGATGGCTTCCTCAATATAACCGCTCAGCGGCAGGAAAGTGGCGATGCGGAGCTGAAAAGTCTCATCCATAGGCGATAGCGCGTTGTCGCGGGCGAGATCGTATCCTTCATAGTATACCTTCAGCGCCCACTCCGAGTCAAACGAATTGAGCGCGTCGCCGAGATTGAGCATCGCCTCGGCTCGCGGGGCGGGGCTGAGTGTCTCGTCGGCTGCCAGTCGGGCGAGAGAATCGATGTATTGGCGACGGGCGGTGAGGTATTGGTCGCGGTGCTGAAGTTCGCTGTCGAGCCGGCCGAGTTGCTTCATGAGGTCATCATTGGTCAATTCACCTTTAGCGAAAACCTCCGGCTGCGCGGCCAAGCACATTATTATAATGTATAAGAAAGAGCGTAGCATAATTCTTGAAAATTTTGCGCAAAGATAATCAACAAACGGAATAAAATCGCGGTAAAGTCAAAATAATTTTGTAATTTTGCCCCCAAATTTCACATTTCAAGAAGATATGAAACAGAAGGTATATCAGGGAATGACCTTTGTGCCCTATATCGAGAATCCCGCCATCATGGAGCGCGTGGAAAAGATAGCCGCTGAAATATCAGACCGCTATAAAGGCAAGACTCCGCTGGTGGTGTGTGTGCTCAACGGCGCTTTTCCGTTTGCCGCCGACCTCTTCCGCAAGCTCGACATCGATGCCGAGATCACTTTTATCCGCCTGAAGAGCTACGAGGGTACGTCGTCAACGGGTGTGGTTAAGGAGGTGCTGGGACTCGGCGCTGACATCAAGGGCCGTGACGTGATTCTCGTAGAGGATATCGTCGATACCGGACATACGATAGTAAATCTCGTGGAAAAGGTTAAGGCTATGGAGCCCGCATCTATAGCCGTGGCCACGCTGCTTTTCAAGCCCGAGGCTTTGCAGCATGAGTTTACCCCCGACTATGTAGGCTTCAACATCCCCAAGAAATTCATAATAGGCTACGGCCTTGATATTGACGGCCTTGCTCGTAATCTTCCTGATATATACGCAGTTAAGGAATAATTTTTTAAGGTAAGACAGATACTAAGAATGTTTAATCTTGTAATTTTCGGAGCGCCCGGCAGTGGCAAGGGTACTCAGAGCGACAAGCTTATATCACGTTACGGTCTCACCCACATATCTACCGGTGAGATACTCCGCGAAAATATCGCAAAAGGTACGGAGCTCGGCAAGATAGCCGACAAATATATTTCCAAGGGACACCTGATCCCCGATGATCTGGTCACCGAGATGCTCGCCAATGAGATTGACGCGCATCCTGAAGCCAAGGGCTTTATCTTCGACGGATTCCCCCGCACGATTCCTCAGGCTGAGGCTCTCGATATATTGCTTGAGCAGCGCGGCGAGAAAGTACATTCAGTAATAGGACTGGAAGTGCCTGATGATCAGCTTATAGACCGCCTACTCAATCGCGGCAAGGAATCAGGCCGCGCCGACGATAATCTTGAGACTATCAACGAGCGCCTGCAGGTGTATCATTCCACCACTTCCCCTCTCAAAGATTTCTATCTTGGCAACGGCCGCTATGAGTCAATCGAGGGCACCGGTGAAATAGAGCATATCGCTGACCGCATCGTCGACGCCATCAACCGTCGCGACGAGGCTCTAAAAAATAAAAAGTAATAGTTTTTTCCATAAAATAACGTATCCCCCGCAGCGTCATCGGTGACACTGCGGGGGATTTTTCGGTAGAAGGCTCTTGCGAAGGATCAGAATCCGTTTTTTTCAATGAAATCAGCGAAGACTTTAGAGAAATATTCGTTGTCTTCACGCTTGTAGCGCACATCGGTAAATACCTGTGCCAGAGTTTCCTTGCCGTTTTCAGCGATGAATTTTGCGCTGTCGGGGAGTGATTCCTTGAAGGCATAAGCTGCATCAATGTCGGCGGGAGTGTAGTCGTGATACTTCTCATCGTGCACGATAGCATTTACCGGCAGTCGGTCGCTCTTAGATGCATCAGCGGCGGGATAACCCACCGTCACCGTAGCGACAGGCACCACGCGCTTGGGGAGATCGAGAACTTCGGCAATCTGTGGCGCATTGTAGGTCACGGTGCCTAAGTAGCAGGTGCCTAAGCCGTTCATTTCAGCGATGGTGACAAACTGCTGGGCAAAGATAATGGTATCAATCACGCCCCACATGAAAGCCTGGAAGTTGTCATAACCGGGCTCGGCGTTGCGCTGACGGCACCATTTTTCAAAACGGTTGAAGTCGACACAGAAAGTCAGCACGGCCTGAGCCGACATTACCGACGGTTGGCCGAAATGGGCAGGGGAGAGGGCGCGGCGTAATTCCTCATCGCGTGTCACTACCACGCTGTAGAGCTGCATGTTGCCTGTATTAGGGGCCTGAGAAGCCGCCTCAAGCATCGCGGTGATTTCTTCAAGCGAGAGAGGGCGGGTGGCGTCGTAGTTTCTCACTGTCCGACGCTCGGTAAAGTAGGGATGGATATTCATGACGTGATAATTTGTTTCTGATACAAAGATAGTGATTGCCGGGCAAAAATCCTAACAGCAGATGTAATGATTTTTACCTGTAGTGCGTGTGATGCGGAATCGGCATCGCTCGTCGAGCAGGCACTCGGTAATTTCCTTGAAGCAGTCACGCACCTGATTAAGAGATGGATTAATGATGCGTCGCCAGTCTTCCATACACTCGGCTATGAACGCAGGCAGCCGATGATACCTTACTTCGTGACGGCGCGCCATTGCCTTGGCATCGTCAATGTCTATCACGGCAGCGGTGGAACAGTTGTAGCTGTAGTCATCGTAATTAATGAAGTCGACCGATATGGTCAGTTGGTCGCGGAAATTAAATCCCGCGTAGATTTCCATAACTATGGGCTGGTCATCGTCAGAGCCCATGATAAACCGGTAGGAATGTAATAAGTCACTTAAATGATTCTTCATAGATTTTTACAGTATTTGTGGAGCGGCACGCATCGCGTCGCTCCGGGTTAAATAATTAAATTTCAAAAGCTTAATGACCGGAGGCCTTCCTCCGGATGCGCTGGCCAACATGTCAAAGAGCGTCTGCTCCCGTCGGCTGCTGAGGATGTAAAAGGACACACCTCAGGCTGACGAGATAATTGAGCAGATGAAAAAAATGTTGGGGGAGTGCTATATGCGCCCTGTTTCCGCGCCTCCCGGGGGAGCCGCGCTGCCTGAGCAGTCAATGAATAGCAGTCGCATCATAGCTTGAAATTAAATTATTTAGACTGTAAAAATCTTCCGTGGCCTCATTCACGACGCCACTTCACTGCAAAATTAGCAAAAATCCCCGGAACTACATATAATATAGGTAAAGAATCTACAAAGAAATTACAAGGAAATTTCTCTTAGAAGGAATTGCGACGTCCCTAAATTCGTAATGTATTGGTGGGGAAATAGTTATTGACAATCGGGTGAAAATGCGGGCGGAATATTTGCATAAGCCGCGGGAATTTTGGAAATTTGCAGTCGTTTTAACACCCCTCTAATCCTAAATGAAAACTTATACCTACGACGAGGCTTTTGATGCCTCAAAAGAATATTTTGACAACGATGAGCTCGCCGCACGAGTGTGGGTGAGCAAGTATGCGTTGAAGGATTCTTTCGGAAATATCTATGAAAAGACTCCCGAGGATATGCACCACCGCATCGCCTCGGAAATAGTCCGCATCGAAAACAAATATCCCAATCCCATGACCGAGGCCGAGGTGATGGAGCTTCTCGACAAGTTTCGCTACGTGGTGCCTCAGGGTAGCCCTATGGCCGGTATCGGCAATAATTTCCAGGTGGGCTCGCTTTCCAATTGCTTCGTGATAGGCCTCGACGGCACCCCCGACTCTTACGGCGGTATCATACGTATCGACGAGGAGCAGGTGCAGCTCATGAAGCGCCGTGGCGGTGTGGGACACGACCTGTCGCACATCCGTCCCAAGGGCACGCCCGTGAAAAATTCGGCTCTTACCTCCACCGGTCTGGTGCCTTTCATGGAGCGCTATTCCAATTCTACCCGCGAGGTGGCTCAGGATGGGCGCCGCGGTGCACTGATGCTTTCGGTGTCAATAAAACATCCTGATTCAGAGAAGTTTATTGATGCGAAACTTGAGCAAGGCAAGATCACCGGCGCCAATGTATCAGTGAGAATCGACGATGACTTCATGAACGCAGCCGTCAACGGTACGACCTATAACCGCCAGTTCCCTGTAGATTCGGCCGAACCTGAAGTGACCGTGCCCACCGATGCCCGCGCACTGTGGAACAAGATCGTGTTCAACGCATGGAAATCAGCCGAACCCGGAGTGCTTTTCTGGGATACTATAGTAAGAGAAAGCGTGCCTGACTGCTACGCCGACCTCGGATTCCGCACTATCTCCACCAACCCCTGCGGCGAGATACCCCTCTGCCCCTACGATAGCTGCCGCCTCGTGGCTATGAATCTTTATTCCTACGTGAAGAATCCGTTCACTGACAAGGCTGAATTTGATTTCGACCTTTTCCGCGACCATGTAGCTAAGGCTCAGCGCATTATGGACGATATTATCGACCTTGAAATGGAGAAGATCGATACTATTATCGACAAGATAAATTCTGACCCCGAAACTGCCGAGGTAAAGAGCGCCGAGCTTCACCTCTGGGAGAAGATACGCGCGAAGACTCTCAAAGGCCGTCGCACCGGTCTGGGTACTACAGCCGAGGGTGATATGATAGCAGCCCTGGGACTTCGCTACGGCACCACCGAAGCTACCGATTTCTCCGTGGAAGTCCACAAGCAGCTCGCACTTGCAGCCTACCGCTCGTCGGCCAAGATGGCTGAGGAGCGTGGCGCATTTGAGGTGTATGATGCTGAGCGTGAGAAGAATAATCCTTATATTCAGCGCCTTGCTGAGGCCGATCCCGAACTTTACGAAATGATGGTGAAGCACGGACGCCGCAATATAGCATGTCTCACCATCGCTCCCACCGGCACAACATCGCTCATGACCCGCACTTCGTCGGGAATAGAGCCGGTGTTCATGCCTGTCTATAAGCGTCGCCGCAAGGTCAATGCTAATGACGTGGAAACGCGTGTGGATTACGTGGATGACTCGGGTGATGCCTTTGAGGAATATGTGGTATATCACCCCAAGTTTGTCGACTGGATGAAGACGCAAGGTATTGAGGTTAAGGATGATTACACGCAAGAGCAGCTTGACGAACTTGTGGCTCGCTCGCCTTACTTCAAGGCTACAGCCAATGACATCGACTGGCTCGAAAAGGTGAGAATGCAGGGCCGCATCCAGAAGTGGGTCGACCACTCCATTTCCGTGACCGTCAACCTTCCCGCCGATACTACCGTGGAGCTCGTCAACAAGCTTTATATCGAAGCTTGGAAATCAGGCTGCAAGGGATGCACGATATATCGCGACGGCAGTCGTTCGGGCGTTCTCGTTGCTATCGAAAAGAAGAAGCCTGAGCCCGTGGCCGCTCCCGCTCCGGAATATCGTCCCCACGTGGCAAAGCGTCCTATCGAGCTGGAGGCCGACGTGGTGCGATTCCAGAACAATAAAGAGAAATGGATCGCTTTCGTGGGCCTTGTCGACGGCAAACCTTACGAAATCTTTACCGGTCTGGCCGACGATGAAGATGGTATCTTCTGCCCCAAATCTGTAACCAAGGGCCGAATAATCAAGGCGATAGACGAGAATGGCAACAAGCGCTACGACTTCCAGTTTATCAACAAGCGCGGCTATAAGACAACTATCGAAGGCCTTTCCGACAAGTTTAACCCGGAGTATTGGAACTATGCCAAGCTCATCTCCGGTGTGCTCCGCTACGGTATGCCTATCGACCAGGTTATCAAGCTTGTAAACGGACTTGAACTCAACTCGCAGTCAATCAACACATGGAAGATGGGTGTGGAGCGCGCACTCAAGAAATACATTCCCGCCGGAACGGCAGCCAACGGACAGCGCTGCCCCAACTGCGGACAGGAGACGCTGATCTATCAGGAAGGTTGCCTCATCTGCACCTCGTGCGGAACCTCGAAGTGCGGGTAATCTGGATCTTTATAAAATAATTGAGGGTGAAATGACGATATGCCATTTCACCCTCAATCGTAAATATGTGTAAAACTAAGCCTTTACGAGATTGATGGTGATAGTGAGCGTTTCGATGCCCTCTTGCCAAAGTGAGGGTAAGTCGCTGAGTGACGTGATGCCCAGAGCGGGGAAGAGTTGGGTAGTGACGATTTCGGCCATAGCGGCGTTGGAGGGATCGGCGAGATAATTCTTTAGTTTGGCATCGAGCACCGGCAAAGCGGGGGCGAGGAGCTTGACAAACGGGTCGATCATCTCCTTGTTGATGACCAGCTTGAGCGATGAACCGGAAACTGCGGCAGCCACAGGAATACCGGTGGAGTTGAGCGATTCAAAGGTAGCCATAAGAGCCTTGGTATCAATACCCATTTCAGCGAGGTCAGCGATGAGGCTCTCCAACTTTTCAGTGACGGCACCGTCGTTGAGATTAGGATTCTTGCCATTGTCCACGTCGATTTTATAGCTGATATTGGGCACGTAAGGAGTCACGAGCAGCATATTTCCACGGCTATACCAGAACACAAGATTGCGGCCCGTCGAACCGTCAAAACCAGCTATTGCTTTATAGATGCCATTAGTTTGGTCAATGCCATCCTGCATCGCACGAGCGAGGTCGATGACAGTAGAATAGTCGATAACCATGCTGCCGTTATCCTGAAAATCTACAGCTCCGAGAGTATTGTAAAGAGCCAAGCCGCCGAGCAAACTAAGCGTTGCTGACAGTTCGGCCGATTTCTCAGGTTGCCCCTTGATAGCCAAGTCGATAACCACGGGAGCGTGCTCCATGAGCGCTGCCGTCACCGGAAGCATCTTTTCAGGTACCCACTTGCCGGTAAAATTACCTTGAGCACTCTGAGTGAGGGTAGAAGTCACGGCAATATCAGCCTTTCCCGCAGTGGTCACGGTGCCTTTGAGAGCCATTTCATAGATTGCCGGAACAGCATCAGCGCGCGACATAGGGAAAATCACCGGAGGCGTGGAAAGAGTAGTGGAGCCCGAGAGCGCAAATGTCCCGTCGCCGGTCTGCTTCATATCGGCCGGTACGGTGATTTCAGGATAGCCGGGGATGATATTGCTCAGATTTACAATGGCTCGCGATTCGCTCTTGGTATCGACCGTAACCACGCCATAAGAGCGGTCACCGTTGAATGTGACTATGGCATCAGCCCCCGTGATGGGCGATGACGGAATCTCCTCCCACGGCTTCTTGTCGTCGCTGCAAGAGGCGGCAAGCAAAGCGCCTCCAAGCACTATTAAAGATAAAAATGACTTTTTCATGAGTTGAAACGATAGGTTGATATGTGGTATAACAATCTCGTAGTGCAAAAAGTTAGGCCGCACGACGTAAAAACCGTCAGCGGCCCACCTTGATTATATGTATGTGGCTTATTTGTTAAGACCACATGCTGAGCACTTCTCGGAAATCATAGTGAAGAAGTCATTTCCCTTGTCGTCAACGAGGATGAAAGCGGGGAAATTCTCTACCTCGATTTTCCACACAGCCTCCATGCCGAGCTCGGGATATTCGAGGAGCTCAACCTTCTTGATCGAATCCTTGGCAAGGATAGCGGCCGGACCGCCGATAGAGCCGAGATAGAAACCGCCGTGAGCCTTGCAAGCGTCGGTCACCTGCTTGCTGCGGTTGCCCTTGGCGATCATCACGAGCGAACCGCCTAAAGCCTGGAAGGGCTCAACGTAGGGGTCCATACGGCCAGCCGTTGTGGGACCGAACGAGCCTGAAGGCATGCCTTCGGGAGTCTTGGCCGGACCGGCATAGTA
>CAYZFG010000003.1:0-88620 GCA_964477665.1 uncultured Staphylococcus sp.
CACTCAGCGAAATCTTCTACCTCTCCCGCCGCCTCTTTTCAAAAAAGTAATCTCAGCCCTACGCATGAACACCTATGGAGCGGGGGTCGCTGACCCCCGCCGCCGAGACCACGGCGATAATTGGTGCGCAACAAAGTGTAACCATTAACCTGTAGGGACGTCGCTGTGCGACGTTTCCGAGTTGAGCAATTAGCTATTATTCAGTCACTCAACAAGTTACCATCGGCTGCTCCAGGAAACGTCGCACAGCGACGTCCCTACAAAAAAAAGCGCCCGATGGGCGCCCTGTAGACATTCAATTAATGGGTAAGGGAAACGCCCCTACATATCTATTTCTGAGGTGATTACTCGATATATCCGAAGGATTTGAGCTTGTTTTCGCGGTTGCGCCAGTTGGGCTCTACCTTGACAAACATTTCAAGGAATACGCTCTTACCGAAGAATTTTTCGATATCCTTGCGGGCTTCGATTCCTACGCGCTTGATCTTCTCGCCCTTATGGCCGATGATAATGCCCTTCTGGCTGTCGCGCTCCACGTAGATGACTGCCATGATGTGGATGGAATTTTCCTTTTCCTCAAATTTCTCCACGATTACTTCCACCGAGTAAGGTATTTCCTTATCATAAAGGAGAAGTATCTTCTCGCGGATAATCTCGGTGACGAAGAAGCGGGCGGGCTTATCGGTCAGAGCGTCTTTACCGAAATAGGGAGCCGAGACGGGGAGGAGTTCCACGATGCGGTTCATTAGATTGTCGACATTGAAGTGCTCCTTGGCCGAAGTGGGGAATACTTCAGCATTGGGGAGGAGTGATTTCCATTTATCGACGATAGCTTCAAGCTCGCTCTGCTCCTTGATGAGGTCAATCTTATTGATAACGAGAAGCACGGGGATGGTCTCCTGCGCAACCTTGGCGAGGAAGTCGGCATTCTTGGAGGGATCTTCCACTACGTCGGTCACATAGAGCAGCACGTCAGCATCCTTAAGCGCGCCCTCGCTGAACTGGAGCATGCTTTCCTGAAGCTTATATTTCGGGGCGAGTACTCCGGGGGTGTCGGAAAACACGATCTGATATTCGGGCGTGTTGACGATACCCATTATACGGTGACGTGTGGTCTGAGCCTTGGAAGTGATGATACTGATACGTTCGCCCACAAGGTCGTTCATGAGGGTGGATTTTCCCACATTGGGGTTGCCTACTATGTTGACAAAACCTGCTTTATGTTCCATAATCGTAATGTAGTTTTATTCTTGATTGTTAAACTTCTTTTATAATACAACAAGAATAGCACCCAAAAAGATGCTATTCCCGTGAAAAAAGTTTTTAACAGCCTGAGAATCAGAGATCCCAGATGATATACATTGCACCCCAGGTGAATCCGGCGCCGAAAGCGGTGAGGATAACCTTGTCGCCTTTCTTGAGCTTGTCGCGATACTCGTCGAGACACAGGGGGATGGAAGCGGCTGAGGTATTGCCGTAGTGCTCGATGTTGACGAGCACCTTGGAATTGTCGATACCGGCGCGCGAAGCCACGGCTTCGATGATGCGGAGGTTGGCCTGATGGGGGATGAACCAGTCTACATCGTCCATGGTCAGATTGTTGCGCTGAGCCACTTCGAGCGACGATTCGAGCATATCGGTTACGGCATTTTTATATACGTTGCGGCCGTCCTGGATCACGTAGTGCTGGGCGGCGTCGATAGTCTCGTGAGAAGCGGGGAGCACCGAACCGCCGGCGGGCATGATAAGGTGTTCGAGGCCATTGCCGTCAACATGGAACACGGCGTCGATAATACCCGTATCGCCTTCGGTGGGTTCGAGGAGCATGGCTCCGGCACCGTCGCCGAAGAGGGGACAGGTGGCGCGGTCGTTATAGTTGACCATCGACGACATTTTCTCGGCAGCTACTACCACTACTTTCTTGCGGCGACCGGCGCGCACGTAGTTGGCGCCATCTTCGAGAGCCACGAGGAAGCCGGCACATGCGGCCTGAATGTCGTAAGCATAAGCATTGGTGAGGCCGCAGCGGTGGGCGATGACCGAGCCGGTGGAGGGGAAACGATAGTCAGGATTGGAGGTGGCGCAGATGAGCAGATCCACTTCCTCGGGCTTTGTGCCGGTCGACTCAAGGAGACGCTCTACGGCCTTCATGCCCAGATAAGATGAACCTTCGCCGGGCTTCTTGAGGATGCGGCGCTCCTTGATACCCACGCGGGTAGTGATCCACTCGTCGTTGGTGTCCACCATCTTAGAGAGCATCTCGTTGTCGAGAATATCATCGGGGGCATAGGAAGCCAGGCCCGAAATTCTTGCATTAAGCATAATTTGTAAAATGTGGTTGAGAGGGGGGTTGTGGTTAGACGTATCAACATGGACAATCTTCCGCAATCATGTGCCCGCGGCTACTTGATTGTGGAAGACAGTCATGGGTAAATATCGAAAGACCCTGCCGCGGCAGGGAATCTTTCCTCGCAGTCCTAAGACTGACCGGCTGAGCTAATCAGACGGCAGCAGCCTTTTCGATTACGATACGTCCACGGTAGAATCCACATTCACCACATACGGTGTGATAGATGTGCCATGAACCGCAGTTGGGGCAAACTGCGAGCGTGGGCGCAATGGCCTTGTCGTGAGTACGGCGCTTTGCTGTGCGAGTCTTGGATTGTTTTCGTTTAGGATGTGCCATTTTACTTTTATGATTTTATGATTGTTTCTTATTAGTTGTTGTCAGTAAGCTTTTTCAGGTCGTTCCAGCGGGGATCTACGGGAGCGTCATCTTCAGGAGCCGTGTCCATCGAGTCCATCTCTTCGATGAGCTGGTCTTCGAGCTCGGCATCTTCGTCGCCCTCCTTGCGTGCGCGATGCTTGCGGAGCAGGGCGCTCATGGCGCGGTTGCACTTACCCAGCGGGTGGACGGGCTTGATGGGCACTGCGAGCGATACGGTATCATATATCATATAAGATACGTTGAGATAATTGTCGCTCACGGGGATGATGAGAAGCTCGTCGGTCTCGTCGTTGTAATCCTCGCCGTATTTCACGGTGAGATGATATGTCTCCTCCACCGGTATCTCAAGGTCGTCGAGACAGCGGGCACACTGCAGCGTGATGGTTCCCTCGATGAGGAAATTGAGGTCATACATATCGTGCTTATATACCACGGTGAGCTTCACGGTAAGATCAGCGTCGCGTATATCAGCGCTCTCCATGTTGACAAAGAACTGCTTGTCAAGGTGATACTCAAATTCGTGAGTACCCTCGGGCAGTGTCTTCAGCGGCAATCGGAATTCTGTAAACTTTCCCACGGATAATATTGGTTGAAAAAACGTCGCAAAGTTACAACTTTTCTTTGGAAAAAGCAACAAATAAGATTCTTTAACTATATTTCACCGCGATTTTTCGGTAATAGACGAGTGATTTTTGCTCTTTTGACCCGCGACCGCACTCTCTTTTCGCAAGAAAAATTTGCAGTATTGGAGCGGGCGTTGTAATTTTGGGTCAAAATTTGTTAACCGATGATAAATATTTCCAAAAAGGCACTGTGGCTCAATACCCGCGACTACCTGATGATAGTGCTGGGTACGCTCATGTTCAGTTTCGGCTTCTCGGCATTCGTGCTGCCTGAGAATGTGGTGATCGGCGGCGTGACGGGTATCGGCTCTATCGTATACTTTCTCACGGGCGCGCCCTACGCCATCGGCGCCTCGCAGTTTGTGATCAACGGTGTGCTGCTCATCATAGCCTGGAAGCTCGTGGGCTCACATTTCGTGTACCGCACCATATTCGGAGTAATATGTATCACGGTGTTCATGACTTTCCTGCCACCTATGTTTACCGAGCCTTTCATGGACGACCAGCCACTGCTCGACATCGCCATCGGCTCGATATTCTGCGGCCTGGGAATGGGATTTATCTTCACCCACAACGGCAGTACCGGAGGCACCGACATTGTGGCGGCAATCGTGTCGAAGCATACCAATGTCACTATAGGCCGCACGATGCTCTACGTTGACTTCGTGATCATCTCGTCGTCTTACCTCATATTTCACAGCGTGCAGACGGTGGTCTACGGCTTCTTCTTCCTCTTCCTTACCACCTATGTGATCGACATGATCATCAACACCAACCGCCAGGCCGTGCAGTTTACCATCATATCCTGCCACTGGCAGCGCATAGCCACCGCCATCAACAATCACGCCCGCCGCGGCTGCACTGTAATGACCGGCATGGGATGGTTCACCAAGCATGAGGTGAAGATGCTCTATGTAGTGTGTCGCAAAATCGAGTCAGTGACCATATTCCGCATCATCAAGGCCATTGACCCACAAGCGTTTATCACACAAGCCAATGTCAACGGCGTGTATGGTCAGGGATTCGACCAGATCAAACTCAAGATGGACGAGAATCTCTCGCGCGAGCTTGAGGAGGAGGACGGTAGTGAAGTATTGCTTCCCTGAAATCTTCATTTTTTAAAAAAAATATGCCCGCCGGGTGAACCGTTTTACTCCGGCGGGTGTTTTATTTACAAGTTCAACTAATATTTATGATAAGGAAAATTGGATTGTTAATGGTGTTTACAGCATTAAATCCCTTGGGCGGACTCGCTCAGGGGATTGCTGATATTGCGGCGGCTCTTGCTGAGAGCCCCGCCGTGACGGCCGACGCTCGCTTCAGCGTCACGCTGCCTCAGAACGACACCGATGTGACATACGAATTAGGTTTCACCGCCGTGCCTACCGACGGCACAGACCCTCTCTCGCCTTGCGATTACCTCATCGAGTGGGCTTTACCTACACCTTCAGGGCGATCGGAAGGCTTCTCGGCATACTTTGACGGCCACCATTACCGCTACCGCGATCAGCGCCTGCAGGAGTACCACACGGAGTGGGACTCGGTGCCGTTTATCTTCTCAGGCACGCGTGGAGGCATCCAGTCACAGGCTCAGTTTGTAGACCTTCTCCCCCACTACCTCGGCCGCGAAATCCTCGCCTCGCTCTCTGACTCCACCTATATATATAGCGAACCCGCCACGGTGATTTTCGACGGCCGTGACGTCACGCAGATCAAGATGCGCCGCGTGATAGGAGGCGAGACGGCAAGCGAGCGCACTTACTACTTCGATCCAGCCACGTCGCTGCCTGTGCGCATCGACACTGAGAGCAATCCCGGCTCTATCACCGAGCAGAGCATACTCGTTGACTTCGACTACTCGTCGCCTCGCGCCGTGCCGTTCACTGCCATGACCGAGGAGGCACTGATAGAGCGCTTCCCGGAGGTGTTTGAGAAATATCGTCAAAGCAATTTCCGTATCGAGAATCTGCCCGGCACCACTCTGCCCACATTCTCCCTCCCCACCACCGCCGGCGACCGCTTCACGCATCAGCGCGGCGAGGGGCTGGGCGCCCCCACGGTAATAGCTTTCATTGACCCGACCAAGGGATTCAATGCCGAAATGATTTCACAGATACGCGACGCCGTGGCTTCGCTCCCCTATCACGCTCAGATACTTTGGGCTTTCCCCGTCAACTCCCGCAGTGCCATTGAGGACCTGATCGGAGAGACTATGCCTGCCGGAGAAACTGCCGTCACCGGAGCCTCAGCTCTCGCCCGCGATTGCGGCGTAGCAGCTTACCCGGTGGTAGTGATGGCCGACCGCGAGGGCGTGGTAAAAAAAGTTGTGCTCGGATTCAACAAAGATCTATCCGACGTTGTTTTACAGAATATGGCACTGATAAAGTAAAATCAACAAAACAACTATACAGAAATGAACACAATCTATTTCCAGGGTAATCCCTGCCACACTTATGGATCGATGCCCATTGTGGGCGAAGTAGCTCCCTGTTTTCACCTCGCAGGAGTGGATCTGAAAGAAGTAAAATGCGACGACTTCGCAGGTAAGCGCGTCGTGCTCAATATTTTCCCAAGCCTTGACACTGAAGTGTGCGCCCGCAGCGTGCGTAAGTTCAATGAGGAGGCAGCCGGCCTTGACAACACCGCGGTAGTGTGCGTGTCGATGGACCTCCCCTTTGCCATGTCGCGCTTCTGCACTCTCGAAGGCATCAAGGGTGTGATACCCGCATCGGCATTCCGCTCGCCGCTGTTTGCCCAGAAGTTTGGCGTGCAGATCGTCGACGGCCCGCTTGCCGGACTGCTCGCCCGCGCCGTGATAGTGCTCGATGAAAACCGTCGCGTCATCTATCAGCAGCTTGTAGAGGAGATCACCAACGAGCCTGACTACGAGGCCGCTATCTCCGTGCTCAAGGAAACCAAGTAAGATATCAGCTTTACTTTTCAGTAAAACCAATAGTGGAAGCCGCGCCATCGACCCTCCGGGGAAGACGGCGCGGTAATTTCGTTATTGGACGATTACTTTCGCAGGGTGAGGGCAGCGACGTTTTCCACGTGCTGGGTGTGGGGGAACATGTCGACGGGGCGTATGGCCTCGACGTCATATTTCTCGTGGAGAAGCGCCAGGTCGCGGGCCTGCGTAGCGGGATTGCAACTTACGTAAACGATACGCTCGGGTTCGGCATTGAGTATCACTTTCACCACATCCTCATGCATTCCGGCACGGGGCGGGTCAACGATCATCACGTCGGGACGGCCATGGGCGGCGATAAACTCGTCGGTCAGCACATTTTTCATATCTCCGGCGTAAAACTCAGTGTTGGTCAATCCATTGGCCTCGGCATTGACGCGAGCATCAGCCACAGCCTCGGGCACATACTCTATGCCCACCACATGCTTCACGCCGCGGGCAAGAAAGCATGCGATAGTACCGGTACCGGTGTAGAGGTCGTAGACGAGTTCGTCGCCGCGCAATTTTGCGAAATCGCGGGCCACACTGTAGAGTCGGTGAGCCTGTCGGGAATTGGTCTGATAAAATGACTTCGGGCCAATGCGGAATCTCAGTCCCTCCATCTCCTCCTCGATATAGTCGCGGCCTGAGAATGTGAGTATTTCCTGGTCAGCTATCGTATCGTTGACCTTGGTATTGATCACGTAAAGGAGTGATGTGAGCTGAGGAAATTCGTCACGCACGGCTGAGAGAAGCGCATTGATTTTCTCCGGATCATCTTCGCCGAAAACCATCACGGCCATCACCTCACCGGTCGAGGCAATGCGTATCATGAGCGTGCGGAGCAGGCCGTGCTGCTCGCGCAGGTCATAGAATGTATATCCGTGGCGCTTGCCGAAGTCTTTGATAAAGAGGCGCAGGCGATTTCCGAGGTCGTCCTGAAGATGGCAGCGCTTGATGTCGAGCACCTTGTCAAATGCTCCGGGAATATGGAATCCGGCGGCATCACGGTCAGGAAATTCTTCGCCCGAGCGCATCTGGTCGTAGGTGAGCCACATCTTGTTGGAGAACGTGTATTCCATCTTGTTGCGGTACTCCCATATCTCCTCCGACCCGAGGATAGGCGTGATTTCGGGAATAGGTATCTTGGCAATGCGGGTCATGGCATCCTGCACCTGCTGCTGCTTGCAGCGGAGCTGAAACTCGTAGGGAAGGTGCTGCCAGCGACACCCTCCGCAGAGCGTGAAGTGCTCGCACCGGGGCTCGACACGGATGTCAGACGGGCGCACAAGGCGCTCTATGTGCCCCTCGGCATAATTTCGCTTCATGCGGTCGATCTTCACGTCGGCCACGTCGCCGGGCGCGCCGAAGGGTATGAACACCACCATATCGTCGACACGCGCAAGGGCATTACCCTCGGCTGCCACGCCGGTTATCTCTATATCAGTGAGCAGCGGACGCTCTTTCTTTTTTCTTGCCATATATCAGAACTGGAAATAAATGAATGGTGCCACCTCTTCGCTCATAAACTGAATGACGAGCTGCACCACGATTATAAACACTATAAGTTTCATCGCCCAGGGCGAGCGCACATACCATACCCCCACTCTGTCCCACGTGCCCTCGGGGAGCGCGTGAGCCGTGATGATCACTACCATCATCACTACCCATAGCCATCGGGTCTCGAAGAAGGGAAGGATACACTCGGGCTGAAAATTGGTGAAGATATTGCGGATTATAAGCCACGAATCGGTCCACGACTCGGCTCGGAAAAATACCCACAGAAGCGACACGAATATCATGGTCACCGTCCACGACAGGGCGGTTATCCATCCGTTGCGGGGGAGGCGGTCGAGCCAACCTTTACAAGCCTTGTGCACGGCGAGTCCGGCTCCGTGAAGCGCACCCCAGAACACGAATTTCCACGCCGCTCCGTGCCACAATCCACCTATGAGCATGGTCAGGAAATTGTTGAGATACGTGCGGGCAGTGCCTTTGCGATTGCCTCCGAGCGGGATATAGATGTAATCTCGCAGCCAGGTCGACAGCGAGATATGCCAGCGGCGCCAGAACTCGGTGACATTAGTCGACTTGTAGGGGAAATTGAAGTTGGGCGTCAGGCGGAAGCCCATTATCAGCGCCAATCCTATCGCCATGTCGCTGTAGCCCGAGAAGTCGCAGTAGATCTGCATGGTGTAGCCTATCACACCCATCAGCGATTCAAATCCCGAGTAGCCGGTGGGCGACATGAATATCAGGTCGTTGTATTGCGAGATGTAGTCGGCGATGAGGGCTTTTTTTATCACGCCTATGATGATAAGCCACAGCCCGGCAAATGTTTCATCGACACTCGCCCGGCGGTTTTCTCGTATCTGAGGTATGAAATAGTCGGCTCTCACTATAGGACCGGCCACGAGCGCGGGGAAAAACGAGAGAAAAAACACATATTCGAGCCACGTCTCGGTAGGAGCCACTCGGCCCTTGTATACATCCACTATATAGCTGATTGACTGGAAGGTATAAAACGAGATACCTACCGGGAGGATGATGTCGAGCGGCTGGAAGTTGCCCTCGACCATGGTATTCCAGTTCCACAGAAAGAAATTGGCATACTTGAAGTAGCCGAGTATACCTAAGGAGCATATCACCGAGAGCCACACACACGCCTTGCGCTGCCACTTATGCTGCAGCTCGGGGATGAGCTTCGACAGTGTCCAGTCGAGCAACGACGTGGCTGTAAGGAGCAGGAAAAATATTCCGCTTGACTTGTAGTAGAAATAGAGGCTGAACGCCGTGACAAACAGCAGCATCTGCCACAGGCGGTTTTTCAGCAGTGCATACACCGGCAGAAACACGATGAAGAGCGCCCAGAAAAGTCCGCTCGAAAAGAGCATTGGACTCTTCGGGTCATGGCTGAGCAGCTCAAGTATGTTGTGCCCTATCGTTTCCACTTATTTCTTCTTATGGCGGGAAGGTAACGGGGATTTCAGCGGCTGAAGCACGGTCACTGATTGGGGACGTGCCTTCAGGTCGCCGGGATTGTCGAGTTTTATGGGGTGAGCGCCGTGGAGCGGCATCCAGCGCGCGATGCTGTCCATCCACAGCGCGGCCGATGCGTGGGTGGGATGAGCGCCGTCTTTTGCGCGGTCAAAGTGCATACCGTCGCTCTTGAAGTAGCATCCGGCGGGCACGTTGCGGGCTATCATATCGTTGATACCGGTGTCAGCTTTCCAGTTGGGCGGCCCTATCCACAGATAAGGTGTATCGCCGAGCTGACTGATGAAATCGCGCAGCATGTCAGTGCGCTTCTCGGCAATATCGCTCACAAACAGCTCGTTGGCGCCCAGACTGATGAATACAAACGTAGGCTTAAACTTGCGCATATACACCCGCAGTGTATCGCAATTACCCCAGTAGGCAGTCGTGGAGCTATACCATATCACGGAGTTGAGCGTGTGGCCGTTGGCGGCGGCATAGGCTGCCAATCGAGGATTCAATCCTTCGAGCATCGAGTCGCCGATTATAAGTATGCGCTGCGCAGTAGTGTCCACCTCAGGTCGCGCAGCCGGTTCGGGAGCAGTGACGATAGTGTCAGCCGATGTCTGGGCCTCTTTATGGTCGCGAGTGAGGCGCGATGCAATACCCGAAGTCTTCAGCTCAAAGTCACCGAGCATTATGGGCTCAAAAGCCGAAGCCCCTGCTACCACGGCAAAAGCCACCAATAGCAGGCACCACAACCCTATGTATTCATTCTTTCGTTTCATATCCGATGCAAAATTAATCAAAAAATCCCGTTCATGTCGCAATTATCACCCGTAATGTATGAAATCATCTCGTCACCTTACAAAATCGCTCCCGTCACATGCGCAAAATCTCACCTTCACAGGTGATTGACATAATTTAACACAACAATTTCCTATAATATTTGGCTATTCCAAAAATAGTTTCTACCTTTGCACTACCAAAACATCGCGGGGTGGAGCAGTGGTAGCTCGTTGGGCTCATAACCCAAAGGTCGCAGGTTCGAGTCCTGCTCCCGCCACCAATCATCAGGCCTGAGGCGCAAGCCCCGGGCCTGAGTCGTTTATTTTCACATCGCCGCTTCATCCATTGACCCTTTTGCGACTTTCGGTTGTTTACATAAGAAAAAGCTATCACTTATGAATCAGAAAATTTCCGACCGACTGTTGCATTTCTGGCACGTGGTGTCAAATGTACGCCCTATCTACTGGATCACCATCTACGTGGCCATCACGCCTATCTTCGCCCTTATTTACTGGGCTCTTCCTGACGGACAATTCCGAATCCCCGACAATGCCCCTACGGATTACGGTTCGTGGCTATACTATAGTATCGTGACTATCACCACATTAGGTTTCGGTGACTACACACCGGCTCACGGCTGGGCGCAGTGTGTGACGGCCGTCGAGGTGATGTGCGGATTGATATTCCTCGGACTCTTCCTCAACGCCGTGGGCTCGATGAAGTCGGAAATCGACGTGACGTCGGAAGTGGAGCGTCGCAAGCGGCTCTACGAGGCCGAGCAGAAAGAAAAACTTGGTGCCCGCGCTCCGCGTATCATCAATATGCTCAACGTATTCCTTGCTTATTGCTATGCCGTGACCACTCCTGCGGCCCGACGCGATAAGGACGGCGCAGGCAAATACAATCCCGATTTCACTTTCAACGACCTGAGCGATATGTTTAAGCCCTCGGGATTGGAGATGGACAATAGCGCGCTGCCCGCCGTGGAGCGACTACTCACCGCCGCCCGCAATGCTTCGCTCTTGCTCGACCAAGTACAGAACACCGTAGACCTGCGCCAGTGGCCGCAGCTTCTTGAAGACAGCTTCTCATTTGTGGCTGAGGAGCAGATGCTCGGCTCAACCGACTCGCTCACACGCTCGCTTCCCGTAGATACCGCAGGCGCTCCTACCGCTTCAGCAGCAGCCCGAGAGACATCTCTTGCCGGAAAAATCGCGTCGTGGAAAGGCGGCAATGACTTCACGGCTGAGCCTGAGCTTAAGCCCGTAGCCGAACTCGCAGCCTTCATACGCCGCAACGCCTCCCTCGCCCTCGACATCGAGGCGCAGCTCAACACCATCCAAAATTCCTGATTTATCGTACTGAAGTCCATTTTATATTGCAAAAAAATCGTGGACACGGCTCGGAGCCTTGTCCACGATTTCTTATAGAATATCCTTAACTAATCAGATCCAGCGCACGAATGCGAAGTCCTGACGGTGGGGAAGTGCGGGATTATAGGGATAGAGGCGGTAGCTGTAGCGGAACACACCTGCATCCTTATACTTATCCTTGATAGCAAAGGTGACAACCTGGCCGTCGCGCGACACTTCCTTCATAGCCTTGCGGCTCTCGAATGAAGTTACGCCATCCTGCACGCGGTTAACCACGAGCTCTACGGCTACGTCGCCGGCAAGACCGTTGGCGTCGATCTTCACAGTCGAAGTAAACTCTTCGCCGGTAGAGTGGCCGGGAGCGCCCTCGGTAGAAGTAGTCACGTCGAGCACCTTGATACCATCCCAAGCGGCGGCAACTTTCTCTTTCCAAGCGGCGATTTCGCGGGCGAGTGCATAGTTGTCGGCAGCGAGGCGGGTGAAGCGGGCTGCTTCGGGATCATAGAAGCGAGCGATATAGTCCTCGATCATGCGCTGCATGGTGTACTGAGGAGCGATGTGGCCTATCGAGCGCTTGATATACTGAATCCACTCGGGAGAGTAGCCCAGTGAGTTCTTGGCAAAGTAGAGGGGGATTATCTCGTTTTCGAGCATCGAGTAGATGGTAGCAGCATCGAGCTTGTCCTGCTGAGCCTGATCGGTGAATGTGCGCTTGTCAGTAAGAGCCCAACCGGCCTGCTCGTCGAGCTTGTAACCTTCATACCACCAGCCATCGAGCACAGAGAAGTTGAGCACACCGTTCATCTCGGCCTTTTCGCCTGATGTACCTGATGCTTCGAGGGGACGGGTGGGAGTATTGAGCCAGATGTCGACACCGGTCACGAGACGCTTGGCTACGACCATGTTGTAGTCTTCGAGGAAAATGATCTTGCCCTGGAACTGAGGCATGCGCGAGATCTCCATGATGCGCTTGATCAGACCCTGACCTGCACCGTCGGCGGGGTGAGCCTTGCCCGAGAATACAAACTGCACGGGATACTGCTCGTTGTTGACGATACGAGCCAGGCGCTCAAGGTCAGTGAAGAGGAGGTGGGCACGCTTGTAGGTAGCGAAGCGGCGGGCGAAGCCTATGATGAGGGCGTTGGGGTTGATACGCTCAAGAATCTTGATTACCTGAGAGGGATCACCCTGATTGGCAAGCCATTTCTCCTTGAAGTCACGCTTCACGAAGTTGATAAACTTGTTTTTCATTGTCTGGCGCATAGCCCAGATTTCGTCATCGCCACACTTGAAGATGCCTTCCCAAGCCTTGGGGTCGCTCTGGTGAGAGAATACCTGCTGGCCGAGCTTCTCAGCGTAGAATGCTTTCCACTCTGAAGCGGCCCAGGTGGGCATGTGCACACCGTTGGTCACGTAGCCTACGTGGCTTTCTTCCCAAGAGTAACCTTTCCATACGCCGGCAAACATCTTCTTCGATACCTCACCGTGGAGCCAGCTTACACCGTTGGCTTCCTGGCAAGTGTTGAGGGCGAATACGCTCATCGAGAAGCGGTCGTTGCTGTCGGGGTTCTCGCGACCCATGTTCATGAGGTCCTGCCATGAGATGCCAAGACGAGCGGGGAACTCGCAGAGATACTTGTGAGCGAGGCCTTCGTCGAAGTAGTCGTGACCGGCGGGCACGGGGGTGTGAACGGTGTAGAGAGCCGACGAGCGCACGAGCTCAAGGGCGGTATTGAAGTCGAGACCCTTCTCCTGCACGTAGTCAGCGAGACGCTGGAGGTTGAGCAGAGCGGCGTGGCCTTCATTAGCGTGATAGATAGTATTGTTGATACCGAGCTTCTTGAGCATGAGCACACCGCCGATACCGAGCAGATATTCCTGCTTGATACGGTTTTCCCAGTCACCGCCGTAGAGCTGGTGAGTGATGGGGCGGTCATATTCAGAGTTCATGTCAAAGTCAGTATCCATGAGGTAGAGCTTCATGCGGCCTACATTGACGCGCCAAACGTGAGAGTACACGATGTGGCCGGGGAAAGGCACTTCGAGTACCATGGGATGGCCATTTTCGTCGCATACCTGCTCGATGGGGAGCTGGTCAAAGTTCTGAGCCTCGTAGTTGGCGATCTGCTGACCGTCGACGCTCAGAGTCTGGGTGAAATATCCGTAGCGATAGAGGAAACCTACAGCGGTCATATCCACGCGGCTGTCAGAAGCTTCCTTGATATAGTCGCCGGCGAGCACGCCCAGACCGCCTGAGTAGATCTTGAGGCAGTTGCACAATCCGTATTCCATCGAGAAGTAAGAAACCGAGGGAATATCCTTGCGCATGGGCTGAGCCATGTAGTCCTTAAACATTTCATATACGTGAGCTACGCGCTCCATCATAGCCTTGTCGGCGATCACTTCCTGGATGCGCTCTGACGACAGACGCTGCAGGAGCATTACGGGGTTCTCGCCCGAAGCGCGCCAGATGTCGGGATCGAGCTCGCGGAAGAGAGTTTTAGCTTCACTGTTCCACACCCACCAGAGGTTGCGTGAGATAATCTCAAGGGGCTTAAGCTCCTCAGGAAGGTGAGATTTGATGGTAATGTCGCGCCACACGGGGGCATTAGCATTACTTACGGGTAGTTTCATATCTTTTAATAAATGGTTATGAATTATCAATGTTTGTTGCGGGCTGCGGCCTTGGCGAGTGCAAGGTCAAATGCTTCGCAATAGTATTTTATAAAGTTGCTCCACGCGGCGGCGTCGGCGGTGGCCATAGCTGCGCGGGAGATGGTTTCTGTCTCAGTCTTTGAAGCGCCGGCGAGATACTTCAGAGCCGATGCAACCTGCTGCACTACCTGAGGATAATTGCCGTCGCCGCGGCCTATGACATTGACGCCGCAGTTCTCGAAGTAGTTTTCAAATGCCTCGATTATCCACTGTCCGAATCCTGAGAGCGAGGTCGTAACGGTGGGCACGCCGAAGGCCACGCTTTCAAGCGGAGTGTAACCCCAGGGCTCGTAGTAGGAGGGGAACACGGTGGCGTCGGCGCCTATGAGCAGGTCGTAATATGCGCGGTTAAAGATTCCGTCGGTGCCGTTGAGATAGCAGGGTACATATATAAGGGTGACATTCTCGCGGGTCGACGAGTTGAAGCCCAAGTGATGGATGCGGCCTATTACGGGGTCGCTGTCGGGATTGTTGAGCCAGTGGGTTATCACGGGGTCTTCGAGGCGGGCCGAGCGGCGGGTGTTGAGCGCCGTCTGAAGGTCAGGACGTGCCTCGCGCGACCATGCGGGTACCATCACAAATGCAAGCACCTCGCGGCCGGCCGAGCCGTCGCGCAGCGTGTCGATGGCATCGATAAAGAGGTCGATACCCTTATTGCGGTACTCGCAGCGGCCTGATGTGATTACTATAAATGTATCGGCGGGAAGTTTCTTGCCGGTGAGCTTCTCAGCCACGGTTATCATATCCTTGCGGGCCGCCTCGCGCGCCTGGGCAAACTTACCTTTAGCGGGCACGAAATTCTTTTCAAATCCGTTGGGGGTCACCACGTCGGGTCGACGCTCAAGCAGCTGCTCACACTCGCGGGCCGTGATTTCGCTCACGGTCGTAAACACGTCGGCCTGATGAGCGGCGGCTTTTTCGAGCGAGTGCTTTGACTGCATGTTGAGCTCTCCGGCCATCTGATCGCCGTTGTAGCCGCGAAGATAGTCGTAGAGGGGCTTGTTGTTGCCGCAGATGCTGCGGCCTATGCTTGTAGCGTGGGTAGTAAACACGGTAGCCGCCTCGGGCAGATAGGTCTTGACATGGAGCAGACCCATGGCGGTAGTCCACTCATTGAAGAGCGCGAGCACCTCGCTGCCACTCTTGAGCTTGCCTGACTCTATCATATAAGCGGTGATGCTTTCCATCACCACGGCTGCCGCGATGGCAAATGTGCATCCTTCGTCGTAATCGCCGTAGGCATGCAGCGAGTCAACACCGTATTTTTCCCACATCTCGCCGTAGACGGCATCCTTTTCGGCATACACGCTGTCCCATTTCACGAGCACTGCCACGGGGCGACCGGGGATCTCCCAGCGACCCACGCGCACGGTGATACCGTAAGGCAATACCGTTTTGGAAGCCCAACCGGATACGCCGGCCACACGGCACTCCTTGAACCAGGGCGAGGGATTTTCTTCACTCCACACGTCGGGACCCACGAAAATCACCTTGTCTTTAGCAAGATTCTGAAGCGTATGAGCCTTGGTGGAGAGCACTGTATATATACCGCCTATCTTGTTACACACCTCCCAGCTGCACTCAAAAATGAGCTCCGGAGAGACGTTACACGATGGTGTATCGGTGTTTTTAGCCATAATCTATCGCTTGATAAGTATGAAAGATTCAGTACTGACAATATTTTTTGCGCCGCAAAGGTACGATTTATTTTCGTTAAAATCAATAGTAAAAGCTCAAGAGAGCTAAAAAATGATAAATCACGATTCATCATGATTAATCAGGATTTCTCATGATTAATCTTGAAAATTCATGATTTCCTTTGACAACCGGCAATTTTTGATTACATTTGCTACTTAATTATCTGTAAGATATGGGCGTCAATATACAATTCTCTCAGTCATTTTACTGGCTTAACTCGTGGGTGATGGCCAACATCATTCAACTTGCCACTCAGGATTTTTGCGACCGATTCATTGACTACCGCCTTGACCCGGGTCGACGGCTATATGACCAGATGGTGATGGCCGCACGTTGTGGCGTAGCTAATATCGCCGAAGGCTCGGCACGCCACTCTACTTCAATCGATACCGAGATGAGATTACTTGATGTCGCAAGAGCCAGTTTCGACGAATTGCAGGGCGATTTATTCAACTTTCTGCTACGTAAAAGAGCTGAAATATGGCCCATAGGCTGCCCTGATCGCGAAGCAATCTGGAAAATGAGCCTCGATGCTCCCTCCTACTCCAACAGCTACCTCCACGACGCCGCCATCCATATCCTCACCCAGAAAAGAAAATTTGACCCATGGCTCACGAGCGACAATCCCGATATTTCAGCCAACGCCCTCCTGATATTGTGTCTGAGAGAAAACAAGATGCTTCAGTCTCAGATCCAGCGACAGCTGGAGACCTTCAGGCTCACGGGTGGTTTTACCGAAAACATGACAGTTGAGCGACTGGAAGCTCGTAAGACTCAAGCCGCTACAGCCGGCGCGCCCGGTTGCCCCATTTGCGGTAAACCGATGCTGAAGCGGACACAAAAGAAAGGGCAGATGCAGGGAAGAGAATTTTGGGGTTGCAGTGATTATCCACGCTGCAACGGCATCCTACCGCTCTTTAGCGATTAATACGGATTTTCTTTTGGTTTTATTGAAAATCTTCACTAATTTTGTGAAATGAATCAGACCTGCCAATGACCTCGACACGATACCATGTAAAAATGACGACCGCTACGGTCAGGACGTGACGGATTGTACGGCTTCCACGTTTCAACCACATGCTCAACGAAATAAAAGAAATAATTCACTACTCGCCGCTTACGGCGCAGATCGTGATCGAAAACGGTCCGGTGGCTCGTGCCGCCCGTCCGGGTCACTTTGTGATCGTGCGCTTTGACAGCGAGGGGATGCGCATACCTTTCACTATAGTCAAGACTTCGGTCGACGATGGCACCGTGTCGATCATCATCCACCGCGCCGCCGGCCTGGGCGACCTGCTTTCAACTCTTGAGCCGGGGATGGTGATTCCTGACCTTCTCGGCCCGCTCGGCCAGGCAATGGAAATAGATGAAAATGCCACGGTAGTGTGTATAGGCGACGGCGCCGGTTTCGTGCCGTTGCTCCCCATCATCCGCTCCTGCCGCGAGCGAAATACCCGAGTGATCTCGGTCATCTCCGAGCAGTCGGCCCAGGCTGCATGCCTATTGCCTCTTGTGGAGAAATACAGCGAGATTGTAGATGCAAGCGCTGAGGGCGTGGAGCTTACGCTCACTGACCTGATAGCTCGCGTCAACCCCGACCATATTATCATGTCGGGCCCCACCACCCTGCTTAAGTCCATAGCCGACATCACCCGCGACAAGGGAGTGCGCGCTACGGCGATTCTCAATATGATGATGATCGACGGCGTGGGACTATGTGGTATCTGCCGCGTGATGGTGGGAGGCAAGCGACTGCTCACCTGCATCGAGGGCCCGGCTTTCGATGCTCATGAAATAGATTTTGACCAACTTCTCAACCGCCAACGCCATTTCGTATGAACTCCACGATACCAAGCATCACATCCCGCGACGACAAATGGCGTGAAGAACTCCGCGCCTCGATTCCTACACGCGAGCGCACGGCAATCCCCCGGGCCAAGATGCCTGAGGTCGACGCTGCTTACCGCATCACCTGCGAGGATGAGGTCAATCAGGGCCTGTCGCTGGAACAGGCCGTGCTCGAATCGCGCCGCTGCCTCGACTGCCCCGACCCGGGCTGTGTAAAAGGGTGCCCCGTTCACAATAATATCCCCGGATTTATCAAGAATATCGAGCGCCGCAATTTCAAGATGGCTCTCGAAGTTCTCGACGAGACCACGGTGCTTCCCGCCGTGTGTGGCCGTGTGTGCCCGCAGGAAAAGCAGTGCGAGGCCTCGTGCATATATAATAAGATGAAGAAGCCGCCGGTTTCCATAGGAAATCTTGAGCGCTTCGTGGCCGACGTCAACCGCGCCATGGCCCGCATGGGCGCCACCGTGCCCTCTACAGCTACCGAGGCCCCCGAGGTAGTGGAAGAGCCGGTACCGGTGCGTCAGGCTCCGCTCATCTCCATCAAGATTGCAGTGGTGGGCTCCGGCCCGTCGGGTCTGGCTTTTGCCGGCGACATGGCCAAGCGCGGCTACAGTGTGACGGTTTTCGAGGCTCTGCATCAGTTTGGCGGTGTGCTGAAATACGGTATTCCCGAGTTCTGCCTGCCCAATGCAGTGGTGGAATATGAGATAGAAAAGCTCCGCTCATCGGGTGTGGAGCTCGTCAAGGACTGCTTCGTGGGCAAGACTTTCTCCTACGATCAGCTCCACGAGATGGGATTCAAAGGCATATACATAGCCACCGGTGCCGGCAAGCCCCGCTTCATGGGTATCCCGGGTGAAAATCTGCCGGGGGTGATGACGGCCAACGAGTATCTCATCCGCCTCAATCTTCTGAAATCAAAAATCTACGGTGTCAACTCCACGAGCCTCCACGAGAAGCACGTGGCGGTGATAGGTGGCGGCAACACGGCCATGGATGCCGTGCGCTACGCCCGCCGTCTTGGTGCCAAGCGCGCCATGATCGTCTACCGCCGCAGCGAGGAGGAGATGCCCGCCCGCATCGAGGAGATACGCCACGCCCGCGAGGAGGGAGTGGAATTTCTCACGCTCCACAATCCCGTGGAATACCTGGCCGACGAAAACGGTTTCCTCCGCGCTATGCGCCTGCAACGCATGGAGCTGGGCGAGCCTGACTCTACCGGTCGCCGCTCGCCGGTGCCCGTAGAGGGCGACATCGAGGAAGTGCCGGTGGACCTGGTAGTGGTGAGCGTGGGCTCGCTGCCTAATCCGCCCAAGTCGCTGCCTGACCTTGAGATGACCCGTCAGGGCGGCATAGTGGTCGACGGCGCTTCGATGAAATCTTCTGCCTCATGTATCTACGCCGGCGGCGACATAGTGCGCGGCCCGGCTACGGTGATTCTCGCCATGGGCGACGGCCGTCGTGCCGCTCAGGCCATGCACGAGGCATTCCTGCGCAAGCTTGAGCAAATCGAACTATAACCACCCTCTCCCACATATATATATTATAATCATCGTCCAATAATCAACTTAATCATTAACCTATAAATCACTAAGAAAATGAAAATCGTAACTTTAGGTGAAATCATGCTCCGCCTTTCTCCGAAAGGATGCCACCGCTTTGTAGAAGTAGACAACTTTGATGTAATCTGGGGTGGCGGTGAGGCCAACGTAGCTGTAAGCTGCGCCAACTATGGTCTTGACGCTTACTTCGTAACCAAGCTCCCCAAGCACGAAATCGGTCAGGCCGCTCTCAACGCTCTCCGTCGTTACGGCGTGAAGACTGACCACATCGCCCGTGGCGGCGACCGCGTAGGCATCTACTACTGCGAGACCGGTGCTTCGATGCGTCCTTCTAAGGTTATCTATGACCGCGCTCACTCGGCTATCTCTGAGGCTGATCCCGAAGATTTCGATTTCGACGCTATCATGGAAGGCGCTGACTGGTTCCACTGGAGCGGTATCACCCCCGCTATCTCTGATAAGGCTGCCGAGCTCACCCGCCTCGCTTGTGAAGCTGCCAAGCGTCACGGCGTGACTGTATCCGTTGACCTCAACTTCCGCAAGAAACTCTGGACCAAGGAAAAAGCTCAGTCTATCATGCGACCCCTCATGAAGTATGTTGACGTATGTATCGGCAACGAGGAAGACGCCGAACTCTGCCTCGGCTTCAAGCCCGATGCTGACGTAGAAGGCGGCGAGACCAACGCTGAAGGCTACAAGGGCATCTTCACCGCTATGGCCAAGGAATTTGACTTCAAGTATGTGATCTCTACCCTCCGCGAGTCATTCTCTGCTACCCACAACGGCTGGAAGGCTATGATCTACAACGGCAAGGAATTCTACGAGTCAAAGCGCTACGACATCAACCCCATCATTGACCGTGTGGGTGGTGGCGACTCTTTCTCAGGCGGTATCATCTACGGCCTCCTCACCATGCCCACCCAGGGTGAAGCCCTCGAATTTGCCGTAGCTGCATCGGCTCTCAAGCAGACTATCCCCGGCGACTTCAATCTCGTCACCGTTGAGGAAGTCAAGGCTCTCGCAGGCGGTAGCGCCAATGGCCGCGTTCAGCGCTAATATAGCTGAATGTGAGGCAAATAAATAATTCTCAATTTTAAAATTCTCAATCCTAAATTTCATCATAAAAGATGGCACGTTTTGATAAAATCGCAGTGCTGAAGAAGATGGGCGAGACCGGTATGGTGCCCGTGTTCTACCACAAGGATGCCGAAGTAGCCAAGCAGGTTGTAAAGGCTTGCTACGAAGGTGGCGTCCGCGCTTTTGAGTTCACTAACCGCGGCGACTTCGCTCATGAAGTATTTGCCGAAGTTGTAAAATATGCCGCCAAGGAATGTCCTGAAATGGCTATGGGTGTAGGTTCAGTAGTTGACCCCGCCACCGCCGCTCTCTACATCCAGCTCGGCGCATGCTTCGTTGTAGGCCCGCTCTTCAACCCCGAAGTTGCCCGCATCTGCAACCGTCGTCTCGTTCCCTATACCCCCGGCTGCGGCTCTGTATCTGAAGTAGGTGCCGCTCAGGAAATGGGTTGCGATCTCTGCAAGATCTTCCCCGGCGACGTTCTCGGCCCGAAACTCGTGAAGGGTCTCATGGCTCCCATGCCCTGGTCGAAACTCATGGTTACCGGCGGTGTAGAACCCACCCTCGAAAACCTCACCTCCTGGATCAAGGCCGGTGTATACTGCGTGGGTATGGGCTCCAAGCTCTTCCCCGGCGACCGCGTGGCTGCCGCTGACTGGAAATATGTCACTGACAAGTGCGCTGAAGCTCTCAAGTATGTAAAAGACGCCCGCGGCTGATTACCACGAGTTGATCTCTAATCACGATCCCGACGCCTCCACCGGCGCCGGGATTGTCATTTTAGCGCAGGCGTCTTGACAGCCGTCGATTTTTTTATTACTTTTGCGCGCGGATATTGACCCTAAAGAAATAATTTGTTTCCTCCACTATGAAAAAGGCTTCTTTACTATTCCTCCCCTCGGCACTGCTTGCCGTCTCGGCAGCTATGGCGGCTCCCGTGAGCCCCGACGAGGCGCTTGCCCGTCTGGCAGCTGACCGGCATCTCGCTCCGTCTGTGAGCAATTCAGTCGCTCAGTTCTCCCTCACCGAGACCGTAGGAAATCTCTACATTTTCTCGGGTAAGACCGGATATATCGTCACCCCCGACGATGACTGCGCTCCTGCTCTGCTGGGCTACTCTGACCGCTCGGCTTTCGATGCTGACGTCAACCCCAACCTCGCCTACTGGCTTGAGTTTCTCAACGGTCAGCTCGACTATCTTAAATCCAATCCTCAGCCGGCCGTCTACAGCGCCCCAAGCGTAGCCCGCGCCGAAATCGCTCCTATGATCGAGACTCGCTGGAATCAGGGGAGTCCTTACAATAATGATTGCCCTGTCTACAATGGCAGCCGCTGCGTGACCGGGTGCGTGGCTACGGCTATGGCACAGGTGCTTAAGTATCACGGCTATCCCGACAGCGGTACCGGCACGGCTTCTTATACATGGAATAATCAGCAGCTCAGCTTTGACTACGGCAACACCACTTTTGAGTGGGACGAGATGACCGATGTCTATGATGCTTCGAGCTCGGCCGAGTCTATGGCGGCAGTGGCTAAATTGATGTATGCCTGCGGTGTAAGCGTTAGCATGAACTACTCGCCCTCATCGAGCGGCGCGGCAAGTATCTACATTCCCGGCGCCCTTATCGACCATTTCAATTACGACAAAGCCATCTATCTCGCCCAGCGCAACGCTTATGGCATACTCGACTGGGAAGAGCTGATATACAATGAGTTGAAAGAGGGTCGCCCGGTGCTCTACGGCGGCCAGGGCTCAGGAGGCGGCCACGAGTTTGTGTGCGACGGCTACAGCTCCGACGGTTATTTCCACTTCAACTGGGGTTGGGGCGGACTCAGCGACGGCTATTTCCTCCTTACCGCCCTAAATCCAGGCAGCCTCGGCACCGGTGGCGGCGCGGGCGGATATAATATGGATCAGGATGCCGTGATAGGCGTCATGCTCCCCAAGGCCGGCTCGCAGCCTACCTATATCATGTACAATATCGAAGATTTCTCCGCCGCAACCACCTCTGTAGAGCTCGGCTCAACTGTGGAATTTTCAGGCGCTTTCATGAACGGCGGAGCAACTACCCTCACCAACGTCACTCCCGGTATCAAGCTCCAGCGCTCCGACGATAATTCCGCGCAATACATCGCCGCACCCTATGGAGTGAAGGAACTGCAGACCGGATACTTCTTCCAGGCCTATGATGTAAACCTCCCCGCTACTCTCGCCGAGGGTGAATATATCGTGACGCCGGCCTACAAGATAGGCGGCGGCGACTGGCAGGATATGCGCTCTTACATCAACGTCACCGGCAGTCAGATTGCCAAGGTGGAAGGCAACAATGCCACATTCTCAGCTCCCGAGCGCGCCACCGTCACCGTGACCGACATCACTACCACCGGGAAGTACTACATAGGCCGCCTCACTCCCATGAGCTTCACCATCACCAACCCCGGCACCGAGGAATTTGTGGGCGAGGTGATTCCTTCGCTGCTCAATGAGTCAGGCACACTCACCGCTCAGGGCGATGCAATTCCCGTAGACTTGCTCGGGGGCGCTTCGCAGCAGCTGAGTGATGTCTCGGTATCGTTTGCCGCACTCAAGGGTGCAAACTTCACCGCCGGAAATTACAGCCTCGTGTTTATGGACGGCTCACGTAATACCCTCAGCACCCCCATCGACGTCACCGTCGCAGCCAATCCCGGCACGCCTACAGTATCGGCATCGGCTTTCGATCTCGTATCGGCGGCCGACAAGGCGGCAGTAAAATTCAATGTCGGAATCCGTTGCTCGGCAGGCTATTGCGCCAATTCTTTCCGTGTGGTCGTCTTCCCATACACGAGCGGCAGCGTCACAAGTGTATACTCGGCCGACACCCCCGTTTACTACCTCGACGCCGGTCAAAGCGAAGAGAAGACCGTGTCGCTCGACCTCACGTCGCTGGCCAACGGAAAATATTTCGCCATGCTCTACAGCGGCAGCTCTCAGTTAAGCTCCAAGCAGATAATCTTTGAGCTCACTGACCCCGTCACCGGCATCGAAGAAGTAGAAGTCGAAGCCACCACCGAGGAAATATATAACCTCATGGGTATCAAGTGCTCGCGCCCCCTCGCTCCGGGCATATACATCATCAATGGTGTAAAGACTCTTGTAAAATAATCCGCTATCCCCCCATCATTCCGGCCCGCCCGTCACCACGCGCGGGCCGGCTCTTTATCGGCCTTGCAATCAATCCTTTATACCTTATCAGGCCTTTATCACTTGGCAATGTGAAAAATTTTGATTATCTTTGCAGTCGGATTAGGCTCTAATCCTGATAATAAACCGGTTAACCATTAACACATCTCATATCCACCCCTGCAACTCCGGAAACCATGCGCGTCCTGAGAGAAGGAAGCGCCGCAGGGAATATGAGCTTTATTTTGTAATTACATTATGTGCGGAATAGTAGGTTATTTAGGCCACCGTCAGGCCTATGACATTCTTATCAGCGGACTCCATCGCCTCGAATACCGTGGCTATGACAGCGCCGGCGTGGCTGTAGTCAACGATGACGGCTCGCTCGAAGTCTGCAAAGCCAAGGGAAAGGTATCTAATCTTGAGCAGGCCGCTGCAGCTGTGAATCTGACCGGCCACCTTGGTATTGCCCACACACGCTGGGCTACTCACGGCGAACCTAACAATATCAATGCCCACCCCCATCTGTCGCAGGACGGCTCGATAGCTCTCGTCCACAACGGCACCATCGAAAACTATGCCGTCATCAAGCAGATGCTCCTCGACAACGGCGTGGAATTTACCTCCGAGACTGACACCGAAGTGCTCGTGCAGTTCATCGCTTACATCCGTAATGAAAACGGCTGCACCCTCTTCGAGGCCGTCACGAGCGCCCTCCGTCAGGTCGAAGGTGCTTTCGCCATAGGCATCGTCGAAGTCAATAATCCCGATACGCTCATCGTGGCCCGCAAGGCATCGCCGCTGGTCATAGGCGTGGGCGACGGCGAAACTTTCATTGCCAGCGACGCCACCCCTATCGTGGGGTATACTGACAAGGTTATATACCTGAAAGACAATGAAATCGCTCTCATAAAGCGCGGCGAGGATCTCCAGATCATCAATCTTACCGACTTCCATAAGAGCAACATCGACATTCAGGAAATCAAGCTCTCGCTCGCCCAGCTCGAAAAGGGCGGCTACGACACCTTCATGCTCAAGGAAATCTTTGAGCAGCCCACCACACTCTGCGACTGTCTGCGCGGCCGCATCGTGAATGGACGCGTGAAGCTCGCCGGCGTGGAGCTCAACCGCGACGTATTCACCAAGTGCAAGCGCATAGTCCTCGTGGCGTGCGGCACTTCTTGGCACGCCGCCCTCATCGGCAAGCGCCTCCTCCAGGACTTCTGCAACCTTCCCGTGGAGGTGGAATACGCATCGGAGTTCCGTTACTCCAACCCCTATCTCACCCCCGACGATGTAGTAATCGCCATCTCTCAGTCGGGCGAGACCGCCGACACCCTCGCCGCCATCCAGCTCGCTCGCGAGAAAGGCGCATTTGTCTACGGAGTGTGCAACGTAGTGGGCGCATCCATCCCCCGCAACACTGACTCAGGCACTTACATCCACGTAGGCCCCGAGATAGGCGTGGCATCCACCAAAGCCTTCACAGGTCAGGTCACCGTCCTTACACTCCTCGCCCTCGCCGTAGGTCAGCTCCGCGGCACAGTGTCGGCCGAGACAGTAAAGACCATTACCGACGGCCTCAGCTCGCTCCCCGAGACTATCGAAGAAGTGCTTAAGCTCGCTCCCCGCATCAAGGAGCTCTCCAATATCTTCACCTACGCGCGCAACTTCCTCTACCTCGGCCGCGGCTACAACTACCCCACCGCCCTCGAAGGCGCCCTCAAGCTCAAGGAAATCTCCTACATCCACGCCGAGGGCTACCCCGCCGCCGAAATGAAACACGGCCCCATCGCCCTCATCGACCAGGAAATGCCCAGCGTGATCATCGCCCCGAGCGACTCGCTCTACGACAAGATTATCTCCAACGTCCAGCAGGTCAAGAGCCGCGGCGGCCACGTGCTCGCCATCGTCAGCAAAGGCAACACCTCCATGGACCATATCGCCGACTACTGCCTTGACATCCCCGATGTCCACGAATGTCTCACACCCATCGTGGCCTCGATACCCCTGCAGCTGCTCGCCTACTACATTGCCATCAACAAAGGCAAAAACGTCGACCAGCCCCGCAACCTCGCCAAGTCAGTCACGGTAGAATAATCCCCTGCCCATCCCCTGCCACCGTCACGGCGGCCGCGCTCTCCCGAGCCGGCCGCCGATATTTTTCTTTATCTCAAAATTGAAGTTAAAATCGGCAATTTATTTAATATTCCTAAACAAATCGCATAAAATATTTGCAATCTCACGCCTCATGCATTATATTTGCAAAACACTTAATCTTGATGTGAGATGAATAAACTAAAGCCTCTGAGAATGCTGTATTACTTACCCCAAGATCCTGAAAAACAATTAAAACTATGAGACCTCTATTATTTCTTTCCATTATCTTAGCAACTACTTTCCCCCTAAGCAGTCTGCCTCCTGAAATTATACTGAGCGAACCTGACGGAAATATCAGTGGACATGACTACGTGGATTTAGGGCTGCCCAGCGGATTGCTTTGGGCAACATCCAACGTAGGAACAAGCTACCATGATGGAATAGGCTATTATCTCGCTTGGGGAGAGCTTGATGGTCGATATGACTTTTCACAAGATTCTTATGGATACTATCTTGGACAGGAGTGTAAGCAGGACTTTAGTAGAGATTTATATAAGAATATCGGCAGTGATATCTGTGGTACTGAATATGATGCTGCTTCGTACTATTGGGGCAACGGGTGGAGAATGCCTCGGAAAGACGAAATAGCGGAATTATTTGCTTATTGTGACTTCAATTGGTCGTATGACGAATGGGCTTTCGGTTATAATTTCTTTGGACCTAATGGCAATAGTATTTTCTTCTATATCCCTCAATATGGAGGGTTTGCAGGTGAAGAAGAATCATATAATGAGTATTTCGAAGCTTTCTACTGGAGTGGAAATTCTGCTCCTTACGACACTGACAATGATTACTATTCCGGACCTTGTGCCTACGCAATCGTCGGAGATGATATTGGTTTCAAGCTGGTTGATAACCTACCCAAATATGAAGGTGGATTTATAAGACCGGTCATTGATCCTTCTTATGCCGGCTTCACATCTGTCACGCCGGACTCTGACATTCAGGTAATATGCAAAGACGGCAAAATCTCCATTTCCGGAGGAAATAGCTCTTATAAAATAGAGCTGTTTAATCTCTCTTGTGCTGTCATATACTCGGGAAGCATAAGTCCTTTCGACCAAATTGACACCCCGGTTGAATCCGGCTTTTACATTCTCAGAATTTCAGATAAGGACAAAACCGCCCACGTTCAAAAAATCCGTATTTAAACTTTCAATCCATTATGAATAAACTTTTTTCAATCATAATCCTGAGCTTATTCGTCTGCATAAATTCTCATGCCGAGAATCATTACTACTATTACTATGGTGAAAAAGTACCGCTTACGGTAGACGAATCTCACGTTGTTGCAATCACGCCTAAGCAAGAAGGCGCTGATGTCAACGCAGCACTATCATCATCTGATTTTATTACAGTATCTGATTCCCGAAGCGATATTAAAGTTTACAATTCAGCCGTCGCAAGAAAAGTTGTGACTGAAAGCTCATGCTTTCACGAGTGTTATACGTCCTCCAAAAACGAAATGATTATACCTAATGGATATATTTACATTAAGCTAAAGCAGTCCTCTGACATCTCTCTCATTCACTCCCTTTCTGAAAAATACCACTATCAATTAATTGAGCAAAACGATTTTATGCCATTGTGGTATACCGTTATGGTCAGACCTGAATCAGGTGCAAGTTCGGTCAGTATCGCCAACCAATTATATGAAACCGGACTCTTTGCGTCATGCTGCCCGAGCTTTTCGATAGACGCTCGCGAAATCTCTTACGACCCTGACGTATATACACAATGGAATCTATATAACCCCGATTACGAAGGCATCGATATAGACGTAAGCAAGACATGGAGCTACTCTACCGGGCGAGGGATAAAAGTTGCTGTCATCGACGAAGGTATTGACCGCGAGCATATTGACCTTAAAGACAATATTGACCCGCTTTATTATAATACCGAGACAAAAACAGCGGATAGTGAAGTATATGGCAGTCATGGCACTCACTGCGCCGGTATTATCGGTGCCGTAAGAAACAACGGAGTTCAGATTTCCGGCGTTGCTCCTGATGTGAGTCTTATTTCTGTAAGTAGCAGCTTAAGTTTGGGTTCTCAACTGGAATCTAACCTCGCTGACGGTATCAATTGGGCTTGGAAAAATGGCGCGGATATAATATCATGCTCTTGGCATTGTCGCAAGAACCCGGTCATAAAGGAAGCTATTGAAAATGCCACCACAATGGGGCGCGATGGTAAAGGTTGTGTGTTTGTAAAATCAGCCGGTAATACCACTACAGATAACCATAGCATCACTTATCTGGGTAATCTTAGCGAAGACGTTATTGCAGTATCCAATATTATGCCCAACGGGCTCATTTCGCCTTCTTCCTGTTATGGACCAAATCTTTTGGTATGTGCTCCCGGTACCGATATTTTATCGACCCTCCCATATAATAAAAACGGCTATAAGAGCGGCACTTCCATGGCCTGCCCCCATGTATCAGGTGTCGCAGCTCTCATTTTATCAATTAATCCCGCCTTAACCGCAAAGCAAGTTAGAGAAATAATTGCTAAAAGCGCAAAGAAAGTCGGCAATGATCCTTATGACTCCGTAAAGAAATATGGACTATGGAACTACCGTTATGGCTATGGATTAGTCGACGCTTATAATGCTGTATTACTTACCCCAAGATTCTAAAAAATATTCTAAACTATGAGACATCTTTTATTTCTTTCTATTATCTTAGCCTCTACTCTTCCCATATACAGTCTGCCCCCTGACATCATAGTGAGTGAGCCTGACGGGAATATCGGTGGACATGACTATGTAGACTTAGGGCTGCCCAGCGGATTACTCTGGGCCACAACCAACTTAGGCACTTCTTACCTTAGATCAACTGGACACCTTCTCGCTTGGGGCGAGATTGAGCCTCGGTACGAGTTTCCCCAAGAAACTTATGAATACTATCTTGGGCAGGAAAGTACATCTGACGGGTGCCGAGATTTATATAAAAATATCGGCAGTGACATCAGCGGAACCGAATATGATGCTGCGACGTACTATTGGGGAAACGGTTGGAGGATGCCCCGAAAAAGCGAATTTGATGAGTTATTTGAATATTGCGACGTCATATGGTCGTACGAAAACCGGGCTTTCGGTTATAATTTCTTTGGACCTAATGGCAATAGTATTTTCTTATTTATCCCTCAATATGGAATATGTGTGGCTGAAGATGAATCAGAAACCGGATATTTCGAAGCATACTATTGGACTGGAAATTCTGTTCCTGACAGTGATGATGATCATGATTACTCCGGACCTTACGCCTGTGCAGTTTTCGGTGATGATATTAGTTTCAAGAGGATAGATAATTGCCCCAAATACGAAGGGGGAATAATTCGGCCGGTGATTGATCCTTCTTATGCCGGGTTCACATCTGTCACGCCGGACTCTGACATTCAGGTAATATCCAAAGACGGCCAAATATCCATTTCCGGAGGAAATAGCTCTTATAAAATAGAGCTGTTCAATCTCTCAGGTTCTGTCATATACTCGGGAAGTATCAGTCCTTCCTCCCCCATTGACGCCCCGACTGAATCCGGCTTCTACATCCTCAAGATTTCCGATGCAAACAAGATAGTTAAAGTTCAAAAAATCCGTCTTTAACCTCTACCGGGCTCGCTTATTCTATTAATTCGCCAATAACTAAGAATACTCGGCCGCCGATATTTTCGGCTGATGTCCCTCTATTTTTCACGGAAAATTTGTATCTTTGCATATTAGACTTTTTGTGACTAAAATGGCAGAAGATATTACCGACCTCATCACCGACGACTTTGCCGCTCCCGAAGTGAACGGCTCTGAAAATTATACCGAAGACGATATTAAGACTCTCTCGTGGAACGAACATATCCGCGAGCGCCCCGGCATGTATATAGGCAACCTCGGCGACGGCTCTTACAGCGACGACGGTATCTATGTGCTCCTCAAGGAAGTACTCGATAATTCGGTCGACGAATACATGATGGGATTCGGCAAAACAATCGTGGTGGATGTGGACGATTACACGGTAAGTGTGCGCGACAATGGCCGCGGTATCCCCTTGGGCAAACTCGTCGAGGCTACCTCGCGCATGAACACCGGCGGTAAATATGACGGCAAGGCGTTCAAGAAATCCGTGGGTCTCAACGGCGTGGGTATCAAGGCAGTAAATGCCTTATCGTCACGCATGGAGGTGACTTCGGTGCGCGACGGCATGAAGAAGACCGTCGTCTATTCCTGCGGCGACATCCTTGAGGAATCGCCCATCGAGGAGACCGACGAGCCTTCGGGTACCTTCGTGAAATTTACGCCCGACGCGTCGATTTTCCGCAACTACCGCTTCCGCATGGAATTTATCACTCCGCTTATCAAGAACTATGCCTACCTCAATACCGGCATGGTCATCATCCTCAACGGCCAGCGATTCTCGTCGCGCAACGGTCTGCTCGACCTGCTCCGCGACTCCATCACCATGGATCAGCTCTACGAGCCTATCCACCTCAAGGGCGACGATATTGAGATAGCTTTCACTCACACTGATCAGCGTGGCGAGGAGTATCACACGTTTGTCAACGGGCAAAACACCACTCAGGGCGGTACTCACCTTGCGGCCTTCAAGGAGGCTGTGGCGCGCACGCTTAAAGACTTTTTTGACCGCAACTTCGAGCCGGGCGATATTCGCAACGGTATCGTGGCCGCACTCTCCATCAAGATACAAGCTCCTATTTTCGAGGGTCAGACCAAGACCAAACTCACCTCGCGCGACATGGAACCCGACGGCCCGACGGTGAACAAGTTTGTCAACGATTTCATCAAGAAGGAGCTCGACAACTATCTCCACCGCAATCTCGACGTATCGCAGGTGATACTCAAGAAGGTACAGGAGAGCGAAAAGGAGCGCAAGTCGCTCTCGGTAGTCACCAAAGTGGCTCGCGAGAAGGCCAAGAAGGTCAATCTCCATAACAAGAAGCTGCTCGACTGCCGCGTGCACCTCAACGATCCCAAGGGTCCCGAAGAGAAGAAACTCGAAAGCTCGATTTTCATCACCGAGGGTGACTCGGCCGCCGGCTCTATCACCAAGATCCGCGACGTAGAGACTCAGGCCGTGTTCTCGCTCCGAGGCAAGCCCAAAAATTCCTACGGCGTCCCCGAAAAAATCCTTTACGAAAACGACGAGTTCAACCTCCTGCAGGCTGCGCTCAACATCGAGGAGGGCATCGACGGATTGCGCTACAACAAGGTAATCATCGCCACGGATGCTGATGTCGACGGCATGCACATCCGCCTGCTGTTGCTCACCTTCTTCCTCCAGTATTTCCCCGAGATGGTGAAGAAAGGTCACCTCTACGTACTCCAGACCCCCCTCTTCCGCGTGCGCAACCGCAAGACCTCCAAGCGCGGCGCAAAGGCATCGAAAAGTCCTAAAGATAAAGACCCTAAAGACCCTAAAGACCCTAAAGAAACCGACACCTACTACTGCTACACCGACGAAGAACGCATCTCGGCCATCAACCGCTTAGGTGTCAATGCTGAAATCACCCGATTCAAAGGTCTCGGCGAAATTTCGCCCGACGAGTTCAAGGGCTTCATCGGCCCCGACATGCGCCTTGACCGCGTTCAGCTCCGCAAGGATGATGCCGTAGCCCGCCTGCTGGAGTTTTACATGGGCAAAAACACCCTTGAGCGCCAGGGATTTATCATTAAAAACCTCGTAGTAGAAGATGATTCCGAGATTTCCTGAAACTGACATTGAGGAGCGCATCGTGCTCTTCCCGGGCACGTTCGACCCTTTCACTATCGGTCACAAGTCGCTGGTCGACCGCGCATTACCGCTCTTTGACCGCATCATCATAGCTGTGGGCGAAAACGACGCCAAGTCGTCGGTCGTGCCGGTCGACGATCGCATCGACGCCATCGCCCGCCTCTATGGCGACGATCCCCGCGTGGAGGTTATAGCCTACTCCGGCCTCACGGTCGATGCCTGCCGTCAGCACCAGGCCCGCTGGATACTGCGCGGTGTGCGCTCGGTGACCGACTTTGAATACGAGCGCGCGATGGCCGACGTCAACCGCCGCATCGCCGGCATCGAGACCGTGATTCTCTACTCCCTCCCCGAGCTGGCTTCGATCAGTTCGTCGGTGGTAAGGGAGCTCGAAAAATATGATTACGACACTTCAGAGTTCATACCTCATTCCTATTGATGAAACGTTTATTACCTCTTATACTGATATTTATCTCCGTCGCAGCTGCCTCGGTGCAGCTCCGCGGCGATGACATAGACCACGGCCGCTTTCCCGCCGAGCGCAAGTTGCGCCTGGCCGAGGCCGTGATTGAAAATTATTATGTAGATTCGGTGGATGCCGACAAGATGGTGGAGCAGGCCATTATAGCCATGCTCAAGACCCTTGACCCCCACTCGGCATATTCCACCGCCGAAGAAACTCGCCAGCTCAATGAGCCGCTTGAAGGCAACTTCTCGGGCATAGGCGTGCGCTTCCAGATGCTCAACGATACGCTTTATGTCATCGAGACCATCCCCGGTGGCCCCTCGGAGCAGGTGGGAATACTGCCGGGCGACCGCATCCTTGAGTGCAACGACACGGTCATAGCCGGCGTGAAGATGAAAAACAACGACATCATGAAGATACTCCGCGGCCCGCGCGATACTCAGGCCGTGCTTAAGGTAAAGCGCCGCGGTGTGGATGACGTGATTACCTTCAATGTCACCCGACGTGACATTCCCATCAACAGTGTCGACGCCTGGTTTATGGCCGATGCCACTACCGGCGTGGTCGTGGTATCGCGCTTTGCCGAAAATACCCCCTCCGAGCTTCGCGATGCTATCGCAGCCATGAAGAAAAAGGGGATGAAACAACTCATTATCGACCTCACCGGTAACTCGGGCGGATACCTCCGCTCGGCCTACGAGATGGCCAATATGTTTCTCCACAAGGGTGATTTACTGGTGTTTACCGACGCGCCCCGCCTGGGCCGCACCGACTACGTGGCTGAGGAGGACGGCATAATGCTCGACGCTCCCGTGGTAGTGATGGTCGACCAATATTCTGCCTCGGCTGCCGAAATCCTCGCCGGCGCTATTCAGGATAATGACCGCGGCGTAATCGTGGGTCGACGCACTTTCGGCAAGGGCCTCGTGCAGCGTCCGTTCCCGTTCCCCGACGGGTCTATGATGCGACTGACAGTGTCGAAATACTACACCCCCTCAGGCCGTTGCATCCAGAAGCCCTACGTGGCCGGAGATCCTGAAAGCTATTATCATGACATCGCTGACCGCTACAACAACGGCGAACTTCTCAACGCCGATTCCTCTTATCATTACGCCGACTCGCTTCTCTACCGCACTCTCCGCAACGGTCGCCCGGTCTACGGTGGCGGTGGCATCATGCCCGATGTCTACGTGCCCCTCGACACCACTTTCTACACTCCTTACTACCGCGACATCGTGGCCAAAGGGGTGCTCAATAAGTTTTGCGTGACCTACGTGGAAGATCACCGCGCGTCGATGCTGAAATCTTACCCGAAAGTGGAAAACTACATCGACCGCTTCGACGCCGGCAAGGAAATAATGCAGTCGCTCGTCGACGCCGCTACGGCTGAGGGTATAGAATTTAATCAGGAGCAATATGACCGCTCTGCGCCTTATCTCGCCAATGTGGTCAAGGCACTGATAGGCCGCGACCTCTACGGTCAGGACACATACTACCGCGTTGCCTATCTCAACAACCCTATCTTCCTTAAAGCCAAAGAAATAATCAACTCACCCGATAAATATACCTTAATACTGAACCCATGACACGATTTGCTTTCAAAATGTACCTCAAGCCCGGATGCGAGGAGGAGTATCAGCGCCGCCACGCAGCTCTGTGGCCCGAACTCCGCGAGCGCATCACTCAGAGCGGTGTGAAAAATTATTCTATCTTCTGGGACAAGGACACCAACATCCTCTTCGGCTATCAGGAAGTGGAGGGCGACTCCAATTCGCAGGACGCCGAGGCCGCCGACGAAATCACCCGCCGCTGGTGGGACTATATGGCCGACATCATGGAGGTCAATCCCGATAACTCCCCCGTCACCCACCCCATCCGCGAGGTCTTCCATCTCGATTGAAACATCACCCCACTTATAATCACCCGGCGGCAGGATTATTCTGTCGCCGGGTGATTTTTTGCGGTTTATCATTGTGTATTGACATATTGTTATTATCTTTGTATCGGAGAAATTTGTTGATTTTTCTCCACCTCATGTCACCTATGCCCGATAAATACCAATGAATAAACTGATTACACTTATCCTCATCATGACCGCAACCCTCTTTTCAGCCTCGGCAAAGCAGGTTGAAACCGATATTGACGGCTCACCCCTTATTGTATTTTCACCCGATACGGGGCGAGTGGATAAGGCGGTATTGATACTTCCGGGCGGTGGCTACACCCATCTCGCCATGCAGCACGAGGGTACTGACTGGGCCGGGTGGTTCAACGAGCGCGGCGTCGCGGCAGCAGTTTTCGCTTACCCCATGCCTGAGGGTGACTCGGCAAAGCCCCTCGCGGCTGTAAGAAAAGCCCTCGCATTCATGCGCGACTCGGTGGAATGCGACAGGATTGGTATCATGGGCTCGTCGGCCGGCGGTCATCTCGCTTCCACTGCCGCCACCCATCTCTCAGCCGAGGAGCGTCCGGCGTTTCAGATTCTTTTCTACCCGGTCATCACCATGGATTCCACCCTCACCCATCAGGGCAGCCGCCGGAATCTGCTCGGCGAGAATCCCGCTCACATGCTTGTCGCTGAGTACAGCAACGAATCTCGCGTTGACTCTGCTACCCCTGTGGCATTTATCACGCTGAGCGGCGATGACAAGGCAGTCCCGCCGGCCAACTCGCTCCGCTATTACACAGCACTACAATCACTCGGCATCCCCGCGTCGCTCCACGTGTATCCCACCGGAGGCCACGGCTGGGGATTCCGTAACAATTTCAAATATCATAACCAAATGCTTGCCGAGCTTTCACGCTGGCTCGAAACACTCTGACCATGAAACGTAATTTCTCACTTCTCTTTGCAGCCGCTGCCCTCAGCGCCTCGGCTGCCGGCCTTGAAGTAAAAATCGAAAATCCGCTCGACGCTCCCCGCACAGCTGTGCCCGTCACTGTCAATCTCCACGAATATGCCCCGGACATGAATCCCGCCGGAGCGGTGGTGACCATCAATGGCGAGGTAATCCCATGTCAGATCGACGACCTCGACGCCGACGGAGTGGCCGACGAACTCGTATTCGTCACCGACATCGCAGCACGTGGCACCGTCACAGCTCTCGTAGAACTCACTGAAGCTCCTTCGGCCACTGTTTTTGAGCCCAAGACTTACGCTTACATCAAGCTCCGCGACGAGAAAAAGAAATACCCCAAGGTGGTAGCCGTGGAGTTCCCCGGCGACGCCGATACCCGCACCATGTATAACTCCATCTATGGTCACGGCGCCGTGATGGAGGGCCTCTACAACGCCATCCGCATCTATATGGACAATCGCCAGAGCGTGGATGTCTACGGCAAGAATACCAAGCAGCTCGAAATGGACGTGACCGGCTTCTACACCACCCCCGAGCAGCTCTCGGCCGGTTATGGTCACGACATTCTCTGGGCCGGCCAGTCGGTAGCCGCCGGCTCATTCCGCGGCTATCAGAACGGCACTCCCGTCTACATCGACAGCGTAGCCTCGCGCGGCCAGCGTGTAGTGGTTTCGGGTCCCGTGCGCTCTATCGTGAGAATCGACGACCACGGCTGGAATTATAATGGTACCCGCCACGATATGAGCCAGTTCTACACTCTGTGGGCTGACCACCGCGACTATGATGTGGATGTATATATTAAAGGTACCACCGAGGCCGACGTCTATGCCACCGGTGTGCAGAAGATGGAGAGCGACAACACCGGATTCGTGCAGCCCGACGGTCTGGCCGGATGCTGGGGCAGCAACATCCCTGAAAAGAAGTATGCTGACCTCGTGGAATGGGTCGGACTGGGTGTGAGCGTTGATCCCGCTTCACTTGCCGGCACGGCTGAGGATGAGGTGAATTACCTCACCTTTGTAGCCCCTGATGCTCAGGGCCATATCTCTTACGGCATCAACATCGCCTCGGCCCGCGAGGATGGCGGATTTAAGGATGCCGCAGCATGGAATAAGCACCTCCACGACTGGCACGCCGCCCGCCTCAATCCCTGCAAAATCACAGTAACCCGCAAATAATCAACAAAACCTTAATAACAACACAGTGAAACTTAAATCATTATCCCTCGCCCTGCTCATGATGGCGGCAGGGGCGACCCCGGCGCTGGCCGATGCCGTGCTTACCGTCAACGGTCAGCAGGTGCAGAAGTCAGTGACCCGCGTGACTTTTGACGGCGACAAAGTCAATGTGACCTACGGCGATAACTCATCGTCGCAGCACGATATGGCCGATGTCGCATTCTCGTTCACTTCTTCGTCGGGCATCGATGCCGTGTCGTCGTTTGGCACACTGGCCGTGACCGTAGGAAATCAGCTCGCAGTGAGCGGTGTGGCTCCCGGCTGCACGCTTCAGGTATTTGACGTGCGCGGCCGCCTCGTAGCTCAGGCTCAGGCGGTTGCCAATGAATGCACCGTAGAAGTATCTCACCTCGAAGGGGGTGTCTACATTCTCAAGGCAGGTAAGGAAATCGTGAAATTCATCAAACGCTGACCATTATGAAAAAATCACTTTCTATCATTTCCGCCATCGCCATGATGGCGTGTCTCGCACCGGTCAGCGCAATGGCCGATACTGCCGGCGGCATCACGCTCAATCTCGGTGTAAATCAGATGAATGTACTCCTTTCTGACGGCGAAATGCGCTACTTCAACACTGCCGATGTGGAAAGCGTGGAGTTTGACGGCAACAAGATGACCATCAACAGCTCTGCCGCAGCCCCGGTGGTCTACGACGGCAACGTCACTTCCGTATCGTTCCGCAAGGCCGACGGCTCGGGTCCGGTGATTGTCAATCCCGAAGGCAAGGTGTCGATTAAGGAGGCAAAGGGCTGGCTTGAAGCAGCTTATGTAAAGTTTGACCTCTTCACCGGCGCCAATGGCTACAATGTATATTACCGCGGCGGAAAGGCTACTGACTGGACCGCTATCGACGGCATGCTCGTGCGCAACTACGGCACTTACGGTCGTGCCGACCTGCTCGGTCTCACCCCCGGCTCGTATGATCTGATGGTCGTTCCCACAAGCGACGGCACTGAAATAGAATCGGCCGCCAATACGGTGGAAGGACTCGACGTGACCGCTCACGATCGCTCGGGCTTTGCCCACAAGGACTTTACCGGCGGTGTGGGTGCTTACAACAATGACGGCTCCCTCAAATCAGGCGCCAAGGTGCTCTATATCACCAATGATACGTTCAATAAAGTGACCCTCGACCTTCCCACTAACAATAAGGGCGGCATGGCCACATTTACCGGTCTGGGCGAAATCTTCAAGGCTCTGCAGAAGGGCTACTCCACCACTCCCATCGCCGTGCGCGTCATCGGGCAGATCGACGTGGCAAAGATAGGTACCGACCAGCTGCTCACTGACCAGAAAGGCCTGCTGCTGAAAGCCAACAATAACGACATCGACTTTCAGGTTACGCTCGAAGGTGTGGGCGACGATGCCTCGTTCAAGGGCTTCGGTGCCGGATTTGTAAGCGGCAAGGGCGCCGAGATGCGCAACCTGGCCGTGATGCTCCACGGGTCGAGCAACGACTGCGTGGAGGTCAAGGGTACTCACCACATCTGGATTCACAACTGTGACCTCTACTATGGCCAGAAGGGCGGCGGCGACCACGATAAGGGCGACGGCTCGATGGACTGCAAGGACGGTTGCTCTTACGCTACGTTTGCTTACAATCACTTCGTTGACGCCGGCAAGTCAATCCTCTGCGGAATGAAGAGCGAGACCACCGACAATCTCATCTGCTACCACCACAACTGGTTTGACCACTCTGACTCGCGTCATCCCCGCGTGCGCACCTCCACCGTCCACCTCTGGAACAATTACTACGACGGCTGCTCCAAGTATGGCGTGGGCGCTACGATGGGTTGCAGCATCTTCGTGGAGCGCAACTATTTCCGCGGCACCAAGCGCCCCATGATGTCATCTCTTCAGGGCACTGATGCCACCGGCGACGGCACTTTCTCAAGCGAAAACGGCGGCATGATCAAGAGCTTCGGCAACCTCATGGTTGAGCGTCCCTCGGCTTACAGCTATATCACTACAGCCGACAATGCCACCAGCTTCGATGCCTTTGAGGCTGCGACCCGCGACGAGCAGGTTCCCTCAACTTTCAAGACTCTCCACGGCGGCACGACCTACAATAACTTCGACACCGACGCCTCGCTCATGTATGCCTACTCTCCCGTCGAGGCAGCCGAAGTTCCCGCTATCGTGATGGGCTACCGCGGCGCCGGCCGACTGAATCAGGGCGACATCCACTATACGTTCAACAATTCCGTGGACGACTCTGACTATGGTCGCAATGCCGGCCTCGATGCTCTCCTCGCGGCTTATAAATGCGGACTCGTGGGCTTCTTCGGCGAATCGGCCGTGACTCCCGATCCCACTCCCGACCCCGATCCTACCCCTGATCCCACACCTGACCCCGAGCCCGTAGGCGACCTCGTGATATGCAGCTTCACCGGCAATACCCCGTCGAGCAACCTCGTGACCGTCACCGGCAACTACAGCACCTCCAAGGGCACTGCCACCTATGCGGGCGTGACCTACAACACATGCGTGAAGATGGAATCAGCCACCTCTATCTCCGTCAACCCCGGTCAGGCCATGAAGATGACCCTCGTATTCGGCGACAGCGAGACAGCCAACATCAAGATCGACGGCACGAAAGTCACCGCCACAGGCTCCACCTACACCACCGAGATCTCCGGCTCCACCACCCTCACCAAAGCCGACTCCCGCAACCTCTTCCTCATCGTCCTCGAAAAACTCTGATACCCCATCACCCCCTCTCCATCCCCCGCCCCCGGCGGGGGATTTTTTTATATACGGGTTGGATTTTTTTGTATATGGGTTGGAGCTTCAGCTCCACACCTCCCCGCCCCCACGCACCGCCCCACCGGGGCGAAAGTAATAAAAAATGTCAACTCATCTTATATTGTGGGGAAAATTGAGTAACTTTGCAAGCATGAATACACAGAAGCTACCTCGATTCAGGACTCAGATACCGCAGGATGCCGTTGACCGCGTGCAGGCGCTCCTGCTTGCGGCTAAATCTGTCGTTATCACGTGTCACCTTACCCCCGACGGCGATGCCATAGGTTCGTCGTTAGGCTTATGTCAGGCGCTCCGTGCGTTAGGCAAGGATGCGGTGGTGGTGACGCCCGACTGTCCCTCGCGGCAGCTCCTCTTCCTGCCCGGCATGAAAGATGTGATCGTAGCCACGTCGAGCCCGCAGGCTGCCGAGGATGCTCTCGCCAAGGCCGACCTGCTTTTCTGCCTCGATTTCAATGATCTTAAGCGCATCGACAAGCTCGCTGAGATTGTCGAGTCAAAGTGCCGCGCACGCCGCGTGGTGGTCGACCATCATCTCGACCCGTCGATCGACGCAGAGGTCATCATATCGCATCCCGAAGTTTCTTCGACCTCAGCACTCGTATACATCCTCCTGTGGCAGTTGCGATTGGCCCGCTACCTCAACCGCAGCGGCGCGGCCTGCATCTACACCGGCATGATGACCGATACCGGAAATTTCTCGTATAATTCCAACGACCCCGACCTCTACCTCATTATCGCCGACCTCCTGCGCAAGGGTATCGACAAGGATCGACTCTACACGCTGGTGTGCAACACCAATTCCGAGACGCGAGTAAGGCTCTGCGGCTACGCCCGTTACCGCATGGAGATGCTCCCCCGCCACCGCGCGGCGCTCATCACCCTGTCGCGCGACGAGCTCGACGAGTTTGGTTACTCCAAGGGCGACACCGAGAGCCTCGTCAACATCCCGCTGAGTATTCCCGGCGTGGTCTACTCGGTATACTTGCGCGAGGACGCACCCGAATTTGTGAAGGTGTCGATGCGCTCGGTGGGCGATTTCCCGGTCAATCTCATCTGCGAGCAGCAGTTTGGCGGCGGTGGTCACCTCAATGCTGCCGGCGGCGAATTTCACGGCACCCTCTCCGGGGCCGTGGCCAAACTCATTGCCGCTCTTCCCGAATATGACAAATATCTAAAATGAATATGAAACTACGCAATATCCTGATGGCCATGCTCATGCTGGCCGCCCTGCTCCCGGCTGCCACCTCGTGCAGCGACTCCAAGAGCTACGCAGAACTACTCACCGACGAGAATCACCGCGTCAATTACTTCCTCTCGCTCCACCGCGTCGTGACCGAGATTCCGGCCGACAACAAGTTTGAGACGGGCCCTGACGCTCCTTATTATAAGATGGACGACGAGGGCAACGTGTACATGCAGGTTCTCGACCCGGGCAGCGACGTGAAGCCCGAAGCCAACGACCGCGTGTATTTCCGCTACCTCCGCTACAATCTTTTCAGCTACGAGCCGGGCAGCGATGACAATACCCCCAACGGCAACGCCGACAATATGAGCTATACCCCCGTCTTCTTCCTGCTCGACAATGTCACCGTGCAGCAGTCCACGCAGTATGGCACCGGTATCCAGGTACCCATGCACTATCTGGGCTACGACGCCAAGGTAAATCTCGTGGTGAAGTCACAGGTAGGCGCCACCTCCGAGATTGCCGACGTGATCCCCTATCTCTACACCATCAGCTATTACAAGAGCCAAATCTAAGCAATAAAATATGTCACTCATAAAGTCGATTTCAGGTATCCGCGGCACTATAGGCGGACCCGCCGGCGAAGGTCTTACGCCGGTCGATATAGTAAAGTTCACCGCTGCCTACGCGCGGTTTATCTCCACTATCACCACGCGCACGTCACGTCTCATCGTGGTAGGCCGCGACGCCCGCCTCAGCGGCGAAATGGTCGACAGCCTCGTGTGCGGTACCCTCACGGCCATGGGCTTTGACGTGGTCAACATAGGCCTCGCCTCCACTCCCACTACCGAAATTGCCGTCACTGACCAGAAGGCTTGCGGAGGTATCATCCTTACCGCCAGCCACAATCCCCGCCAGTGGAACGCGCTCAAGCTCCTCAACGAGCAGGGCGAATTTCTCAACGATGCTCAGGGCAAGGAAGTGCTCCGCATCGCTGAGGCCGAGGATTTCACCTTCGCTCCCGTCGACCGCTTAGGCAAGGTATATACGGTAAATAATTACAATCTGCGCCACATCGAGCAGGTGCTCGCGCTCGATCTCGTCGACACCAAGGCTATAGCCGAGGCTGATTTCACCGTAGCCGTCGATGCCGTCAACTCCGTAGGCGGCGTGGTTATCCCTCAGCTTCTCCGCGCTCTCGGCGTAAAAAATATCGTCACGCTCAACTGTGATCCCACCGGCAACTTCGCCCACACTCCCGAGCCTATTCCCGAAAATCTTACCGAGATTTCTGACCTCATGAAGCGCGGTGTGGCCGACGTAGGCTTCGTGGTCGACCCTGACGTTGACCGACTCGCCATCGTGATGGAAAACGGCGAAATGTTTGTAGAAGAATACACCCTCGTGGCCGTGGCCGACTATGTGCTCTCCCACACCCCCGGCTCTACGGTGTCAAATCTAAGCTCGTCGCGCGCCCTTCGCGACGTGACCCGCGCCCACGGCTGCACCTACAATGCATCAGCCGTAGGTGAGGTCAACGTCACCACTCTCATGAAGGAGACCGGCGCCGTGATAGGCGGCGAGGGCAACGGCGGTGTGATATATCCCGCCGCCCACTATGGCCGCGACGCTCTCGTGGGCGTGGCTCTCTTCCTCACCCTGCTCGCCAAGAGCGGCAAGAAGGTGTCGGAGCTCAAGGCCGGCTATCCTCAATACATGATTGCCAAGAATAAGATCGAGCTCACCCCTGACATCGACGTCGATGCCATCCTCGCTGCCGTCAAGGAAAAATATGCCGGCGAGCAGATAACCGATATCGACGGCGTGAAGATCGACTTTGCCGACTCGTGGGTACACCTGCGCAAGAGCAACACCGAGCCCATCATACGCATCTACAGCGAAGCTGCCACCATGCAGGAGGCCGACGCGCTCGCCGCATCTATCAAGGAAGTCATCCAATCGCTCGCCCGCTGATATGGCTCAACGTATAGCAGTTTTAGGGTCAACCGGCTCGATAGGAACGCAGACTCTCGACGTCATCGAGCGCTATCCCGAGCTTTTCACGGCTCAGGTACTCATAGCCGGGAGCAAGGTAGACATGCTCATCGAGCAGTGCCGCAAGTTCCGCCCCCGCCGTGCCGTGATTGCCCGCGAAGACCTTTATCCGCAGCTCCGCGAGGCTCTGGAGCCGCTCGGCATAGAGTGTGCCGCCGGCGCCGCTGCCGTAGCTGATGCGATGGAGGACCCGGTAGTTGATACCGTGGTGACCGCCACGGTTGGCTACAGCGGCTTGCTCCCCACCATCCGCGCCATCAAGGCCGGCAAGCGCATAGGTCTGGCCAATAAGGAGACTCTCGTGGTGGCCGGTCAGCTCGTGACCCGCCTTCTTGCCAACTCTCCCTCGACGGTAGTGCCCATCGACTCGGAGCACTCGGCTATCTACCAGTGCCTCGTGGGCGAGACTCCCGAGAGTGTCGATAAGCTCATCATCACCGCTTCGGGTGGCCCGTTTCGTCGCTTCTCGGCCCGACAGCTTGAAAACGTCACTGTGGAGCAGGCGCTTCACCATCCCCGCTGGAACATGGGCGCAAAGATCACCATCGACTCAGCCACGATGATGAACAAGGCCTTTGAAATCATCGAGGCCCGCTGGCTTTTCGGTGTCCCCGCCGAGCGCATTACTGCCGTGATTCATCCTCAAGCTATAGTGCACTCGATGGTACAGTTTGTCGACGGGGCTGTCAAGGCACAGCTCGGTCTCCCCGACATGCACCTGCCTATCCGCTACGCTCTTGCCGATGCCTCGCGCCTGGAATCAGACTGCCCCAAGCTCACCGTGGCCGACTATTCCCGACTGACTTTCTCGCGCCCCGACCCGCACAAGTTTCCCTGCCTCACGCTGGCACGCTTCGCCCTCGACCGCGCGGGAAATACAGCTTGTATCATCAACGCTGCCAACGAGATAGCCGTCGACGCTTTTCTCCACGGCCGCATAGGTTTCACCTCCATCTACCCGCTCATCATGGCTACGGTAGAGCGCATAGACCACATCGCTGACCCCACACTCGATGACTACGTCGCCACTGACTCGGCTGCCCGCGCCGCCGCCCGCGAGTGGGTCGCAGCTCATTCATTATAAACCACTTATCACTACGCATTGGAAGCATTTCTCATGAAAGCCCTGCAGCTGATAGTTGCTCTCGCTTTCCTTGTAATAATCCACGAATTCGGCCACTTCATCCTGGCCCGCATTTTCGGCATCAAGGTCGAAAAGTTTTACATGTTTTTCAATCCCGGCTTCTCGCTTTTCAAGTGGAAACCGGGTCGCCACGTAGGCTCAGGTTCGGCCATAAAGTTTGCCACCCCCGAGGCTCAGGCCGAGTATGAGGAAGACGAGCGTCTCGACAAGGCCGAGACTGAGTATTCCGAAGCCTACAAGGCTGCCAAGAAATCTACTGACCCCGGCGCGCAGAGTCGTCTCACCGCAGCCAAAGCCGAGCTCGACAAATGTATCGCAGCCCGCACTGCCCGCTACGATGCCGAGTATGAGCAGGAGAAGAAGGAATCGCGATGGAAGCGGTTCTGGGGTCACACTGTATATGGTATAGGCTGGCTCCCTCTGGGCGGTTACTGCAAGATTGCAGGTATGATCGACGAGTCGATGGACACGGCTCAGATGAGTCAGGAGCCCCGCGAATGGGAGTTCCGTTCCAAGGCCGCATGGAAGCGCCTGCTCGTGATGATAGGCGGCGTGCTGTTCAATTTCATTCTCGCCATCGTCATCTACGCCGGTATCGCTTACCACTGGGGCAACCGCTACATACCGTTTACTGATGCCTACGAGGGTTTTGACTTCGTGCCCTCAGCTCAGGAGGCCGGTTTCCGCAACGGCGACATTCCTCTTACAGCCGACGGCCGCGTGCTCGACGCATCGGAGAGCGATTGCCTCTATCGTCTGGCCTCGGCAAAGACAGTCACCGTGCTCCGCGGCCACACTGACACAGTCACCATCTCCCTCCCTGACAATTTCCTGCTCCGCCTCAACGACGACAAGGGACTGATGTCGCTCCGAGTCCCCGTGGTGGTCGATCGCCTCGTATCGGGCGGCGCTGCTTCCAAAGCCGGACTTAAAGAGGGGGACCGCATCGTGGCCGTTGGTGATACCGAGACCCCTTCGTTCACCGAACTGTCGCCCGCTCTGCTGAAAAATGCCTCTAAACCGGTGGACATCACCGTGATACGCGACCGCGAGCGGATGACCATCAGCGCCACGCCCGACGAGTATGGCAAGCTCGGCTTCCAGCTCCGTCAGCCGGTCGACATCTATCCCACTGTCACTCAGAAATATACACTTCTCCAGTCAGTGCCCCGCGGCTGGCAGATAGGTACGGCCACACTCACAAGCTACGTCAGCTCCCTCAAGCAGGTATTCACCCGCGAGGGCGCGCAGAGTCTCGGCGGGTTCGGTGCGATCGGCAATATGTTCCCTGACCGCTGGAACTGGCTGTCGTTCTGGGAGATTACGGCATTTCTCTCCGTGGTGCTCGCCTTCATGAACATCATCCCCATCCCGGGTCTCGACGGCGGCCACGTGCTCTTCCTCCTCTACGAAATAATCACCCGCCGCAAGCCGTCGGAAAACTTCCTCATCGGCGCGCAATACGTGGGCATGGCGTTCCTGCTGCTCCTCCTCGTCTACGCCAACGGTAATGACCTCTTCAAAGCATTCTTCAAGTGATATGAAAACTATTATACTCAAGCGCGGAAAAGAGGAATCGCTGCAGCGCTTCCACCCCTGGATTTTCTCGGGCGCAATCGCATCCAAACCTGAAGACATCACCGAGGGCGACACCGTAGAGGTGCGCTCGGCTCAGGGCGAACTCATGGGCACGGGCCACTACGAGGCCGGCTCGATCGCCGTCAGGATGCTTACTATGGACGATACGCCGGTCGACAACGATTTCTTTGCACGCCGCCTTGCCGAGGCGTGGGAGATGCGTCGCCGCCTGGGCCTCATCACGCCTGAAAATACCACTTTCCGTCTGGTCCACGGCGAGGGCGACTTTCTGCCAGGATGCGTGGTGGATGTCTACGGCAAGACTGCCGTGCTCCAGGCCCACAGCCCCGGTATGCACTTTGCCCGCCACACCATCGCCCGCGACCTTGTGGCTCTGCCCGGCGCGGGAATTGAAAATGTGTATTACAAGTCAGAGACCACGCTGCCGTTCAATGCGCGCCTTGACCCCGTCAACGACTATATCATAGGCCGATACGATACCGATGTCACGCTCGAAAACGGGCTGAAATTCCATGTCGACTGGCTTAAGGGGCAGAAGACCGGATTCTTCATAGACCAGCGCGAAAACCGCGCCCTCCTTCGCCGCTTGAGCAAGGATGCGCGGGTGCTCAACATGTTTTGTTACACGGGCGGTTTCTCAGTCTACGCTCTCGACGGCGGCGCCGCTTCGGTCGACTCAGTCGACTCGTCGGCCAAAGCCATCACGCTCACTGATGCCAACGTTGCTCTCAACTTCCCCCGCGACTCGCGCCACCGCTCGTTTGCCGTGGATGCATTTGACTTCCTGCGCGATATGGAGCATGGCGCCTACGACCTCATCATCCTCGATCCCCCGGCATTTGCCAAGCATCGCGGTGCCATCCGCAATGCCATGATAGGCTACCGCCGCCTCAACGAAGCTGCCATCGCCAAGATCAAGCCCGGCGGCATCATCTTCACCTTCTCCTGCTCTCAGGCCATCACCAAGGAGCAATTCCGCACTGCCGTGTTCACCGCTTCGGCTCGCACCGGTCGCCGCGTGAAGGTGCTCGCTCAGCTCACTCAGCCCATGGATCACCCCGTGTCGATATACCATCCCGAGGGTGAATATCTCAAAGGCCTCGTGATTCAGGTTGAATAACCCATCGCTTTCCAAACCATACATAATAAAAAATGAAACTAAGCCACATCTTAACCGCATCAATCTCAGCTCTCATGCTCACAGCTTCATGCTCCCGCGGAACTGACGCCAAGTCCGACGCCGATTTCGACTACACCGTCGACCGCTTCAACGACATCGAGGTGCTCCGCTACAAGGTGCCCGATTTTGACCGCCTCACCCCGCAGCAGCGTATCCTCGTCTATCACCTGACCGAGGCTGCTCTCGCCGGTCGCGACATCCTCTGGGATCAGAACGGCAAGTATAATCTCGCCATCCGCGACATGCTCGAAAATGTCTACACCGGCTATCAGGGCGACAAGTCTTCGCCCGAATATCTGGCTCTGGAAAAGTATCTGAAGCAGATATGGTTTGCCAACGGTATACACCACCACTACTCGATGGATAAGTTTACCCCCGAGTTCTCCCGCGAGTTCCTCGCAGCTCAGGTTACCGCTCTGGCTCCCGAGGCTCAGCCTGCCGATACAGCCACGCTCTTCACCGTGATTTTTGATCCCGCCGTAATGGCCAAGCGCGTAAATCAGGCCGAAGGTCAGGACCTCATCGCCACGTCGGCCAACAATCTCTACGAGGGCGTCACTCAGGCCGAGGTCGAGGCTTATTACAACGCTATCAAGGATACCACCGTGGCCAATCCCATCTCCTACGGACTCAATACCCGCGTAACTAAAATCGACGGCAAGGTCGTGGAGCAGCCTTACAAGATAGGTGGCCTCTACTCGCCAGCCATAGAGCGCATCGTGGGTCATCTCACCGAGGCCAAGAAGTATGCCGAGAATCCCGCCCAGGCAGCTACCATTCAGCGTCTTATCGACTATTATACCACCGGCGACCTCGCTACTTTCGACGATTATTCCATCAAGTGGGTGGAGGATACCGCTTCGCAGGTCGATTTCATCAACGGCTTCATCGAGAGCTACGGCGACCCCTTAGGCATGACCGGCTCATGGGAATCCATCGTGAATTTCAAGAATGTAGAGGCTTCTGACCGCACCGAGAAAATCTCGGGCAACGCTCAGTGGTTTGAGGACAATTCGCCCGTCGATCCCCGCTTCCGCAAGCCCCACGTCAAGGGTGTATCGGCCAAGGTCATCACCGCCGCCATCCTCGCCGGCGACTCATATCCCGCCACTCCCATCGGCATCAACCTCCCGAATGCCAACTGGATTCGCGCGGCTCACGGCTCCAAGTCCGTGACCCTCGAAAACATCACTCAGGCTTACGACGAGGCTTCTCACGGCAACGGTTTCAATGAGGAATTCGTTATCGACGAGCAGACTTCTGACCTCCTCGACCGCTACCTCTTCATTACCGACAATCTCCACACTGACCTCCACGAGTGCCTCGGCCACGCTTCAGGCCAGCTCCTTCCCGGTGTGGACCCCGACGCCCTCAAGGCCCACGGCTCCACCCTCGAAGAAGCCCGCGCCGACCTCTTCGCACTCTACTATCTCGCTGACCCCAAGCTGCTCGAACTCGGTCTGCTCGACAATCCCGATGCCTACAAGGCTGAATACTACAAGTATATCCTCAACGGCCTCATGACCCAGCTCATGCGCATCGAGCCGGGCAAGGATGTAGAGGAAGCCCACATGCGCAACCGCCAGCTCATCTCAAAGTGGGCTTACGAAAAAGGCAAGGAGGCCAACGTAATTGAATTCGTCAAGCGCGACGGAAAGACTTACATTCAGATCAACGACTACACCGCACTCCGCAACCTCTTCGGCCAGCTCCTCCACGAAATACAGCGCATCAAGAGCGAGGGCGACTACGAAGCAGGCCGTGACCTCGTGGAGACCTACGCCGTAAAGGTTGACCCCGAGCTCCATCGCGAAGTACTTGAACGCTACGCATCGCTCAACATTGCCCCCTACAAAGGCTTTGTCAACCCCGTCTACACCCCCGTAAAAGACTCTGACGGCAACATCACCGACGTCACCATCTCTTACGACGAAGACTACATCCCCCAGATGCTCCGCTACTCACGCGAATACCGCACCCTCAAGTAATCGTCACATCATCTTCCACATAAAAGGACTCCCCGCCCGGGAGTCCTTTTTTTTGGATAAACCAATCGCGCTTCAAAATTGTTACCAAAGAAAAAAAACTTTACGACTATGAACTTTACTACCACTTCTGACCGCATCTATGCGACCGATCCCTCCGGCAAAGTTATAGCCGAGGTAACATTTCCCACCTGCGACGGCATCTCAGTGATTGACCACACCTACGTTGACGACTCTCTCCGAGGCCAAGGCATCGCCTCAGAGCTCGTGAAACTCGCTGCCGAGAAAATCCTTGCCGACGGCAACAAGATCGCCGCCACATGCCCCTACGCCGTAGTGTGGTTTCAGCGCCACCCCGAGTACCCCACCGTCCCCCACGGCACCCCCGCCTGCCCCCTCCGCCAGCACTGACCGCTACAGAATTGTAGCCTTGCTACGGATGTGTTGAAAATTTTTCCGAAACAGGGGAATTATTCCACGCCATGATATTTCACAAGTGAGATTTTGCGAGATTGAAAATATTATCGTAATTTCGCGGAAAACGTTACTTGAGTATGAAACGAATAGGTGGTCTTTTTGCAATACTGTTCGGGTTGGCTGTCACAAGTGTGGTAGTTTGGCTGCTGTTTTGGGTGGCAAATGGTGTGATGTGGCTGAGCGGCATTGGCGGCGAGGCGCTCCTCAGCGATTTGTTTCTACGCGATGCAAGTACATTTGGCCGGGTGGTAATTTACCTTATAGGTTTTGAATCTATTTTACTTCCTTGCGCTTGAGAAGACAATCGGCTCGGTCGACATCGACGAGCCGGGACCTGTCGTGCTCATTACCGGAATCTTGATGACACTTCTGGTGGTAACAGTCTACGATCCCCGCATCGCATCCCATCTTCCCGGGTTCATGGAGAGCGCCGTACACTGGCTCCAGACCTCGTGTAATGCCCGTCTTGTGGGTGGCATAAGCATGACTAATGTCGACTTCTCAGGCTCGATTACCGATCCTGTATATTATAACCTCTTTGATTTTCTGATTATCTTATCCGGAGGCTTCTGGCTCATCGCCCAATTCTATCTTAAAAAGAATTGGTGAACTTGAATGTTAATTAATGACACATCCAAATATTACGTTTATTGGAATGCTTAGAAAGGTAAATCGATGCCGTAATAATCCTTAGGCTCCTCTACTATGTTAAATCCAGTGGTATAATGAAAATCATGAATCTTATCCCTATACTCCATTACAACATATTTGTTGTCTAATTCTTTTCTGCGTTGCCTTGATAAATGTGAGAATTCAAATTCCTGTTCGATACCTAGAAATCTTCGACCAGACAAATTTGCTGCTATGCCTGTTGTTGAAGACCCTGCAAATGGGTCTAAAATCCAATCGTTTTCATTAGTGCTAGCTAGAATTATGCGAGTAAGAAGGGCCAACGGTTTTTGTGTCGGATGCTTGCCGCATGACTTTTCCCAACGGCCTATTGCAGGGAGACGCCACACGTCTGTCATCTGCTTGCCCTCGTTGATTGCTTTCATCAGCTCATAATTATACTTATGAGGCACTTTGGGACTCTTACGCGCCCAAATGATAAACTCAGTTGAGTATGTAAAGAAACGACATGAAATGTTGGGCGGTGGATTAGTCTTTGCCCAAGTAATAACATTTAGAATTTTATAGCCAAGCTCTGTCAAAAGGTTGGCTATGGCAAATATGTTATGATGGGTTCCTGAAATCCAGATAGTTCCATTTTCTTTTAACTTCTCACGACATAAAGTTAACCATTTCCGGTTAAATTCCATTATAGATTCCGGTGTGCCACCTTTGTCCCAATCTCCTTTATCAACGCATACAACCTTTCCAGCCTGATAACTAATTCCACCATTGGATAGAAAATAAGGCGGGTCAGCGAATATCATATCAAACTTGAAATCAAACTGAGGTAGCACGTCAAAACAGTCACCATGAACTATGGTGAAGGCTCGGTCGTCTGATTTGTAAAAAGGTTTTATCATTAATAGATGGTTGATAAATTCAGTTTTAGAATTAATTGTGTCTGCATAAATTTTCTTACAGTACAAAGCTCATTTTGCTTGTGTAAGTCACCTTTCCCAACAGACGCACTTGTTTTATTTTAACTCTTCATTTTTTTAATTCAGCTATAAATTCGTGAATGTTAGTAAGATTATATACACTGGGGACATGGGCAAAAGCTTCTTCAAGTTTATTTCGGGCAGATTCCCAACCAATACCGTCAGTTATCCAAACGAACTCAAAGCCGGGAACTGCATTGATTTTCGGGGCAAGTTCAGTGTAGGAACGAGCTACTTCATTTAGCTTTGAACCTCCGCCAGTATAGAAGTTAGCTTCTATAAGATAGGTCTTATCTTTTGTTCTGATAACGAAATCAAATCTTTTATTGTCCGCGCCTAATGCCCGAACTATTTCGGGAAATTCTGTATAGTAGACTTCTTGTTCATAAGAGATACCATGCTTCTCGAAAATATTAGCTACAAGATCCTCCATGATATGCCCTCCTCTGTTTTTACGAGCATTGGAATCAAGACCCACTTCAACTCCAAAGACATAGTCCACAAGGTTCTTGATTTGCTTTTTCTGAAATACTTCTGTAAGTCCTGTATCCTTCAAGAACTTTGTTACCTGTTCAGGAGATGTGAAATAATCTGAGACAAGGAGGATATTACCATTCTCATCAATAGCTTTCTTTTTGTCCTTTGTGCGGACTGCTATGAGAATATCCAGAACCGAGAATACTTTTGGATTCTCTTCCCACAACCGTTCCACAGCTTTAGCCATATCTTCCTGCCCAATAAGATAGTTAAGCTGATTCAGCTTGATAGAAATTGCCTCTACATTTGCTGCGACCTTCGGGAAATCCACATAGTCTTTCAACGAGAAGTGGGTTTCTTTCAGGGGTTTCATAAATTCGTTAAAACGGTCTGCCATAATTTATAAGTCAAAAAGGTTTGCGGGAGAACCTTGGAAGTCCTCGTAGTTTCTAATTAATAATTCTGTAAGAGTTCCTCGCTTAGCCGCATTGGCGTTGATATTCCTTTTGGCATAAACTCTTTCAATAAAAAAATCTTTATAGAGCTCGTCAAAGAACACGTCTTCTGGATTACGTCCCTTGCAATCGGAATTACTGAGCATTTCTTTACAACCTTCCGATGAAAGAGAAGAATAAAATTCTTTGAGGCGAATTTGTTCATTATCATCAAACGTCTCTTTTACGTATGAATTGAAACTTGATGTAGCATCCAAGGGTCTATAGGGAGGGTCAAAGTAGAAGAAAGTATAGCCATCTACATAGTCGCCGGTTTGAGCAAAATCCCCATTGAGAATTTCTACTTTCTGTAGTAGTTCGCTATCTGCAAGAATTAGTGATTCATCGCAGATTGTAGGATTGGAGTATTTACCAAACGGCACATTGAATGCTCCCTTGGAATTTTCGCGATACAGACCGTTGAAACATGTGCGATTTAGGAAGATCATGTAGGCTGCTTCTTCAATGTCGGTAAGACACACTTGATTAAAACGAGAACGGATATTCAGAAATAATTCTTTTTGCTTCTCAAAGGCTCCAGCAGTTCTGAATTGTTCTTGTAAATCCGTTAACGCGTTAATTAGAGAATGTGGATTATCTCTAATAATAGTGTAGGTCTTCATTAAGTGAGGGTTTATATCATTGATGATAGCCTTTTTGATGTTTGGATATTTCTGGAGCATAAAGAAAAGCATGGCTCCTCCACCTACAAAAGGTTCTATGTAGGTTACAGTCTTTTCTTTACTGAATGCTTTAGGAAGAAAAGAATCGATGGTAGGTAGCAACTGGGTCTTGCCACCTGCCCATTTAAGGAAGGGTTTAGCTTTAACTGTTGTCTCAGTTTGAATCATCTAAAATGTAATTTCAATTAGGTAACCGCCCACGTAGCATCTGAAGGCTGACCTTGTTGAGTCATGCTCGCTTAGCCACTGTTTGTGTAATGCAAAATTACACAAAATATTTAGTTTGTCAAGATTTTTATGGTTACTATGCATAATGAAAAGAGAACTAATTAAAAAGAAAAAATCCAAAAGGCACCCGAAAGGTCGCCGATTAAAGCTGCTTTGCGTGGCTCTACAATCGGCGGCCTCCGGACGCCTGTCGTTTAATTCTTAATGTTGTACCCGAACGCCTCCGCTGAGCTACGGCGGTCGGGGCTACTCGTAAATCGGCGGCCTTCGGACGCCTTTAAGTGAAGAAGAATTATAATGTATTATTCTATCACACAACAAGTTACCACCGGCTCTTATCCGAAACCCGCACAGCGACGTCACTACATCCGTAAATAAGTCACGGATGTGTTGAAAATTTTTTCGGTGGGGAGTGTTGGAAATATGAGAAAAAGTAGTACCTTTGCGGGGTGATATTTTTTCACTTGACCGAAGATGAAATCAAAGGTTCATTTCACCAAGATGCACGGCATCGGCAACGACTACATCTATCTTAATTGCATGGAGTCGTGTCCGGTCAACCTCCCCTCCCTCTCGCGCGAAATGAGCGACCGCCACAAAGGCGTAGGAGGCGACGGCATAATACTCATTTTGCCCTCTGATAAAGCCGACTTCAAAATGCGAATCTTCAACGCCGACGGCTCGGAAGCGAAGATGTGTGGCAACGGCAGTAGATGCGTAGCAAAGTTTATCCACGACTTCAATCTCTCTGACGCTAACCCGATACACCTTGAAACCCTCGCCGGTATCAAGGTGCTTTCGCTTTATATAGACCCTGCCACCGGCCTTGTCGACAGCGTGACGGTAGATATGGGCGTGCCCGTATGGGAGCCGCAGGCTATCCTGGTGAGATTTCCGGGCGAGCGCATGGTGAGTCAGCCTGTCAAGGCGGGAAGCGGAGTGGTAATGCTGTCGGCTGTGTCGATGGGCAATCCTCACGGCGTGGTTGTCGTGGATCGGCTCGATGATTCTACGCCTGTCACCACTCTCGGCCCCGTGCTCGAAAATCATGAGATATGGCCTGACCGTGCAAATATAGAATTTGTAGAGGTGAGGTCGCGCAGCGAGATAGCGATGAGAGTGTGGGAGCGCGGTTCGGGCGAGACCATGGCTTGCGGCACGGGTGCGTGTGCGTCGGCGGTGGTATGCCATGAGTTAGGGTTGACTGATCGTAAAGTTACGGTGCATCTGCTCGGGGGCGACCTCAATATAGAGCTTGCCGATGACGGCCACGTGATGATGACCGGCCCTGCCACCACGGTATTTACCGGCGTGTGGGAGAAGCCGTGGGACATGATACCTACTTCAGAACTTCACACATAGTTTCAATATATATTTCTTTTTATTAGTTTCACAGGTACATTATGCTAAAGGTAAATTCTGACTACTGCAAGCTTCCCGGCAGCTATCTCTTCAGTGAGATAGCCCGGATAGTGAGCGACTTTACCGCCGCCCATCCCGATGTGGAAATAATCAGGATGGGCATAGGGGACGTGACGCAACCGCTGTGCGCCCCCGCCGTCAGGGCTATTCATGATGCTGCCGACAAGCTGAGCCGCGCCGAGACATTCCGCGGCTACGGCCCCGAGCAGGGACACGCTTTCCTGCGTCAGGCCATAGCCGAGGGTGATTACCGCGAGCGCGGCATCGACGTGAGCGCCGACGAGATTTTCATAAGCGACGGCGCCAAGAGCGACATAGGCAACATCGGCGACATCATCTCAGCCGATGCACGCGTGGCTGTGACTGACCCGGTGTATCCCGTGTATGTGGATACTTCGGTGATGGCAGGCCGTGCCGGCGAGCTGGGTAAGGACGGTCGCTGGAGCCGCCTTGTGTATCTTCCCGTGACGGAGGAAAACGGCTTCGTGCCGCAGCTTCCCGAGGAGAAGGTCGACGTGATCTATCTTTGCTATCCCAACAATCCTACGGGCACCGTACTGACCCGCGCCCAACTTCAGCCGTGGGTTGACTACTGCCGCCGCAACGGCTCGCTGCTGATATTTGATGCCGCCTATGAGGCTTACGTCACCAGTCCCGACGTGCCCCGCTCCATATACGAGATACCCGGTGCGCGCGAGGTGGCAATAGAGTTCCGCAGTTTTTCGAAGACGGCCGGATTTACCGGAGTGAGACTCGGTTATACCGTGGTGCCCCACTCTCTCGTGGGACTTGACAGCGACGGCAATCCCGTGAGCCTTCACCGCTTGTGGCTCCGCCGCCAGACCACGAAATTCAATGGCGCTTCCTATCTTTCACAGGCAGCCGGCGCCGCTCTATATACCCCTGAAGGACGCCGCTGTGTAGCCGAGGGTGTGAAATATTACCTCGACAATGCCGCGCTTCTCCGCGAGAGCCTTGTGCGATGCGGGTTGAAAGTGTGGGGTGGAGTCGATTCTCCCTATCTCTGGGTCAAGACTCCCGGTGAGATGACCTCGTGGGAATTTTTCACCGATCTGCTCCACAACTACGGCATCGTCACCACACCCGGTGCCGGATTCGGCCCCTCGGGCGAAGGCTACGTGAGGCTCACGGCGTTCAACACCCGCGAGAATACCCGCCGCGCCGCCGCCCGCCTGGAGTCACAACCTATGATAATCAAATAATTACATCAAAATAAAATCCCCAAAAACCGAAACGATTTTATGTCAAGTCTCAGATTCAAAGTCGTAGAAGAGGCCTCCAACCGCAAGGCTGTTCCCGTGAGTATTCCCGCCGAACGCCCCGAGACCTACTACGGAAAGCATGTGTTTAACCGTGCGAAAATGTATGAGTATCTCCCGCTCGACACCTATCGCGCCCTGGTCAATGCCATCGACAATAAGGAGCCGCTGCCCCTCGCGCTGGCCGACAGCGTGGCCGCCGGTATGAAGCAGTGGGCAATCGACAACGGTGCCCGCCACTATACCCACTGGTTCCAGCCCCTGACCGAAACTACCGCCGAGAAACACGACGCTTTCGTGGAACACAACGGTAAGGGCGGTATCGTAGAGGAATTTTCGGGCAAGCTCCTCGTGCAGCAGGAGCCCGACGCATCAAGCTTCCCCAACGGCGGTATCCGCAACACCTTCGAGGCTCGCGGCTACTCGGCATGGGACATCTCGTCGCCCGCCTTCATCATGGACAATACCCTGTGTATTCCCACCATATTTATCTCATATACAGGCGAATCGCTCGACTACAAGACGCCCCTTCTCCGAGCCCTCGCAGCCGTCGACAAGGCCGGTACTGCCGTGGCTCAGTATTTCGATAAGGATGTGCGCCACGTGATGTCTAATCTTGGCTGGGAGCAGGAATATTTCCTCGTCGACGAGGCTCTCTACAATGCCCGTCCTGACCTTGTGATGACCGGTCGCACCCTCATGGGTCACGAATCGGCTAAGAATCAGCAGCTTGAAGACCACTACTTCGGTGCTATTCCCTCACGCGTGGAGGCCTTCATGCTCGACCTCGAAATCGAGGCTCACAAGCTGGGTATACCCTTGAAGACCCGTCACAATGAGGTGGCACCCAATCAGTTTGAGTTTGCGCCCATCTACGAGGAAACCAACCTTGCCAACGACCACAACATGCTCATCATGTCGGTAATGGGCGAGGTGGCACGCCGCCACAACTTCCGCGTGCTTCTCCACGAGAAGCCTTTCGCCGGCATCAACGGCTCGGGCAAGCACAACAACTGGAGCCTCTCTACCGACACCGGCACACTCCTCTTCGCCCCCGGCAAGACTCCCGCCGATAACCTCCAGTTTATCACCTTTGTAGCCAACGTAATGGCAGCCGTGCACCGCCACAACGCCCTGCTCAAGGCTTCGATCATGTCGGCCACCAATTCTCATCGTCTCGGCGCCAACGAAGCTCCTCCTGCCATCATCTCGATCTTCACCGGCTCGCAGCTCGCTGACATCCTCGAAAAAATCGAGAAATCTGACAAGGACGAGCTCATCGCCCTCTCGGGCAAGGAGCACCTCTCGCTCGACCTGCCCCAGATACCGCAGCTCATGATCGACAACACTGACCGCAACCGCACGTCGCCCTTCGCCTTCACCGGCAACCGCTTTGAGTTCCGCGCCGTGGGTTCGAGCGCCAACTGTGCATCAGCCATGATCGCCCTCAACTCTGCCGTAGCCGAGCAGCTCGCCGACTTCAAGACCAAGGTCGACGGCCGCCTTGCCGCCGGTGAAAACCTCACCCACGCGCTTCTCGCTGAAATCAAGGTACTCCTCCAGCAGTCGAGTGCCATACACTTCGACGGCAACGGCTACTCCGACGAGTGGAAAGCCGAGGCCGCTCGCCGCGGTCTTGACTGCGAGACTAATCCCGTGCTGATCTTCGACGCCTATCTCCGTCCGTCGTCGGTAGAAATGTTTACCAAGACCGGCGTAATGACCCCCGTGGAGCTCGAAGCACGCAACGAGGTGAAGTGGGAGATGTATACCAAGAAAATTCAGATCGAGGCTCGCGTGCTCGGCGACCTCGCCATCAATCATATCCTCCCCGTGGCTACCCGCTACATGTCGATTCTCCTCGACAATATGGTGAAGGTGCGCAACCTCTTCCCCGGCAAGAAGGGTGAAGAACTTTCGGAAATGGATGCCGAGACCGTAGAAAACATCATGAACCACTGCCGCTTCATCAAGACCGAGGTGGCTCGCATGGTGCAGGCCCGCAAGGATGCCAACCGTATCACCAACGAGCGCGAGAAGGCTCTGGCTTACTCGCTCAACGTAGCTCCCTGCCTTGAGACTATCCGCCAGCACATCGACAAGCTTGAGCTCATGGTCGACAACGAAATGTGGCCTCTGCCCAAGTATCGCGAACTGCTCTTTATCCGTTAATTCAATAGCTTGACTTTCCTATATTCCCCGCGGCCGAAAAAAATCATCCACCACGATGAACCATTTCAGCCGCGGGGATGTTATGAAGATATAACAACAGGAACTAACACTTTAAAATAACAACTGACATGACAACCTCGATCATCGCCTCAGCCATCATGTGGGTAGCAATCGCAGCCGTAGTAGCAGCAATTACCCTTATAGGAGCATCGATCTCCCACGTTCGTTCTCTTCTGGCACTCCGCAAGCAGGCGGTGGTAGCATCCGCTGTCCATCCCGGACTCGATCACACGAGATAATCATCAATTCTTTCATACATACTGAACTACCGCCCGGACCGACGAAGCGTCGGCCCGGGTATCATTTTTATATCGACGGCTACGGTATCAGTCTTTTGACTTGCCTCCGCGGAAGTAGCTGCGGATAGCCGAGATCTGCTTGGCGATGCCCGAGGAGTTGATGGTGTCGAGGAGCGCGTCGCGGAGCTTGGATGTGCGTGTAGTGTCGTTGAGGCGCGCGGGATCGTCATATTCCTCACTTACGTAGGTGCGGGCTTCGCGCTCACCCCTAAGCACGGCCAGTGCATTTTCGGCCAGCGCACGCAGCTCATTTTCACCGGGATACACATATATAGGTGCGATGAAGTCCACATGCCCTGCTATGAAATCTGTCACACGCTTGCTGTGGGCTATTCCACCGGTGAGGAGTATGGCGTCGACGTTACCCTTGAGCGCTACGGCCATGGCACCTATTTCCTTAGCTATGGAGTAGCACATGCCACGGAGCACGAGCATGGCGTGGAGGTCACGGTCGAGAATACGGTCGAGTACTTCGGGCACGGAAGTGGTGCCGAGGTGAGCCATGAGGCCGCCGGCTCCGTGCACCATTTTGATGAGTTCGGCTTCGGTGTATTTACCTGAGAAACAGAGCTTGATCAGCGGACCGGGAGGGAGCGAGCCTGAGCGCTCGGGCGATATGGGGCCGCAGCCGTCCAGAGCATTGGTGGTGTCGATCACTCGACCGCGACGATGGGCGCTGACAGTGCATCCGCCACCCATGTGGCACACTATGAGATTGATATCTTCATAATTGCGATGCGTCTCCTTGGCATAAAGTCGGGCTACGGCTTTCTGGTTGAGAGCATGAAATACCGAAGTGCGGGGTAACTCGGGCACGCCGCTTATGCGGGCATACGGCATCATCTCGTCAACCACCACCGGGTCAGCGATATAGGACTTGACACCTATCTCGTCGGCGATGTCGCGGGCAATGAGGCCGCCTAAGTTAGAGGCATGCTGCATACGGGCGTGGCGCAGGTCATGGATAAGGTCGTCGTTAACCTCATACACACCGCTCTCCACGGGATTTATTATGCCGCCGCGGCCTATTACTGCCGAGAGCTCGCGGATGTCGATGCCATTATCTTTCAGCGCTTTCTCTATCAGCTCCTTGCGCCAGTCAAACTGATCCACCACTTGCTCGAAGCGGGCTATATCCTCGGCTGAATGAGGAATCGAAAGGGTAAACGTAGGCTCTTCGTCGGTATAGACGGCAATCTTGGTGGATGTGGAGCCGGGATTGATGGCTAATATTTTGTAAGACATGGTATTACTTTTTAGCAAGTAGACATGCGAGGGCTATCGAATAAAGTTTGGTGAGCGGAGTATCGCCGCGCGATGTGAGCACGCAAGGCACTTTCGTTCCCACCACGAGAGCCGCGATTTCTGCTCCGGCCATGTGAGTAGCGGCTTTGAAGAATACGTTGCCACTCTCGATGTTGGGAAACAGCAGGCAATCGGCCACGCCGGCCACCGATGAGCCTTGCACTTTCTTTTCCACAGCCACCTCGGGAAAAAGAGCTACGTCGAGCGAAAGAGGGCCGTCGACGATGACGTTGCCGAGCTGGCCACGGTCAGCCATCTTGGCAAGCACAGCCGCCTCGGTCGAGGATATTACCGAGGGGAGCACCTGCTCCGACGGTGCAATGCAAGCTATCTTGGGACGCTCCACGCCAAGGGCTGCGGAAGTCTGAGCCAGATACTTGATAATCTGCGTCTTCTGCTTGAAATCAGGCAGCGGGATTACAGCCACATCGGCAATGCACAGCAGCTTGTCGCGACCGGGCAATTCTACCACCGAGACGTGGCTCAGAGTGCCCTTGGGCGGGAAAAGCCCGGCATCTTTATTGAGGATTCCGCGCATATATTTATCGGTAGAAACGAGCCCTTTCATGAGCACATCGGCCTGGCCCGACGCCACCATGGCTACGGCTTTCTCCACGCAGCGCACGTCGCTTTTCTCGTCGACAATGGTAAAAATAGCAGGGTCGATGCCCTCCTCGCTACAGGTGGCGAGGATCACATCACGGTCGCCAAATACGGTAGGCTCAACAAGGCCCTCGGCATGAGCTTCACTTACGGCACGGAGAGTGTGGCTATCATTGCCGTAAGCTACGGCAAGACGGCGACGACCGAGGCGGCGGGCCTCGTCGACAATTTCATGGAGACGGGTAATCATGGCAATAGATAGGTTTGATCGATTTTTGCAAAGATAAGCAAAGAGAGCGGAATTTGCAAGAGGGAGAGTGAGAATCCGATGAAGGTTTCAGTTTTGCTTGCGGTAGGTGAGGGCGGCGAGGAGGCTGAGCGCGAGGGCGAAGGCGGAGAGAATAGTGTAGGGCAGCCACAGCTCGGTTATGGTGGCTCCCTTGAGATACAGCGACCTTATTATCTCGATAAAGTATCGGGGCGGAATGGCGTAAGTGACGGCTTGCGCCCACGCGGGCATGGAGGTGATGGGGGTGAAAAGGCCCCCCATGAGCTGGAATATCATGACGATGGCGAAGAGCACGAAGATACACTGGAGCATGGTCTCGGAACTGTTGGCCACTATCACGCCTATCCCTGACATTACCAGCGCCAACAGCATCGTGGCCAGGTAAATGGCCGCGATGTTGCCTGCAGGTGCGAGGCCGTAGACCGCGCGTCCCACTATGAGTCCTATGGTCACTACGATAAGTCCGGCCACCCAGTAGGGAATGAGTTTTGAGAGCACGAAAGTGAAGCGGCTCACGGGTGTGACGTTCATGGCCTCGATGGTGCCGGTCTCCTTCTCGCGCACTATGCTGAGCGCGGGCAGGAAGCCGCAGATTACTATGATAAGGATGACCATGAGCGCGGGCATCATGTAGTTGCGATAATTGAGGGTGGGGTTGAACAGGTTAATGACACTTCCGGCTTGTGTCAGGGGTGCTCCCTGTTGGGCGGCGATAGCGGCCAACGAGCCGCCTATACTCGCCGCCACATATTGACTGCCGAGCATCCCTTTTATGGCATTTACGCCGTTGGCCTCGATGTCGATGACCGAGAAGTCGCGGGCAAAGTGAGGCGGAATGGTCACGATGACGTCGGCATCGCCATCCTCCACGGTCTTCATGGCTTCAGTGTGATTACCGGCCACATCGTAGAGCGTAATGGTGGAGGCAGCCGAGAGGTCGGCGATAATGCGGCGGGAGGTCATGGAATGATCATTGTCGACCACGGTGACGTTGACATTGTTCACGTCGAGATTGGTGACAAGCGGAGCCACGAGCATTACCATGAGAGGCATCATGACGATGATGCGGGGCACGAGCGGGTCGTGGCGCATTATGTTGAGTTCCTTGCGCAGGAGGGCGAGAAGGGTACGGAAGTTCATATCAGCGGGAGTTGAATTTTCTTATGGCGACGGTCAGTATCACAACGGTCATGGCCGCGAGGATAGTAATTTCGCGAGTGACATAGCTCAGCGGCAACTGCTGTATCATGAGTTTTCGCATCGCCTCGATGTACCAGCGCGCGGGGATGATGGCCGAGAGATATTGCAGAGCCACGGGCATATTGTCGACGGGAAATATCATACCCGAGAGGAGAATCACGGGCATCATGAATACCATGGCTGAGAGGATTAGCGCGTTGACCTGCGTGGCGACGAGCGTGGATACGAGCAATCCTATCGAGAGCGAGAGCACGATGTAGAGCAGCGTGACGGCCGTCACTGTCCATATCGTGGAAGAAAGCGGCAGGTCGAGCACCGTATAGGCGATCAGAAGCATTATGGCGAGGATTATGCACGAGACGCCGAAGTAAGGTGTGAGTTTGCCGAAAATGATGGTGCGCGGGCTCACGGGCGACACGAGCAGGAGGTCCATCGTGCCTGTCTCCTTCTCGCGTACAATAGAGACTGAGGTCATGATGGCGCAGATGAGTATGAATATCATTCCCATGATGCCGGGCACGAAGTTGTAAGAACTCTTCATCTGCGGATTATACAGGGTGCGGATGGTGACAGGGTTTGTGGCGGCGGAGCCTTCCGTGCCCTGAATATAAGCTGCGGCGGTGCGCCCCATCGTAGGATTAGACGCATCGACTATAATCTGGGTGCGCTGAGAGCCGTCGGCATCGGTGGCGATGACTATTGCGGCATCGGCCTTGCCGGTGCGGAGCAAGCGGTCAATCTCTCCGGGAGCAACAAGCCCCTGGAAGGCGAAGTAGCTGTTGACGCGCAACTTTTCGAGCAGCTGCCCGGTGGCCGGGGTGTGACGGTCAACGGTGGCCACGATCTTCACGTCGTTGACCTCCGTGGAGATGGCGAAGCCGAAGAGCAGCAGGAGCATCAGCGGGATGAAGAGCGTGATGAGCATCGTGCGACGGTCGCGTAGTATCTGCAGCGACTCTTTCTTGACAAGTGAGGTGAATGTGGACATGGCTATCAGTCGTCAGAGCGTTGGGCACCTGCGGCGAGGATGCGGAAAACCTCGTCGAATGTGGCGGCGTGGTACTTCTTTTTCAGTGCCTCGGGAGAGTCGAGAGCCACGATGCGACCGTCGACCATCATGGAGATGCGGTGGCAATACTCGGCCTCGTCGAGATAGTGGGTGGTGACGAATACGGTCATTCCCCGCGATGAGGCGCGGTAGATCAGCTCCCAGAACCGGCGGCGTGTCACGGGGTCGACACCTCCGGTGGGCTCGTCGAGAAACACTATGGCGGGATTGTGGATCGTGGCGGCGGCAAAGGCGAGTTTCTGCCGCCATCCGGTGGGAATGTCGCGCACGAGGGAGCGGCGCATTGAGGTCATGTCGAGTTCGGCGTAAAGAGCCTCGGCGCTCCGGGCTATCTCACTGCGGCTCATGCCGTAGATGGTAGCGAAGAGGCGCAGATTTTCGTCGACGGTAAGCTCCTCGTATAGCGAAAATTTCTGGCTCATGTAGCCTATGTGGCGCTTGATGAGCTCGGGCTGCGTCACGATGTCATATCCGGCCACTGTGCCGTCGCCCGAAGTGGGCACGCTCAGTCCGCACAGCATCTTCATTGCCGTAGTCTTTCCGGCACCGTTGGCACCGAGAAAGCCGAAAATCTCGCCGCGAGCCACGTCAAATGAGATGCGGTCCACAGCCGTGAAGTCGCCGAAGCGCTTGGTGAGTCCTTTCACCGTGATTGCTTTGGAGGTATCAGCGGGATTGGTCATAGGTCAGTCGGATGAAAATGTCTTCAATATCAGGTCGGGCCGGGTAGATGCGGGCATCATGAAGACCCTCGGCGCGCAGTCGTGACTCGGTGGCGGCGGGGTCAAATTCCGGGCTAACCACGGCATGGAGCGTGGCACCGAAGGTGTAGCAGTCGACCACTCCGGGACACTCGCGCAACTTGGCAAGGAGTGTAAACATGTCACCGGCCACTGCATTGTAAAGTTGACCGTCGAGGCGCGATGACAGCTCGGCGGGTGTGCCGGTGGCAAGGATGCGACCCGAGTTGATCATGGCCAGTCGGTCGCAGCGGGCGGCCTCGTCCATGTAAGAGGTCGAGACGAGAATGGTGATGCCGCTCTTGCGCAGCTGACCGAGCATGTCCCAGAACTCGCTTCGCGACACCGCATCGACACCCGTAGTAGGCTCGTCGAGCAGCAGCACCTCAGGCCGATGGATGAGGGCGCAACTGAGGGCTAATTTCTGCTTCATGCCGCCTGAGAGCTTTCCTGCGGGCCTGTCAGGAAACTTGGCGAGCTGGCTGAAAATCGGTGCGATGAGGTCATAGCTCTGCTCGACGGTCACGCCGAAAAGTGTGGCGAAAAACTCAAGATTTTCCTTTACGGTAAGGTCTTGATAGAGAGAGAAGTGTTCGGGCATATAGCCTATGACGAGGCGGAGTGGCCGGTAATCGCTCACCGTGTCGAGACCGAGTACCGACGCGCGACCCGAGTCGGGGGTAAGCAGGGTGGCGAGGATGCGATAGATCGACGACTTTCCCGCGCCGTCAGGACCTATCAGGCCAAAGATCTCCCCCTTGTTGACCGAGAGGCTGACGTCGCGAAGAGCCTTGACCGAGCCGTAGCTCTTGCTTACATGGTCGAGAATGATGGCCGGAGTCATAGTCTCACTTCACCATACTGGCCGAGTTTGAGGCGACCGTCATTTTTCACTGCTACCTTGACGGCGTAGACAAGATTGGCGCGCGTATCCTGAGTCTGGATTGACTTGGGCGTAAACTCGCTTTCCTCGGCAATCCATGTGATGGTGCCGGGATATTCGTAGGTCTCGTCGCCGCCGAAGTCAGCTATAACCGTTACCTCCTGACCTATCTTGATCGATGCGAGCTGCGAGGCTGTGAAATAGCTGCGGAGATATATGTGGCTGAGGTCAGCAAGCTTCACGAGCTGGCGCCCCGGCATGGCAAATTCGCCCGGCTCTGCATATTTCACGAGCACTGTGGCGTCGATGGGGGAGAAGACGGTGCTGCGGGCAATCTGCTCGGCAATCTGCTCTTTCTGATACTGCAGTGCCACGGCGTTGTCAGAAATCGACGAGCGGTTTTTGCCCAGAGTGGAGAGAAGTGCGTCGAGCTGACCCTGCATGGCGGTGAGGGCTGCGCGGGCATCGTCATACTGTTTCTGCGTGGCGGCTCCGTCGGCGAGCAGGCGGCTGTAGCGCTCACATTCGTGCTTCTGGTGAACGATCTGAGAGCGTAGCGATGCGGCTTGAGCGGTGATGTCGGGGGCTGATGTCTCGGCTGAAAGTTTCTGGCTCTCAAGCTGGCGCAACTGGAGCGAAAGGATGGTGGTGTCGACCACAGCTACGGTCTGTCCGGCGCTTACGGTATCCCCTTCGGTCACGCCCAGACTGAGGATGCGGCCTGAAGTTTCGGCCGAAAGGGTTACGGTGGTTGCTTCAAATATACCTGTAGCGTCGTAATCGGGCTTTGAGGAGCAAGCGGCGAGGATGAGCAGTGAGGGAAGGATGGGGGTGAGTGAACGTTTCATCGGTTGAGGGTATGACGGAGTTGATAAATCTGTTGGATAAGCTGAATTTCGTGATACTGACCGGCCAGGCGTGCCTGATTTTCGTCGGTGATCTTGGCCAGGAGGGCTGTGGTGTCGATGATGCCGTTTTCGAGTTGCGACTCGGCAGCGCGGCGCACCTCGGTGCGGAGCTCCACGATGCGGCTGTCAGAGACCATCACTTCGCGCAGGGCATCAATTTGCCGGTGCTGTTGGGCGGTGAGCATCCGGGTGTTGAGAAGGAATGTCTCGCGGTCAGCGAGGATCGACTCGTTTTGCAGCGCTGCGGAGCGGCGGGAATTGGAGCGGGTATACAGAGCGTCGATATTCCACGATATTTTCAGGCCGCCTATGATGTTAAACGACAAGTTGCGTTTCATCATGCTCTCGAAGTAATTCAGCCCCGGGTAGCCGTAGTAAGCCTGAGCGAAGAATCCTATGCGGGGCATGACGCCGGTATCAATGCGGCGGAGCATGGCGTCGTTGAGCCGCGAGCGCAGGTCGAGAAGTTGCAACTCGGGACGCGCGGGAATATCGTCGGCGGGCATGTCGGCAGCGGGAGTTTCAAGCGGGGCGTCGCTTATCTCCATGCCCGTGAGAATCGAGAGCATCCGGCGGTAAGATGTCAGGGCGGCTTCGGCCTCGGTGAGCTTCTGTCTCACGGCGAGAATCTGTGCTTCCACCATAGCCGCGTCGCTGCGCATGGCCGTGCCGTTTTTCACCATGGCCTCAAGGCGACTGTGGTTGGCTTCGAGCAGAGCGAGTGACTGGCGTGTCTCCTCGATCTGGCGCTCCATAAGGAGGATGCCGAAAAACAGATTCTGCACGCGCTCCCTCACGGCATATATCTCCACCTCCACCGACGCCCGTTTCACGTTGGCCGAAGCTCGCTCCACATCGCGGGCAGCCCGGGAGGCACCGCCGTCCCACACGGTCTGTGTCACGTCAGCCCCTACCTTATATTGAAAGCGCGAGAGACCGCGGAAATTCTGATTCATGGCCGCGAGCATATTGCTCAACGCGTCGGGCCACGAGGGGATGTCGTTTTGCAGCGTAGACTGAGCGTAGATACTTATGCGCGGGAGCCAGCCGCGGTTGATGTCGCTCAGTGCTACGTCGGCCTCGCGCGAAGCTATATCGTAGCCAGCTATGGCAGGATAATTTTCCTCGGCGCGAGCCAGGCACTCGTCGAGCGTCACGGCAGCATGGGCACTGAAAGCCACCATGGCGGCAAAAAGAAAGAAAAGCAGTCTCATGGGCGAAGTTTGCTATGGATTTTCTAAAATAAGTCGTCCTCCTCGCCCGGGGCGGGAAGGACGACTGTATGGGGTTGAGGATGTTATCAGAGGCTGCGGGGGTCGATGGTCTCTTCTTCGAGCACGGGGATGTCAGTGTTGACATTCTTGCTGCCGGTGAGGGCGTAGAAGAAGATGTAGGCGAGCATGGCTACCACGAGCCAGTAAGATTCCATGTAGCCTTCGAGGTCAGCGATATAGTTCTGAAGCAGAGGCATCAGACCGCCACCTACCACCATCATCATGAAGATGCCAGATGCCTGAGCGGTGTATTTGCCGAGGCCTTCTACTGCAAGATTGAAGATACTGCCCCACATGATGGAGGTGCAGAGGCCGCAGAAGATAAGGAGCATGGCGCTGACGGGCACGGTGGCGCCGCCGTCGTAGAGGGCTTCAGGGACGGGTACGGTGACATTTTTGGGAATGAGTATCGCAACTACGATGAGGACTATGGCTACCGAGGCCACGGTCATGAGCTGGGTGCGGGTGGGGACGATGGCACTTATCACGGCCGAGAGCGAGCGGCCCACGAGCATGAGCAGCCAGTAGATGGCCACAATGGCACCGGCGATGGCCGAAGCGTCGCCTATCACGCCTGCGCCGCGGGCAGTCTGGTCAGCGAGATAGAAGTTGAGGGTGCCGGGGATACCCACCTCGATACCTACATAGAAGAAGATAGCGATGACGCCAAGCACAGTGTGGCGGAAATTCCAGGGGCTGTGGGTATATTTGGGCTTCTTTGTAGCGGCATTGTTATTGCCCGGCTCGGGTATCTGCACCAGATACACAATCACACCGGCCACCACGAAGATAGCCATACCGATGATGAGCAGCGGCTCTACCTCCACCATCGAAGTCTCCTTAGTGAGCTGGCCTATAAGCACGCCCACGAGCAGCGGGGTAAGCGTACCGGCAAGAGAGTTGAATGCGCCGGCGCTCTGCAGGAGCTGATTACCCTTGTTGCCGCCGCCACCGAGGAGGTTGAGCATGGGGCAGCACACGGTGTTGAGCATACACACGCAGAAACCTGCCACGAATGCACCCAAGAGATAGATGATATAGTTGAGATGGACGCTCATCGAGCCCATGGTGCCTACGACAACGCCGTCGCCCACGCTACCCGATATATACTGGATGAAAAGGCCTATCACTCCCACCACCAGCGCGGCGAGAGTAGTCTTTTTATAACCGATTTTCACAAGGAGGTTACCCGCCGGGATACCCATGAAGAGATAGGCAAGGAAGTTCATCATGTTGCCCATCATGCCGAGCACGTTGTTTCCCTCGAAATGATGTCCCCAGATAGTGCCGATAGGTGCGGCAAGGTTAGTGACGAAGGAGATCATCGCATACACGAAAAACATCACCACAATGGCGAGTATTCGTGTGCTGCCTCCTGAATTGGATGCTTGATTTTTCATCGTAGTTGAAAATGAGATATTGTATGTGATTTAAGTAAATTTCGATGATATGAACGTCTGATTTGCAAAGATAATACAATCCTGAGATATATTGTCACTTCATGACCGGAAAAATAGCTGAAGGGTATGAAAAAAGCGGTTCCTGCCGGGGCGGGAACCGCTTTTTTAGGGTATGGGAGGGGATTAGCGCACGGCTATCTTGGAGATTTCGCGGGTGCCGGCGGTCTCGGAGATGAGAATGTAGATGCCGGGGAGGGCCGACGAGGTGACGTTTTCAGCCACGCCGCGACCGCGGGCTACCACTCGACCGGTCATGGCGTCGATGAGGGTCAGGCGGGTGGAGGGGGTTGCGGTTGCGGCATCAACTACGATGTCGTCGATACCGGCAGCGGGGATGTCGCCCTTAAGGAAGTCGTCCTTCACGAGGCGATCGGTCATAGCGCCGGAGTAGATGCGGAATTCGTCGAGGCAGCCGCGGTATTTATTGTCAAAGCCGCAGGAGTTACCGATGATGAGCGGGAGGTTTTGGTCAGATACGTTACCTGACTGGTCAGGAGCTTCGCCCATGAGCTCGCCGTCGATATACATCTTCAGGGTCTTGGTGCTTCCTTCGCGCACGAGGGCGATGTGGTGCCAGGTCTGGTTGAAGAGCTCGGTGGCGTCGATTGATACTTCGCTCTTCTTTACATCGTCGTCGACGGCAAATTTCAGGCGGCCCGACTTGTATTCGAGGCCCACCCAGCACTCGTCAGTGTGGCCTTTGTGGAAGATGTAAGCATCGCGGGCGGGCGACTTGAACCAGAACATGATGGTGAAGTCTTTCTCGCCGAGCTGGATGGCGTCGTAGGCTGCCTGAGAGAAGTATACGCCTGAGGGATCGAGGTCAACGGCCATACCCACGGGGCCTTCTACGGCGATGGCGTCAGTCTTGCCTGCCTTCTTGGCTTCGCCATATACGAGGTTGGGCGTGGTGGCGCCGAGCTGCTCAAAGGGATAGTGGGCAAGGAGCTCGGTCTCTACGGCGCCTATCACTATGATAGTGCCGCTTACGGTAGCGCGGGGCTCGGCACCCGAGGTGGCGAGGGTAAATTCATAAGTGCCTTCGGCTACGGGAGTGCCGGCTACGGTGAAGGTCTGAGCCTCTTCGTCGATAGTGAGAGTTACGCCTTCGGGCAGACCTTCGGCGACAAACGACGGTGCGTTGGCCCACGTGCCTGAGATAGGCTCGATGGCATAGCCGAGCTCTACTACGCGGGTAAGGTCAGAGCTCGACACTGAGAGGCGGGGATCGCCGCTGAACATGTCGGGGAGGTAGTAGCCGAGGTGGGGCGGCTGATTATAGGCAGTATTTTGCCATGCGATGGCCATGCGGTATACGTGGTCCTGCATGAGGCAGGGTACCTTGTAGTCAGAGGGGATGGTGGTGGTGAACACAAGAAGGTCTGACATCGTGGAGCCGTCATACATCACCACTTCTTCGCGCCAGTCGCCGAAGAGGTCGGCCTGGATGCAGGGGGTAGATTTGGTCTGGGTGACTGACTGTGCGTTGCTGAATTTCGAGAAATCCATCACTGACTTGGTAGAGGTGAGGTCAGAGTTCATCTTGGTTATCGAAGTGCCGTCGAGAATCTCGTCGAGCAGGTCGCCGTCCCAGTACACGCGGAAGTTGACCGAGGGACGGTTGGTAGACACGCAATTACCGGCCACGTCAAATATCTTGTTAGCCTTGGTGCCGTCGGTATAATCGGCTTGCGGCCACATCTCATATCCGCGGTAAGCGTCGGTGATGTCGGCAGCGAGTCCGCGGCCAATATCGTTGCCTGACTGGAGGAGGCCCCATATCACCTGACCCGTCTTGGCATCGCGCATTTCGGTATCATACTTGTAGTCACTTGTCTTTTCCTCGTGGACCATGAACACTTCAAGGCCTTCGCGGTCAGGATCGAGGTCGCCGAGGTGGAGGGCGTCGCCGTGGCCGAAGCCGGTGCGGTAGAGGAGCGAGCCGTCGTGGTCAAGACACGCCGAGCCGAATACTATTTCGTCGCAGCCGTCGCCGTCTACGTCGCCCACAGTTATCGAGTGGGCACCCTCGCCATAGAGGCCTTCACCTTTTTTCTCGGATTTATGCAGCCAGCGGAGCTTGAGATTATGGCCGTCGAAGTCCCATGCTGCCACGTAGGCGGCAGTATAGTAGCCGCGACACATTATGATGCTGGGTTTCATGCCGTCAAGATAAGCCACGCAGGCAAGGTAGCGCTCCGAGCGGTTGCCATAAGAGTCGCCCCAACTGCTGGTGATGGAGCGCAGGGGTTCGTAGCTCTCGGTGGCGAGGTTGGCGCCGGTGAGACCGGAGAACACGGTGAGGTATTCGGGGCCGGAGAGGATTGTGCCCACGTTGGTGCGGTAATCGTCGGTCACCTTATCATTACCCATCAATACGGGATTGCCCTGGCCGTCGATAGTGCCGGGGGCGGTCTTCACTGCCAGCTCGGCCTTGCCGTCGCCGTCAAAGTCATAGACCATCATGTGGGTATAATGGTTGCCGGCGCGGATGTTGCGGCCAAGGTCGATGCGCCACAGCTTCTCACCCGTCAGGCGGTAGCAATCTATATAAGTGTTGCCCGTGTAGCGGCGGTGAGCATTATCGGCGAAATTGGTGGGATCCCAGCGGAGGAAAATCTCGTAGGTACCGTCGCCGTCCACGTCGCCCACTGCGCATGAGCCGGGAGTGTAAGTGTAAGGATATGGTTCGGTAAGACTGGTCTTGCCGTTGGGGTCATCGGCCGTCACGCCACCGGCGGGCGAGATGCCACCCTCGGGGCGGTCGATATGGATGCGATGGAAAACTTCGGGCCACACGGCAGCCACGTCGGTAGTCTCCTTCACGGCATCGTCGAGCGTAGCCTTGAGCTGATACACCGAGCTTACAGTACCCTCAGGGTCAGTGAAGTTGCTCTTAAATTGGAGCGGCTCGGCGGTAATCTTCACGCCGTCGCGATAGATGTCAAACTTCAGATTCTTGTCATCATCGGCAAGGCTGCGCCACGAGAGAAACACGCCGTCGTCAGTCTTCACAGCCACGGCGCCGCGGTCGAGAAATTCCTGCTGCGGAGCCTCGGCTGCAACCGACATGCTGAAAGCCGCCGGCACCGCCACCGCCGCAAGAATCATTTTCAATGAAAATTTCATAAGGATGTTGATAAGGTTAAAACTGGATTAGGTTAGGTATATTTCGTGTAAAGTTAGTCAAAATGGAGGGAGTACCGTGTATTTTAACTGATATTAACTTTTGAAAAATTTAGCCTACCCACCCACACACAAATTTTCACAGCGACGTCCCTACGACCAATGCTGAAACATCGCAAAGTGACTACCCTTTACCCATAAATAGTATGTCAAAATGACGCCCGTAGGTCGCCGATTAAAGAGCCACGCCGAGACACTACAATTTCTTCCAATAGAGAATCAATAAGAAGCAACGCTGGTCTTGGCCGATGAAGGACCGGAGATGTCAATGCTGCGGTCGACTTTACGGCCATAGTCAAAAGTGTAAGTGACGTTGATCGAGAATCGTCGCCCGGGGTTGAATGCGGTGTAATCAGTAGTGTAATGTGGTGATGCAAAGCGGTTGATGCGCTTTTCCTTGTGATGAAATATATCCTCGGCTCGGGCTGAAAGATAGAGATTGCCACTGCCATAAGTGACACTGAAATTGAAGTAGTCTTGTCTCCAACTATAGGCAAGGCCACCGAGGGAGATTCCACTGTAAGGACTTTCATAGGCGGCTTGAAATCTGACGTTGCCGAGCGTATACGATGCATCACCCGATATAGAGAAATGAGTATGGCTACGGGTCAGAAGAGGCTCGGAGTAAAATATATAAAAAATCGTGGGCCGGAGATTCAACGACAGCTTTCCGTTGAGGAGATTGCCTGACAATGATAGCGAGGCGTTAATGACGTTCTCAGGCGTGCAGTTGAGGTTTTCCCTGATCAGACCGCCTTGCTCTATGGAAGCTGCCGAGTAGTCAGAATATATTTGATCGTTGATTCTCGAATAATGCAGATTGAATGAGGTAGATAATTCGTTGCAGGGTAAATATGAAAAGTAAGTACCGGCATCCCAGGAGGAAACATCCTTTAGAAATGGATTGCCGAGCGACCATAACAATTCACTATGTTTTACCATCACGGGATTAGTTTCGCCGGAGGAAGCAGAACGGAGATAATAGCGGAGGCTTCCGCTGAGATTGAATTTGCGACCGGGGTTCCAGTTGAGCGAGCCGGTGATATTGGGATTGAAGTCATGGCGCGATATTGCACCGATATCTCGTATAGTGAGGTCAAATCCGGGCTCGAAACGAACGCTGAATTTCGCAGTAGGGTACCAAGTAACTCGTAGCTGTGAAGTAAGATTCTTGCGGCTGATATGTTGTCGTGTGTCGGCCGAGCCCTTATAGCGGGTTGAGTAAAAATCAGCCGATCCGTCGAGCAAAAGATTGAATCCGAGTTTTTCAGAGGGGATGAATGAGGGGAAGATAACAAGACGGCAAGAGTTGACATCCTCTTTTGTCATGTTGACTATAGGAGAGGTGCTTCCGAATTGACTGAGTGACGACGCATCATTACGGGCGTAGGTATACAGCCACGTGCCATACAAATACCATCGGCGTGGCAATGTAAACATGTAAGCCCCACTTATCTGCGGTGAGAGGGTCTTAGAGGTAGAACTTGACAACGTATTGGAAGCCCCGAAAAGATCTTGCGACCAGGCTCCGTAACTTTCAGTCACTGACTCGGGCTTGGCTTCGCGGAGAAGTGATATTGTGTGAGTAATCTGAGTCTTGTCAGTGGAGTACTTGGCATTGAAAGATAATGAAGCGTAATTATGTTTGCTACGGCTCACGCTTTCATCCGTGTAACTGATTTCGTCATAATACTCTCCATCGTAATAAAGGTCGCGGTATCGGGTTGTGCCGGTGGCTTTATTGGCTTTGTCGCGGGAATAATTACCGGAGAGCATCAGTCCGTAGGTCATTTTACGATACACGAGCTTTGAGGCTATTTCGCCGTTTCCGTAGGTCTGTACAAACTTCTGCATGACGTTTGCCCTCGTCACACCCCCATATTCATATACCGGCATGATGAAATTTACAGCGGCCTCCACACCCTCAAACCGAGGATCGGCCGGATGCTCTATATACTGCACTCGCTTGACATTCATAGAGTAGAAAGTAGCGAGATCAATATCATTGGCACGCTCGCCATTGATAAATACAGCTACGGCTTGTCCCGCGGGATTTACAATCGCCCCCTCCTTCTCGCGCAGAAACGGCAGGTTCATCGAGCCGATGAGCGTAGCGGGACTATTGGAGAGCTTTTTCTCACTTTTGGTGGGGATGACGTTGATGATACCATCCTTTATCCACCCTCGGTCAGCCTTCACCACCACATCGTCAAGCATCAGATCGGGGATAGAATCATCGGCGAGAGATGAGCCTATCCCAAATATGAAAATTGACAGAATAAAAGCCGAAATGCACTTCATCTATTTAGAGAGAAGTTTGTTATTGCGATTTATAAACGCTTACATTCAGAAGAAGAACTTAAATGCCAGTAGGAGCGAAGCGGGGTTGTAATGCTTCTTGTAGATGGCGACATTCTCGGGCTTGTTGGCGCGGGTGAGGTCGATGTTAAACATTATATCAAATTGCCCGCCATCGGTGTAAAAGCCTAAACCTACACAGGCAGCCAGACTATTGGGATACCATAATTGCGACGAACTCATGCGCTGCTCGGGCACCTGACCTGAAGTGGTGGTGGAGAAATAATGATTATATTGCACGCCTATCTGTGGCACGAAGCAGCTGGTATTGGGGTTATCGTCAGACGCACACTTGTATCCGAATATCAGCGGCACACCCACGCTCCAGCGATTAAGCTGAATACGCGGATCGGAAATGTCGGCGGCTCTGATCCAAGTGTAGTCATAGCATATCTTTGCTCCCGGCTCTACGAAAAACTTTTTGGTAATCATGATGCGTGACAATGCTCCGACTGATCCTCCCCAACCGGGCTGAGGAAGATAGTGGTTGATACCACCCTGCGTAAAGTTGATGTCAGCGCCCAATGTGAATCCCCAATATACTCTCTTGTCTTTAACTTGAAATCCCTCCTCCTCGGCTACCATCACGAAAGGAAGGATAAGCATAAATAGCGCGATTAACTTTTTCATAGAAGTAATAATTTATAGTTGTTGTGATGTGATAGATTACAAAGTTATGGGTTTTATGTAGAAAATGCAAATAAAAATTATTTTTGAGTATCAAAGTGCAGCCCATACTAATCGTGAGGTTGTATATGCTCTACTTCTGTTCAGCCGCCTCCGGGGCTGGCGTACGATAGGAGGGGAGTGGCCGCGGGTGGCAAGCACCCACGGTTGTTAAGATGCCATCCCTCCGGGATGCAATGGCTTACGCCATACAAATACTGTTTGCGCGATTGCTACATAAAAAAGCCTTAGATGGGAAATTATTCATCTCGGCCATATTCTTCAAATTCTGCGTAGGTTTTTTCGTACCACAGGTGAGCACTGCATACAGCCGTGGAGAACACTGAATAGAGTATTGACTTTTCTGCATCAGCATAAGTTTCATCTTTCTCGATTTCACTTATATAACTGTCAATAAGCGTTTTTATATCGTCAAGATTATTAGGATAATCTTTTAATGCCTCTGCAAACAGATAGACGACTTTTTCTGTCCTTGTCGGGTTTATTCTATTTACTGTTGGAAGACCAACAATTGAAACAGGAGTACTGTAATACTCTTTAAATTTTGGTCCATGCATAAGCCTAAAGGCATAAATCATTTCTTCATCTCCGTTGGCTGCATCCTCTAAAGTATATGGTAATTCTTCTTTGTCCATCAGTTGTCTGAGCGAAACATTGTGACGCAGGCCTGTTTCAAAGCTTTTCACGTGATTGCTTGGCAATTTTATGTTAGCAGTTTTGCAGCGCTCACGTTCGTTTGACATCAGCGAGGGTATTAGATACGAACTTGCCAATGCATGCTCTACACTATCCTGCTGAATCAAAGTTTTTTTAGTCGTAAGCCCTTCAATACTTCCGGTCTGCTCTCCTCGCAGGTTATACTCTAAAGAATAGGCAGTACCAACTATAATACCTCCAATACTGGCTCCGATTCCGCCACCGATTGAGAACCCTACTGACGCTCCTTTCAGGGCGCCATTCAGGTCTGCAGTAATAGTTTTAACTGACTTTTTCCACCACTCTTTAAACTTGCTCCAGATGCTGCGGCTTTCGGGGCTCATAGATTGAAGTTGTGACTGTGCGATTAGGCTGTCGTTGAGTGCTTGCAGCTTAATGAGTAGCGGATCATTTTCAAGAGATGACACGGCTGAAACCTCGGTTACATTTGCTTCGGGTTCATCTTGGCTTGTGCACGCAGTAAACCCTGCGATAATCGCAACTACGGTAAAAGAGAAAAATAATAACTTCTTCATGTGTAAATTTTATTGGATAATTAATATTGGATAATTAATAATGTGGATTTCAATAAAAAGTAAGTTTCAATAATCAGTATCAAGCATTTTAATTGAGGCTGAAAGCGCAATTATATGCTGAGGTTTCGAACTTAATCATTGAAACTTACCAAGGTATAATTACTATGAGGAGAGATTTATATATTTACGTAACCGGCGTAAATATATTCGGTGGTAGAGATGCGGATTTCGAGAGTACCTGTGAGGGAGAAAAGGGTGTCGATAAACTCTGCTTCGACGGGTGTGGCGATGATACACACCTCATCTTCTGAATATATCTCGTAAAGTTCAATCTCGGCTTTGTCAACGAGCGGAATCGTTACGCCGTTTTCAGGGTCGATAGTGCATTGAAGCGGACGGGTGGGAACGCGCCGACCTTCATCATCAATAGAAACTTCAGGACCCATGGTGTAATAACGGTAAAACACTACTGCCAAAGGCGCAAACGAGTAAGCCGAGGAGAGCTGGGGGATGAGTAGTGAGATGAGTGAAATTGTGAAAATAATGATGCTTTTTTTCATAGTGAATTTTTTATTTTTTACGATGCAAAGGTAGATCGACGCGGGCTCAAATTGGCCTAAAAATAGTACGGAAAAAGTACGGAAATGAGATTCCGCACTTTTTCCGTACTAAAGAAATATGTATAATTTACTTATAATAAGCAAATTATAGTATCAACTACTTTGTTGCTCACTTTTTGTCCAAAGATTCGCGTGCCTATCGATTCGCGGCGTGAAGATATGGTAGTTTTAGAGCGACAAAGCAAGGTTGACATCTGACTCGGTGTGACACCGCACTTCACAAGAATTGCCGTGTGCAAGTCAAATGATTGTAATTTTCCATTCAAAAGCAATCGCAGGTTTTCAAGAAAATGGGGGGATGATTGAAGTATCACTTCTTCCAATCTTTTCCAGAGATCGGATTCTTCTTTAATTTGTGTACCTGAATTGACATGCTGCTGTAACGACTTGTAGGCTTCTGAACCAAGTATTATCGGTGAAATTGTGACAGATCCCGAGTATTGAGCAGATAAGTTGAGTAGCTTTTCACGAAGTTTTAAGCGCAGGCGCTCAGCTTCAGAGTAGGAGTCATCATATTTCGGGTTATTAGCCTCCACCAGATCTTCAACTGTCTGACCGGGATTCTCGCTTAGCGATAACTCAAGTAATCTAATATTTTCAAGAGCTCTCTGTAATTCAATAATAATCTTTTTCTCTCTATTTTTCAGCAATAGGATAATTATACCTAAAATTAGGATTGTAAAAATGAAATATATAATAATCCTTTGCAGTTTACGATTGGCTTTTTGTGCTTTAGCTTTTTCTTTTTCATGAATACTATAGTTGAAAGAAGACTATTGTATCAGAGCTTGTTGATTGATATTGTCATTATAATATGATTCCAGAAGTTTAAGATAGTCTGAGTAGTATATATCAATTGAATCTTTATCAATATATGGTCTTAGTTCAGACGTTAAAAGAATATAGTAACCGGTTTCTTTATTAGTGGGATACTCGCTGTGAATTAGTCGAGATGCGAATATATATGCCGAATCAGGCATCCCTGCAGCTCTGTATATTTCTGCGCCATAAGCTAATGCACTGTTAGATGCGAGAGAACTTACTAAATCAGGGGTATCTTTGATGTACATTCGCGCCGAATCGATTTGTCCCATGTAGAACTTTGTGGCAGCCTTATACATTAAAGATTTGGCGTGGATTGATTTCTTTAAATTTTTACTTAAGACTAATACGTGAGAATATATCGAATCAGCGATCTCATAATGGTGAGCGCGAAGATGAATCGTCCCCAATAGTTGAAGGTCATACGCTTCATTGACCGAATCGTTAAGCAGTCGGTCTATAGAAATGGATTCTTTGATGAAAGGAATGGCTTCGTTATATAAGCGTAAGTTATCAAGTAACCGTCCATATTGACTGATGATATTGGCGCGGAGGTTGAGGGTGGAGGGGTCGGAGGGGAGGTGGTCGAGGGCATCCTGATAGTATCGGAGAGCTGTGGGGAAGTCGCCGAGGTCGCTGTAGACGCGACCACCGTAATAAAGAGCTTCGGGATAACGGCCGAGCGAGGTGTGGCGGCTTTCGTAGTCAATTACGTGCAGAATGGTGGTGTCGGAGGTGTGGGGGCGATAAGCTTTGTCGGCGATCTTTACGGAGAGAAATTCGTAGTAGCGGCGGTCAGCTTCGGGTAACTGCGCCGCGACAATCGCGTCCAGAGAATCGAGTGCGGCGAGTGCGGCTGTCGGCGATTTTTCCGCCATGGCTTCGGCCCTGAACAGGCGCTGATCAGTAGGGCGCGGCGTGCAGGCGGCAAGCAGGGTTAAGAGCGCTATGATGGCGAAGCGGATATGCATTTACGGTATGAATGAAAAAATCGAGGACAAAATTACGTAAAACTAATGTTAAATGGAGTTAAAGGCGAGTGGGTGGAGATTTTTTGGGACGAATGATAGGAGAATTGAGAAAAAAATAGTAATTTTGCACCTTGATATGTCCACACATCACTTATGACATCACTTTTACGCAACATATTTCTGGCGCTCGTGAGCGTGGGTGTGCTTGCCTCATGCGGCGAGTATTACCGCGTGCAGCGCAGTACCGATGCCGAGTATAAGCTCGACTTCGCCCGTCGCGCATTTGAGAAAAAGAAATATGCTCAGGCTGCCGCCACACTTGAGGAGATTGTCACCTCGTTTAAGGGCTCGGAGAAAGCTGAGGAGACGCTTTACCTCCTGGCTCTCAGCAATTATGAGAATCAGGATTACGTGACGTCGGGCGAATGGTTTAAGAAGTATTATGACCGCTATCCCCGCGGAAAATATGCCGAGCTCGCCCGCTTCTATGCAGGCTACGGATACTATCTTGACTCCCCCGAGCCACAGCTCGACCAGTCGGGAACCATACGCGCCATCCAGGAGCTCCAGTCATTCCTTGAATTCTTTCCCCGCAGCGATAAAGTGTCGATAGCCCAGAATGCTATCTTCGAGCTTCAGGACAAGCTCACCCTCAAGCAGCTTCAGAACGCGCAGCTCTACTATAACCTCGGCACCTATCGCGGCAACAACTACGAGAGCGCCGTCATCGTGGCCCGCAACGCCATCAAGGATTATCCTTATTCCAAATATAAGGAAGACCTTGAGATGCTGATCCTCAAAGCCCGCTATCAGGAGGCCACCCAGAGCGTGGAGGAGAAAAAAGCCGAGCGCTACCGCGTGGTGGTCGACGAGTACTACTCGTTTATCAACAATTACCCCGACGGCCCCAACCGGCAGGAAGCTGAAAACATATTTAACATCGCCTCGAAATACGTCACGGAGTGATGCCCCACGAATCAGAATAAAACAATAACAATCAACCATATAACGGAAGCCTAAAAACTTACTTATGGACTACAAGAAAACCAACGCCCCGCTCAACACCCAGACCCGCGACCTGATCGCCATGAGCGCCGACACCGGCAACGTATATGAGACCGTCTGCATCATCGCAAAGCGCGCCAACCAGATAGGCGGCGAGATGAAACATGACCTCGAAAAGAAGCTCCAGGAATTTGCCTCGCTCAGCGACAATCTCGAAGAGGTATCCGAAAACCGCGAGCAGATCGAAATCTCACGCTTCTACGAGCGCCTGCCCAAGCCCACCCTCATCGCCACCCAGGAGTATCTTGAGCACAAAATCCACTTCCGCAACCCCAGCAAGGATAAGTTTACCGACTGATTTCTTGCACGGCTCGGAAATTATGCCTACCTTTGTGGGCTGAAAAAATTTCGGCACAGATTTTTTATAATAATAACCCCAATTAAAACTTTGAAAGGATGCATTTAAATTCTGACGAAAAAGTTGAAATCTTCGAGAAGTACGGTAAAGGCAAGACCGATACCGGTTCGCCCGAAGCACAGATCGCACTGTTCTCAATCCGTATCGCTCACCTCACTGAGCACCTCCGCAAGAACCACAAAGACTACACTACCGCCCGCGCCCTGAAGGCCCTCGTAGGTAAGCGTCGTCGTCTGCTCGACTATCTTATCCGCAAGGACATCAACCGCTACCGCGCCATCATCGCCCAGAAGGAGCTCGGTATCCGCAAGTAATCCCCGGCGGCAGTCAACCCTATAATCGAGGCGGAAGCACCCCAAGGTGTTCCCGCCTCGATTGCGTTATGCTGTAGGCATATCAACTCCGGCGGGGAATGGCGAGAAAATTTCCCCATTTCGGAAAAAATTTGTACCTTTGCGGCTCTATGTTAGGACTCAAGCGAATGGACAGGTTCATGCTGCAGAGCTTCTTGCCTCTGTTTGTCATGACGTTTCTGATTTGCCTCTTCATCGTGCTGATGCAGTTTTTATGGCGCTTCATCGACGATCTTGTGGGCAAAGGGCTTGGTATTGAGGTGATTGGCGAGCTATTTTTCTATGCCGCGCTCACCATGATACCCATGGCGCTCCCGCTTGCGATATTGCTGGCGTCGCTTATGACGTTTGGCAACCTGGGCGAGCAGTTTGAGCTTACGGCCATGAAGGCTGCGGGCGTGTCGCTGCTACGCTCTATGATGCCGCTCACGGTGCTGATGGTGTTCATAGCCATCGGCGCATTCTTTTTTCAAAACAATGTGCTTCCCATTGCGCAAACCAAGATGTGGACGCTGCTCTACTCCATGCGTCAGAAGTCGCCCGAGCTGGAGATTCCCGAGGGGGTGTTTTATGACCAGATTCCGGGCTATAATTTCTTCGTGGCCGAGAAAAATCAGGAGACAGGTATGCTCTACGAGATGATGATTTACGACATCTCCAAGGGGTTTGAAAACAGCTCGATAATCTTGGCTGACTCGGGTAAGCTGGCTATTACGCCTGACAAGACGCATCTTTACCTTAAGCTCTGGGACGGTGAGTCGTTTGAGAACCTCAAGGATGCCGGAGCGGGTATGAAAAATGTCCCGTATCGGCGTGAATCATTTGACGTCAAGGAGATTATGATGAGCTTCGACGCCAATTTCAACCGCATGGACGAGCAGGGTATGCGTAACCAGTATGTGGGTAAGAATTACTCGGAGCTCCGTGCCACCATCGACTCGGTGTCGCGCACCATCGACACGCTTTCTCATTCTTACGGCACTTCGCTGCGCAACGAGCGGTTCTTCGGCCTGTCGCGCACTATGAATGTGGCCACTGACTCCGGCCGACGCGAGGTGGTGCATCCCGACGTGGTAATGGTCACTCCGCTCAACGTCGACTCGATATTCCGCGGCGCCAACAGCGAGATGACCCGCGCTTATCTCGAACAAGCTCTCAACAAGGCTCGTCGCATGAAGCAGGAATACGAGTACCGCAGTTTCACGCTGCAAGACGACTGGAATACCGTGCGCCGCCACGGAATCGAGCTTCAGAAGAAATTTACGCTGTCGTTTGCCTGCATCATCTTCTTCTTTATCGGCGCGCCGCTGGGCGCTATCATCCGCAAGGGCGGACTGGGTATGCCGCTCGTCATCTCGGTATTTCTCTTTATATTCTATTACATTGTCGACAATACGGGCTACAAATTTGCCCGCGACGGCAAGTGGGAAGTGTGGCAAGGAATATGGCTCAGTTCGGCTGTGCTTCTGCCTCTCGGCATCTTCCTGACCTACAAGGCCGTAAACGACTCGGCGGTATTCAATGCCGATGCTTACACCAATTTCTTCCGCAAATTCTTCGGCATCAGCGAGGTGCGCAAGCTCGAAATGAAAGAGGTGATTATGGACGAGGTGGAGAAGCCCGTGGCACTCGACCGCCTCACCGCGCTGCGTGCTGAGCTTGAAGCATTTATATCATCGCAGCAGTTTAAGCCCGGATATATCGCCTACTGGACCCGCGGCATCGACCTCGGCCGCCTCACCGCCCTGCGCACGCGCATGGAAGAGGATGTGGAATATCTCTCCAACTCCCGCAACCGCAGCGTGATACTCAAGCTCATGGATATGCCCGTGCTCCGCATCATGGCCCTGCTGCAGCCGGGTCGCCCCCAGTGGGCGGGATGGATCGAGGCATTGATATTCCCGCTGGCTATCCCTCTGTGGCTCTACGGCCGCCGCCTCGACAAGGAACTCCACCACGAACTGACGACCTCGCTCAACGTCACCACCCAACTTATCGACATCATTTCATCCGATGAATAAATACCTTCTCTCGCTCGCAGTAATGCTCGTCGCGGTGCTGGGCCTCGGAGCCAAGAAACCGATGACAGTGGAGCCTTCCTACGCTTGGGAAGCCACAGCTCCTTTAGGCATAAAGTACCACGCCACCATCGATACGCTGCTCTACGATTATTACCTCACAGCCGTGCCGCAGGACTACTCTCCGGCCGTAGCTCTGACCGGAAACCTCGGTGGCGCCACTATGAATATGGTGTATATGGATCGCAAGCCCATGAGCGACTTCTTCCCGCAAGATGCTCTGCGCCACTGGCTTCCGAGCCCCGATTCACATAAGTTTTACAACACCCGCATCCCCATGACCCTCGTGAGCTACCTCACGGGCGGCGGGCAGCAGACGTCGGCTGACCGACTCACGGGTGTATTCTCGGGCAACGCCGGTCCGCGCTGGCAGGTGGGCGCCAATCTCGACTTTATCTACTCCAAGGGCAGCTATAACTACCAGGCTGCCAAGTCGCTCGTGTGGGGACTTTCGACCTCCTATATGGGCGACCGGTATGAACTTCAGGCATTTTTCAATCACCACAATATTATAAATAAGGAAAACGGCGGTATCACCGACGATCTCTATATCATCGACCCCGCTCAGCTGCAGGGCGGTGTCTCGACCATCGAGCCAAAGTCTATTCCCACATATCTCTCAGCCTCCCACAATCGCGTCAAGGGCACTGACCTTATGATCAACAACCGCTACAAGGTGGGATTCTGGGACGAGAAGCGCGACGAAAACGACTCGGTAATCTCGCGCACCTACGTCCCCGTGACAAGCTTTATATGGACACTTCAGTACAACGACGGCAAGCATAAGTTTATCAATACCAACGCCTCCGAGGATCAGTCATACTGGCCCAATCACTATTACGGACTCACGGGCACCAACGAGACAGGGACTTACAGCAAGCTGTCCAACACCGTGGGCGTGGCGCTTCTCGAAGGATTCAACCGCTGGGCCAAGGCCGGCATTACCATCTACGGTCGCCACACGCTGCTGAAATATCACCAGATGCCCGACACGGTGCCGATGACAGTGGCCGAGGGGCGCCCCGAGGCGCTCACTCCGTGGCCGTTTGACTACAAGCTCCCCGGGAAGTATTCTGACAACAACATCCACGTGGGCGGTCGCCTGACCAAGCAAAACGGCTCGATTCTCACCTACGATGCCGGTGTGGAATTCGGATTGCTCGGCCGCAGCATAGGCGACGTGGTAGTCGACGGAAATATCGCCACCCGCTTCCCGCTACTTCGCGACACGGTGACAATCACCGCCTACGGCGATTTCAAGAATCAGGCACCACCCTATCTCACTGAGGTTTACCAGAGCAACCACTACGTGTGGCACAATGACTTCAGCAAGATTCGCACCTACCGCGTGGGCGGAACCATCAACTTCCCCTTCACCCGCACACGCATCGACATCGGTATCGAAAATATTCAGAATCATATCTACTTCGGTCCCGAGGGCACGCCGGTGCAGTATGGCGGCAACGTGCAGATTTTCTCGGCCCGCCTGGAGCAGAATTTCAAGCTCGGCATACTCCATCTCGACAACCGAGCCGTGGTGCAGACCAGCACCCGCGAGGAGGTAATCCCGCTGCCGAAGTTTGCCATTTATTCCAATCTTTATCTGCTCTTCCGCGTGGCCCGCGTGCTCCATGTGCAGATGGGCGTGGATTGCGATTACTATACGGCCTATTACGCACCTGAATATCAGCCCGCTACCATGACTTTCAAGAATCAGCGCGAGATTAAGTGCGGCAACTACCCGTTTATGAACGTCTACGCCAATTTCAAGCTGTCAAAGGCTCGATTTTTCGTGCTCTATTCCCACTTCAACCGCGGTCTTTTCGGCGGCAACAATTACTTCTCCATGCCCCATTACCCCATGAACCCCTCGCAGTTCCGCGTGGGTGTATCGGTTGACTTCGCCAACTGACCCTTTCTTCCTTATCCTCAATACCATGGCCCGACAACTTCCCCCTCTCAACCCGCGGCTTCGCTGGATACTGCCCGCGCTACTGCTGATGTCAATAGTCATCATGATAATGGCGCGCACCTGCTCGCGGGAATTTCCGCCCTCGCGCGGAGAGTTTTTCCCGGCGACGGGCGACACTCTCAACGTAGCCATCGACTACTCCCCCATGTCGCTCTACCGCTACGACGACACTCTCGGGGGCTTCAACTACGACCTCATCCGCATGGTGGGCGACAGCCTGCGCCGTCCGCTCAAGTTCCACCCGGTGGTATCGCTTTCAAAGGCCACGGAAGGACTTGCCGACGGTCGTTACAACATCGTCGTGGCCTCCACTCCGGTCACCGCTTCATATCGCGAGCGGTATCGCTTCACCGAGCCGGTATATATTGACCGACAAGTACTTATCACACTCGACACCACCGTGACCACGCAGCTTAATCTTGCAGGGCATCGCGTGAGAGTAGTAGCCGGTTCGCCTGTGGCCGACCGCCTCGCCAACCTCTCGCGCGAGATAGGCGACTCGATATACGTGGAGCCTGATTCGGTCAACGGTCCCGAGCAACTGTTCATCCTCGCCGCTTCAGGTGAAATACCCATGGCAGTGGTCGACCTCCATACTGCCCGCATCATGGCCGAGCGTCATCCGCAGATCGACCTGTCTACGGCAGTGTCGTTCAACCAGTTCCAGTCGTGGATCATGTACCCCGACAGCGCTGACCACACAGCCTCCTCCATCGACTCCACCCTCCGTCTCATCAAGCAATCCCCCGCCTACCCCACCCTCCTCCACCGATATGGCTTGGAGTGATTTATGATTTATGATTCATGATGCATGATTCATGATGCATGATTCATGATTATAAATTCCTGATTATCAACTTGCATGGACGCTTCATGGGACGGGGGTCGCTGACCCCCGCCGCAGCGACTACGGCGATAAATGGTGTGTCGCGTGTAGGGACAACAGCCTAAAAAGCAATCGGTAATGTAGTGGCAAGGCTGAGGGGGTGGTGAGGGTTGCGCGGGCTTCGGGGAAGGTGGCGCGCCATGATTTCAGGTCCACCGGGCGGCGAAGATAGCCTGACTTGGCATAGAATTTCAGTGCCGTAATAAACTCGGCATACTCCTTATCTAATCCTCTATTCTTAAGCCATTTCTCTACGCTTCGCGTGATTTCCGAGCGCTCTCTTATTGTGGCTTCGCGGGCAAAGGTCGAAAGTGTGGGCCGGGCCGGATCGACGCAATAATAATACCACGCGTCATTTACCGTTACAATTTTCGGTCGCAGCGCATAAAGCCGCGCCGTCATCCCCACATCTTCCCAGCGATTCAATCCCTGATACCAGTGTAAGTCGTTATCTATCAGAAGGGTGCGCTTGATGAGTTTGTTCCACAGCGCAAATGAATTCACATGTATCGGCAGCCGGTTCAGTTCATACTTCTCAGGCACGTTATTCCTCGTAACCTTCTCACCGGTAGCGATATAATACGGTGCAGCCACAATATCGGCATCATCCTTCTCAGCCACGTCAAGCGCGCGGAGCATGGCGCGCGCATCCACATAATCGTCGCTGTCAACGGTGGCCATGTATCTTCCGCGAGCCTCGGTGAAGAGCCTCTCACGGCTCCCGGCCAAACCGATATTGCGCGTATTTCTCAGTACGCGGGTATGTGGCGCAAGGGGCGCGGCTACGGTATCGAGGGCGCGGGTGATAGCCTCTCCCACACCGTCGGGCGAGCAGTCGTCGACCATCAATATCTCCACATCGTGATCCGCCAACGGCACAAGCGACTCAAGGCAACGGCCTACGAGCGAAGCAGTTCCGTAGCAGGGAATGAGAACCGACAGCCGCGGCGCAGCATCAGAACACATAGCTGATACCGAGGTAGAAAAGTCCGGTGTTGGCGTGGCGTATCCAGTTGAATTTTCCTTCAAGCGACAGGCGCAGCGTGGGGTTGACATACCACTCAAAACCGGCGCCCACGTCGAGACCGAAATGATTCTCGCGCGACGACACGTCACCGGCCGGTTCATCACCAGCCGTCTTCGCTTCAGGCACGCCGTGATGCCACGAAGCATAGTTCACGCCCAGCACGTGGTAGAAATACACCGTGCAGGCCTGATTGAGCGCCACCGGGCCGTGATAGTCGATATTAAACATCAGTCCGTCAATATCCTTGTGGTCAAAGATATAATCCACGCTCGGCGCCAGGCGGAAGTGGCGGCTGAAAGCATACTTGAAGCTCACCCCGGCAAGGGCTGAAGTATTGTAAGTGGCATAGCCGCCGTGAAAGCCCAGCGACTTCTGCCCTTTCTCCACCTGCGCCTGAGCATCTACGGCCACAGCCACAAGCAGAAGAAGTAAGATTGAAATATTGCGTATCAGTTTCATAGTCAATATGGTAAATCAGAAAGCATGGCCGCCTCGTTGCGCCACAACGCTACGGAAGCATCCGAGGGCATACGCCAGTCACCGCGCGGCGACAGGCACACACTGCCCACCTTCGGGCCGTCGGGCATACACGAGCGCTTGAACTGCTGCGAGAAGAATCGGCGGTAAAATACCTGCATCCATTTCACTATCTCCTCGCGTGAATAGCTGTCGCCCAGCGCCTTGACAGCGAGGCGATAGATGCGGCGCGGGCGGAAGCCGAAGCGGAGCACATAGTAGAGCACGAAGTCATGCAACTCGTAAGGCCCCACAAGATCTTCGGTCTTCTGGGTGATATTTCCCTGCTCGTCGGCGGGAATCAGTTCGGGGCTGATAGGGGTGTCGCAAATATCGAGAAGCGCGGCACGCACATCGGCCTCAGCCCGCGTGGCAAACCATTCCACGAGGTAGCGCACGAGCGTCTTGGGCACGCCGGCATTCACGCCATACATCGACATCTGGTCGCCATTATAAGTCGCCCAGCCGAGCGCGAGCTCCGAGAGGTCGCCCGTGCCGAGCACTATGCCGCCGGTCTGGTTGGCCACATCCATGAGTATCTGCGTGCGCTCGCGCGCCTGAGAGTTTTCGTAAGTCACATCGTGCACCGCGGGATCATGGCCTATATCGGCAAAATGCTGATTTACAGCCGCAGCGATAGAAATTTCGCGCGAGGTCACGCCCAGACGCTCCATGAGTATCACGGCATTGTTATGAGTGCGCTTCGTGGTGCCGAATCCCGGCATCGTCACGCCTATGATACCCTTGCGGTCGAGCCCGAGGCGGTCAAAAGCCTCCACGGCCACGAGCAGCGCGAGCGTGGAATCGAGTCCGCCCGAGATACCCACGGTCAGACTCCGGCAGTGTATCGCGTCGAGGCGACGTGCAAGTGCGGCCACCTGAATATTGACGATTTCCTCGCAGCGGGCATCGATAATCTTACCCTCGGCGGGGACAAACGGACGGCCGTCGACATGGCGATAGCGGAGGTCGGCCACCTCGTCGTAATTATAATCAGCAAATGCACTCTCATTGCGCTCCACGCCTAAGCGGTCAGCGCAGTCCACGAAAGTCATCAGGTGGAGCCGGTCGCGGTCGATAGCCTCGATATCCACGTCGGCTATCACCACCTTCTCCTCGCCGCTCCAGCGTGGAGCCTCGGCGAGCAAGCGGCCATTCTCGGCTATGAGCGCCTTGCCGTCAAAAGTGAGGTCGGTCGACGACTCGCCCCACCCCGCCGACGAATAAGCGTAAGCCGCCACAAGCCGCGCGCTCTGCTGGGTGACGAGCGAGCGCAGGTAGTCATATTTTCCTATAAGATCGTCGCTGGCCGAGAGATTAAATATCACGCGCGCGCCCTTCAGGGCCATGGCCGTCGACGGAGGCACGGGTGCCCACAGGTCCTCGCATATCTCTATGCCTATCATGGTGCCGTGGCTGGGATAGACGGCTTCAGCCGACATCTCGGTCACTACGCCATCGCCGAGCGCTACCGACATGCTCTCGCCGCGCCTGAGCGGGCGCCACCAGCGGCGCTCGTAAAATTCATTATAATTAGGGATATAGCTCTTGGCCGTAAGCGCCACCTCGCCCTGCGAGATAAATGCCGCGCAATTATACAGCGCTCCGCCGGCCACCACAGGCACGCCCACGATGAAATCCATCGTCAGCTCCTCGCTGAGCTTCACCAGTCGCAGCAGTCCGCGCCGGGCTGCATCAAGCAGCGTGGAGGTGTGAAACAGGTCGCCACACGTGTAGCCCGTCACGCCCAACTCGGGCATCACGGCTATCTCTACGCCCTCGGCTTCGAGGCGGCGCAGCATCGAGATGATATGATCGACGTTGAAATCCACGTCGGCCACATTGACCGCCGGAACCGCCGAAGCTATTCTGAGAAATCCCTCTTTCATGTATCGCAAATTTTTTTCAAAAATAATACATTTTTTTCAATCATCCGGCAATAATCACCAGCAAATTACTTAATCTCTCTCATCCTCTTCGTCTTTGTAAAATTCGTCATCGAAAAAATAGTCATCATCGTCACGCTCGTCATCTAAATAATCATCGTCATCGTCAAGGTCATCATCATCGTAGAAAGGATACTCGCAATCATAATCATCCATGCTATAATAATCGAGCCCATACTCCTCAAGTTCTTCACTATACAATCCAATTTCATCCCTTACGAAATCTATTTCGTCCACTTCGTAATGACCCTTATACAGGTCGTCGATCAGACTTACCTCTTCATGCCAATACCTGTCCAGCACATACATATCATAACTCTCCGCCCCGCCTCGGCTAAACACTGAAAGCGAGTCATAATACTCCTTATACCTCGCCATCCACCGATTGCGCCGTATCAACAACGCCTTATATCGCTTCCGCCCTTCCTCGTAAGTGGGTACGTGATAATCAAAATCTTCGCCATAGTCTTCCTCACAGTCCTCAGTGACTGCGAGTGAAGTATCTTCAGCCGCATCGTCAAGCTCCATAAGCCTGCGCTGAAGCTCGTCGCACCTCGCCTGCTCCCGAGCATCCCCCACTATCCACACCACCGCAATGGCTATGCCTATAAGTGGGATATACCAGATGTCAAGACATATCGACAGCGCTACTGCCACAAATACAAGCCAGAAATATTTCATAATTAAGGAGTTTTTTCAAAAATAACATATTTTTTCCACATCATTGTAACTTTTCGGTGATTTCTTAGTCATATAGATATAAATCATAAAAATCATCCAAATCTCTCAACCCATCACATGAAACGCATCATCCTCGCTCTCGCCGCCGCGGTCATGACCGCAGCTGCCGTGACAGCCGCCACCCGCGTGGTAAAAGTCCCCGCTGAAATCAATTCCATCGCCACCTCATCCTCGCTCTGCGTTACGGTCAAGGAGTCCCAGTCGGCCCCCAAGGTCACCATCTCTGGTCCCGAAAAGTCAGTTATCGACGAAATCACCGTCACCGTCAAGGGCTCTGACCTCGTAATCGGAACGTCGCAACGCAATATTCGCGGCGACCGCTACAAGAAGATCACCATCACCTACGAGGGCGCCCTCCCCGCCGGCTACTCGGCCTCGTCGAGCGGCAAAATCAAGGTCACCTCGCCCGTGACCAAGAAGGGGGATATGAACATAGCCGTGTCGTCGAGCGGCGACGTGGAGATTCCCGGCGTCAACTGCGCGCTGTTGCGCATAGGCGCTTCATCGAGCGGCGACGTGGAGCTGGGCAATGTCAATGCCTCGCAGGTCAACATTGCCGCTTCATCGAGTGCCGACGTGGAGCTCGGCAATGTCAACAGCCGCGAAGTATCCGTCGCAGCCTCTTCGAGCGCCGACGTCGAGATCAAAAACCTCGTCTCAACCGAGGTCTCGGCCACCATATCATCGTCGGCCGACCTTGATTTAAAGAGCGTTAAGACCGGCAGCCTCATGCTCACCGCCTCGTCGGGTGCCGACGTATCAGTGGGCGGCTCGGCTAAAAATGCCGTGCTTGCAGCCTCAAGCGGCGCCACCATCACCCGCAAGGGCTTCACCTGCCCCTCTCCCACAATCACCTCCTCGTCAGGCGGAAAGGTGAAATGACCACCGAAAATTATGCAAAAATATGTTAATACTCTTTGCGGTTACAAAATTATGACTTAACTTTGCATCCGCAAACGGCTCCTTAGCTCAACTGAATAGAGCATCTG